>VAXZ01000129.1 GCA_005885035.1 Actinomycetota bacterium
TCGCCCTGCAGCTCGGAGCCGAGATCGTCGTGACGATGGACGCCGACGGGCAGCATCTGCCCTCGGAACTGCCTGTGATGATCCGACCGATCATCGACGGGAGCGCCGACTACGTGAACGGATCGCGGATCCTCGGTGAGTTCGAACGCGAGAGCCTCCTCCGCCACCTCGGGGTCCACCTCTTCGCCCGGATCGTGACCCTGCTGACCGGCCGCAGGATCACCGACCCATCCAGTGGCTACCGGGCCGCCCGCGCCGAGCTCCTGCAGCGGTTCGTGCTGCAGGAGGACCAGTTCTGGACGAGCGAGATCCTGATCGAGGCGCTCCGGCATCGAGTGCGCGTGGTCGAGGTCCCGGTCACCATCGTGGCGCGGGCGGGCGGGGAATCCAAGAAGCCCGCCAGCCTCCGCTACGGCTGGAGCTTCTCGAAGGTCATCGTCCAGACGTGGCTGCGCTGATCGCCAGCGCGACCTCGGCGGCCAGGCGGGCGTTGTCCTCGAGGAGGGCCAGGTTCGCCTCCAGCGAGCGGCCACCGGTCTCGTCGGCGAGCGCCCGGAGCAGGAACGGCGTGACCGCCTTGCCGGCCACCCCTTCCTCCTCCACCCGGGTTTCTGCGCGCGCGGTCGCGGCCATCAACGCATCGGGATCCAACGCGTGCTCGGGTGCGATCGGGTTGCACAGCACGAGCGCGGCCTGGGCGCCGAGCGCGCGATGCGCCCGGGCGATCGCCGCGGCTCCTTCCGGCGTGTCGACCCGATGCTCCAGCTCGACCGGCACCTCACGCGCGAGGAAGAACGGGAGACGATCGACGCCGTAGCCGACGAGGGCCACGCCGAGCTCCTCGAGCTTCTCGGCGGTCGCCGCGGGATCCACGATCGACTTCGGGCCGCTCGCGATCAGAGCGATCGGCGTTCGGGCGAGCTCGAGCAGGTCGGCGGAGACGTCCGGCCGCGGACCCGGGTGGACGCCGCCGATCCCGCCGGTCGCAGCCACCCCGATACCGGCCCGGTGAGCCGCCCAGATCGTCGCGCTCACCGTGGTCGCGCCGAGCGAGCCCGATACCACCGTGGCCGGGACGTCGCGCCGCGTCACCTTGACCGCCGCGTCCGGCTCGGCGAACCGTTCCAGCTCGGCTCGCTCGAGGCCGACCCGGACGGCGCCGTCGACCACGCCGATCCAGCCGGGGGTCGCCCCGGCGCCGCGGATCGCGGTCTCCATCCGCTCGACGCACTCGAGGTTGCGTGGGTGCGGGAGACCCTGACCGATCACGCTCGTCTCCAGCCCGACGACGGCGCGTCCGGAGGCGACGGCCATCGCGACCTCGTCGGACAGGAGGAACGTCACGCGCCGGTCTCCTCCGGCCAGGTCGAATGGCTCGCCGCGACGAGCGCCCCCCCGTGACAGGCGCGGGCGAGCGCCTCTTCCGGCGCTCGCCCCCGCGCGAGCGATGACAGCAGGACCCCGTCGAACGCGTCGCCCGCGCCCGTGGACTCGACCTCCTCGATCACCTCACCGTCGGCCGCCACGAGGCGGCCGTCCGCGATCAGCGTGGCACCGTTGGACGCGCGCTTGACCGCGGCGAAGCGGTACCGCGCACCGAGCACCCGTGCGGCATCCTCGCCGTCGGTCCCCGTAAGGACCCGGGCCTCGCGCTCGTTCGCGAGCACCACGTCGCACACCGCCGTCTCCTCGAAGAACCGTTCCACGCCCAACGTCTCGAGGAGCGGCCACGACGCCGCCTCGACCGCCAGCAATGGCGTGCGCACGCCTCCGATGGCGGCGACCGCGACCTCGTGCCCGGGCTCCTGCAGGAGCAGGTAGCCGGAGACGAGGACGGCCCCGGCTTCGATCCCCTCGACGTCGGCCGCGCCCAGCTGGGCGTTCGCGCCGCGGTCGGCGACCATCGAACGCTCACCGTCCTCCGTCATCACGACCATCACCCCGGTCGGCGACGAGCGCCGGACCACGCCCCCGACGTCCACACCTCGATCCGCGAGGGCTGCGACGCACAGGGCTCCCGCCAGATCGTCCCCGACGGCCGCGATCACCGCGGCGGTGGCCCCGGCCCAAGCGGCCCACACGGCGGCGTTCGCCGAGGTCCCGCCCGGGCGGATCGCGACCCGGCCGTGCACGTCGCCGCCGCGTGCGAGCGCGCCGGAGGCAACGTGCACATCCAGCATCACGTCGCCGATGCAGACGAGGTCCATCCGCGGCACACGCTACCGGGCCGACCTCCGCGCGACCCGGCTCACGCGCCGGCAGCCGCCGCAGCCGCCCACGCGCCGAACGCGCCCCAGAACGGGTCGAGGCCGGGGTGTTCGAGCGGCTCCGCCACCCCTCCGCGGACGAGCGTGCGGCCCGCGCCCGCGGGCAGGACCTCGCCGACGACCGCCGCCGCGATCCCCCCATCGGCGAGTGCCCGAAGGTAGGCATCGGCGCGGTCAGCGACGACCGTCGCGATCAGCGTCCCCTCGCTGATCGCGTGGTAGGGGTCCATGCCGACGTGCTCGCAGACCGCCCGGACCTCCGGACGGATCGGGATCGCGTCCAGCTCGATCCGCATCCCGTTGCCCGAAGCGACGGCGACCTCCAGGAGGCCGCCGAGCACACCGCCCTCGGTCGCGTCGTGCATCGCCGTCACCCCCGCGTCCCGGACCCCGAACGCGCGCGCGATCTCCGCCTCCGGAACGACCGACATCTCCTCGAACAGCGCATCGGCCGCCTCCACGACGTCGGCGCCCACCCCTTCGGCGAGGCGCTCCGGGAACGTGGCGGCGAACAACGCCGTCGCCTCGATCGCCGCGCCCTTCGTCACGACGATCGCATCGCCGGGTCGCGCCATCTCCGGGGTGACATAGGCGTCGGCGGGCCCGAGCGCGATGCACGTCGCCCCGCCGACCATCGGCCAGGCGCAGCCGTCGTAGCGCGCGGTATGCCCGGTCACGATCGAGATCCCGAGCGCCTCGCACGTGCGGTGGAACGCGTCCCAGAGGTCGGTCAGTCCCTCGTCGTCGAGCTCGGGCGGGAGGTTGAGATCCACAGCCATCCACCGGAGGGGAAGACCGGAGGTCGCGGCATCCGACGCGAGGATGTGGACCGCGAACCAGGCCGCTCGCTCCCAGCCGTACGTGGGGACGACGAAGACCGGATCCGTGGTGAGCGCCATCGCCACCCCATCGGCGACCCGGACGACGCCGACGTCGACGCCGTGTTTCGGGGGGGTCAGCACGTCGACGTCCGGCGCCCCCAGCCGCCGGAGGATGACCCGTTCGAAGAGCTCGGGTGTGGCCTTCCCGGTCACCTGCTGGGACATGTCAGCCTCCTCGTCGCTCGAGCGCGCTGTCGACGACACGGACGAGCTCCCGCGTCGCCGCGATCGGGTCGGGAGCGGCCGCGACCGCCGAGATCACCGCCACGCCGGCGGCTCCGGCATCGACGACCGACGGCGCGTTGGCGGCGTCGATCCCGCCGATCCCCACTACCGGGAGCGCACTTCGATCTGCGATGGTTCGGACGAGGGCGAGGCCGCCCGGGTTGGCTTCCGGCTTGGTCGGGGTCGCCCACACGGTCACCCCGATGTAGTCCGCTCCGAGCTCTTCGGCCTCGCGGGTCTGCGTCGCATCGTTGATGCTCATCCCGAGGACGCGCTCCGGCCCGAGAGCGAGGCGAGCCCTCGACGGGTCGTCCTCGCGACCGACGTGGGCACCCCCGGCGCCCACCTTCACGGCGATCTCGGGACGATCGTTGATCACGAACAGGACGCCGGCGTCGGCACATGCCCGCGCCAGCTCGGACGCGACCCCGAGCAGCTCGTCCTCGGGGAGCTCGGGCGCGCGGAGCTGCACCGCGCCGGCACCGCCCTCGAGGGCGGCCATCGCGACGTCGCGATGGGACCTGCCGGCGAACCTCGAAGACGTGAGCACGTAGACGCGGAGCGCTCGGGGATCGAGTGCCGCCATCGTCCTCCCTCCGCCGGCATGATCCGGGTCAGGTTCTGCGGGTCGTGGGCGCCCCATGCCCACCTCTCAGCCCGGTCATCGCCCGGGCTCCCCGGTCCGTCGCCCCGAAGGATACCGAGGAGCGGCGTCAGCGGTGGCGGAGGTACTTCGCCACGGCGCGTTCGCGACGGAACTTCTTCCAGTCGCTGGTCTTGGTGGAGAAGAGCACATCGGTGACGATCTGCAGGACGCCGATCCCAGCGGTGGCGAGCACCGCCCAGGCCGGCGCGTTGGTCGCCGGGGCGAGTGCGACGGCCACGAACGGCGCGATCTTGGTGGCGATCGCGCCGGACGCGTGGAACCAGGCTCGCATCGAGGGCTCGGCGCGGAGGTAGGTGGCGTAGTCCGTCTTCAGACCCGGCCGGGGCGGTGGCGGTCCTCCGAGGAAGGAGTCGGTGAAGCGGATCCCGACGAACCATCCGAAGGCCAGATGCGTCGGCAGATGCACCCCGATCGACCAGGCGACCGCCGCCGCCAGGAGGGCGAGCCCGGCCGCCGTCCCCGTCCATCGCGCGGCCAGGATGATGGCGACCACTCCCACCCCGATCACCGCGACGAGCAGGACGGTCCCGACCCAGACCGGCGCCCGAGCCCTGACGCGGGCGCGGAAGGCCGCCCCATCGATCCTTCCGACCTGGTCGGCGTGGTCGAGCACAAACACCGGGTCCCGCTTGATGGCGGCGACCACCCGCCAGAAGCCCAGTTGCCGAAGGTCGGCCGAGCCCGCATGGACCGCCGCGTCGATCCGGTCGAGCTCCTGGGCGATGCGGTGCGACGCCGCCTCATCCGCGGTCGGTCGCAGTGGCTGCATGGTTCCGGGCCTCCATGGCCTTAGGATGCCTCCGGACGCGCTCCTCCCAGCTTGAGCGCTTCCCCGAACGGGAGGCCGATGTCCAAGAGCATGACACAACCGATGGCCTCGGCGAACGGCCAAGGCCAGACGCTCGTGACCCTCGATGGCCGCTACCACGTGCTGGAGCGGATCGCCGCCGGCGGCATGGGCGAGGTCTTCCGGGCGCACGACGCCGTCCTCGCGCGCGAGGTCGCGGTCAAGGTGCTCCACCGCTCCCTCTCCAGCGACCAGGGCTTCGTCGAGCGGTTCCGCCGGGAGGCTCGCGCGGCCGCCACCCTCAACCATCCGAACATCGTCGCCGTGTACGACTGGGGCGCGGTCGACGGGATCTACTACATGGTCATGGAGTACGTCCGCGGGCGCTCCGTCCGGGAGCTCCTCAACGCGGGCGGCCGGCTCGCGCCCGCGCAGGCGGCAGACATCCTCCGCCAGACCCTCGCGGCGCTCGAGCACGCGCACGCCAAAGGCATCGTGCACCGCGACCTCAAGCCCGAGAACATCCTCATCACGACCGACGGCGTCGTGAAGCTCACCGACCTCGGCCTCGCGCGGGCGTTCGCCGACGCGAAGAACACACGGGCGGGAGCCGTCACCGGCACGGTCCAGTACCTCGCACCCGAGCAGATCCGGGGCGAGCCCGCCGACCCGCGGTCGGACCTCTATTCGCTCGGGATCGTCGCCTACGAGCTGCTGACCGGTGAGCTGCCGTATACGGGCGAGACGCCGATGGCGATCGCCTACAAGCACCTGTCGGACCGGGTGCCCAAGCCGTCGAGGTCGGCGCCGGAGGTCGGCACCGACCTCGACGGTTTCGTGGCGAGCGCCACCGACCCCAGCCGAGAGCTGCGGCCCGAGTCCGCCGCTGCGATGCGCGTCGACCTCGCGTCCTTCGCCGGCTCGCTCCCTCGGGCCCGGTCCCTCGGCGCGCTCGTCAGCGACCTCCCGGATGTCGAGCAGACGGTCGCGGCGGCCGGGACGGCCGCCGCGACCGTCACCGAGACGATCCCGCGCCTGCAACGGGCCCAGCGCCGCCGATGGCGGCGCTGGGCCGCCGCCCTCGTGGTCGTCGCGCTGGTCGCCGGGGCCGCCTACGGCGCCTGGGCGTACGTCGTCCCGCATACGCACCCGGTCCCGCAGATCGTCGGTGCGAATATGGACGACGCCACCGCACGCCTGGGCGCGCTCGGCTTCACCGTCAGGGTCGCGAACGGCGAGTTCTCTATCACCACGCCGCGCGGTGCCGCGCTCGCGGTCGATCCTCCGGTCGGAACGGCGCTCAAGGCGGGGGCGACGGTGACGGTCGTGCCCTCCCTCGGACCGCCGCCGGTGCCGGTCCCGGACGTCACCGGCTCATCGCTGAACGACGCCACCAACGCGATCCAGGGCGCCAACCTCACCCTCGGGGACGTCCACAAGATCTACAGCCCGACCGTGAACGAGGGTGACGTGGTTCGCGAGGATCCAGCCGGAGGCAAGGCGCCACGCGGCAGTCCCGTGGAGCTGTGGGTGAGCAAGGGTCGCGCACCCGTCCCGATCCCGGCGGTCGTGGGGAAGCAGCAAGCTCGGGCCGAGCGGCTGCTCCGCCGCGCGGGCTTCGTCCCGGTCGTCCAGACAGCGTTCTCGGACCAGATCGGGCGTGGGATCGTGATCAGGGTCGACCCCGCCGAGGCGACGCCGACCACCTACGGGGACCCGGTGACGATCACCGTCTCGCAGGGTCCGCAGGATTTCCCGGTCCCGACGTTCACCGGGCTCTCCCCCGACACGGCGCGGCAGAAGGCCCACGAGTACGGGCTGGAGGTCAGTTTCTTCTACGTCCCGAACACGCCCCAACTGAGGGTCATCAGTCAGTCCCCCGCCGCTGGGACGACCGTCCGGTCAGGCGACACGATCACCCTGTTCGTCGCGTGAGCTAGGGCTCGAGCTCCGCCCGCGGGCCTTCCTGGTAGCTGTAGCGCTCCTCCGCGAACGGCTCCGCGTGCACGTGGTACCCCCGAACCTCCCAGAACCCACGCGTGTTCTTCGGGCTGAACTCGAGGCCAGTCAGCCACTTGGCGCTCTTCCACGCGTAGCGCTTCGGAACGACCAGTCGCAGCGGCCACCCGTGCTCGGGCGTCAGATCCTCGCCGTGGTTCCTCCACGCGACCAGCACGTCGTCGTCATCCATCGATCGAAGCGAGAGGTCCGAGGTGTATCCGTGGGCGGAATGGGCGATCACCCACTTCGCTTCGGCCGCTGGCTTGGCGCGTTCGATGATCGTGCGGAACGGGACACCCTCCCACGTGTTGTCCAGGGTCGTCCACCCGGTCACGCAGTGCATGTCGGCGTCGACCGTCACGGTGGGGAGCGCCCGCAGCTCCTGGTAGCTCAGCGTGAACGGCTGCTCGACCAGACCCGAGACCTCCAGGTCCCAGTTCGCGCCGTCGAACGTGGGGATCGGTCCGTAATGCAAGACCGGCCAGGTCTTCACCAACCGCTGTCCCGGTGGGATCCGCCCGGCGATCTCCGGCGGGTAGCTCTTCTGGAACAGGCCCATCACGACTCCTTCGCAGCGTCAGCGACCACGGCGCGCCACGCGTCGATCGCGCGCGCGATCCCGTCGTCATCCACGTCGACGTGGGTCACCATCCGCACGGCTCCCGTGACCGGGACCGCGCCCACGTCGAGGGCCGCGAGTCGCTCGACGGTCTCGAGCGCGTCCAGCCCCATCGCTTCCGTGTGGACGAAGACCATGTTCGTTTCGACCATGTCCAGATCGACCCCACCCGGGATCAGCTCGGCGAGCGACTCGGCGAGCCGCCGAGCCCGCGCGTGGTCGTCCACGATCCGGGCCGGGCCCTCGTCCAGCGCGACCAGACCGGCGGCGGCCATGATGCCGGCTTGTCGCCAAGCGCCGCCGTAGAGGATCCAGATCCTCCTGGCCTCCCGGATCAGCTCGGCGGGCCCGCACACGAGCGAGCCGATCGGCGCCCCGAGTCCCTTCGAGAGGCAGAACATCATCGTGTCCACCTGAGACGTCCATTCAGTGAGCGGGAGGCCGGTCGCGGCGGCCGCGTTCCATATCCTGGCGCCGTCGAGATGGACCGGAACGCCGGCATCGACCGCGATCTGCCGTACCTTGCGCAGCTCATCGACAGGGAAGATCGTCCCGCCGTACCCGCCGAGCGTGTTCTCGACCGCGAGCAGGTCCACCACCTCCACGTCGAAGGCCTCATCCGGTTCGAGCAGCCGGCGAGCGAGCTCCGCTGTCATGTAGCCCTTCGGGGAGTCGGTCCCGGTCCGATAGGCGATCCCCGCCAATACGGCGCTCGTCATCATCTCGACGGTGGCCACGTGGGACCGCTCCTCGGCCGCCACCAGGTGCCCCGCTCCGTTCGCCTGGAGCCGCACCCCGATCTGGTTCGCCATCGTTCCCGTCGCGACGTAGAGGGCGGACTCCATCCCGGTCAGTTCGGCGGCGCGCTCCTGGAGCCGGTTGACGGTCGGATCGTCCCCGTACCAGGCGTCGCCGACCTCGGCATCGGCCATCGCGCGGCGCATCGCCGGCGGATCTTCGGCCGATACGACTCCTCGTCGTAGAGCGAGTCGACGTCCACCCGCTTCACGCCCTGACCGAGCACCGCCAGCGGCACGTTCGCGTAGTTCCCGTCGCGCAGGGAGGTCAGCCTGCCGAACGTCCCTTCGACGACGAGATCGGTGGCCATCACCGCGTAGTTGATCGCCACCATGAGATCGAGCGAGTCCGGCGTACCCGAACGCATCAGGTAGCCGAGCTGTTGATAGATCATCCCCTGCCCGGTGCGCTCTTTGAGCAGCTCGGCGGTCAACTGGCCGATCCCGCCCAGCTTCTTGTGACCGTACGCGTCCTCCGGGCCACCCTCCATCAACCGGCCACCGATCAGCGTCGCCCCCTCCGAGATCGTCATCATCGCGTAGTGGCTCGGGTTCGATCGCTGATCCCGCAGGAGCAGCTCGCCGAGCCGGTCCACGTCGAACGGCACCTCGCTGATGATCGTGCGGTCGACCCCCGAGAGATAGGCCGAGATCAGGGATGTCTCGCCGCTGTAGCGTCCGAAGACCTCCACCACGGTCAATCGCTCGTGCGAGCCCGCACTCGTTCGCAGCTGGTGGACGAAGTTCACCGTCCGCGTGACCGCCGTGGAGAAGCCGATGCAGTAGTCGGTGCCGTAGACGTCGTTGTCCATCGTCTTGGGGATCGCGACGATGGGAACGCCCTCCTGATGGAGTCGGAGGGCGAAGGACAGCGTGTCGTCGCCACCGATCGGGATCAGGGCGCCGAGCCCGAGCTGTTCGACCACCTTGAGCGCGTGGCCGGTGTGATCGCGGGGCGCGTCATCGGTCCGACCCTCGCGGAGGAACGGCGGCTCGTCTTCGGGCTTGACCCGCGCGGGGTTCGTTCGCGACGTGTGGAGGAAGGTCCCTCCGGTCCGATCGATCGTCCGAACGGTGGAGACGTCCAGCGGGATCGTGTTCACCGAGGCCGACAGTGGGTTCGCGAGGTCGACGTCGAGTAAGCCCGCCCAGCCCCTTCGGATGCCGAGCACCTGATGACCCTCGGCTGCGGCGCGCGTGACGACGGCCTTGATGCATGCGTTGAGCCCGGGGACGTCGCCGCCACCCGTGAGGACACCGATCTTCACGGGGCAAGAGCCTACGACGCCCGTGTCACGGGGCCCGTCAGGTAGCATCGGAGCCCGTGGAGCTGCTCGCCGTGTGGATCCCGCATCACCTCGGCTGGCTCGAGCTGATCTTCCTGGGGCTCCTCGCATCGCTGGTCGCGATCGTCGGGATCTTCGCGCTCTACGTGATCGCCCAGCAGTTCCGGAACCCCGGCCGGCCGTCCAGGCGCTGAGGGTCAGCCCAGGACGAGCTCCGTTCCCGCCTCACCGCGGAGCGCGGCCGGTGCGTCCTCCAGGTCGGCGATCACGGTCCGCACCCCGCCCGCTTCGAGGAACCGGATCGCGGAGCGCACCTTCGGCTCCATGGATCCCGCCCCGAACTCGCCCCGGTCGAGCAGCGAAGCGGCCTCGGTGGCGGTCATCCGGTCGATGTCCTCGGGCATCAACGTGCCATAGCCTCGCTGGATCTTCTTCACATCGGTCAGGATCAGCAGGACGGACGCCTCCACCTCGTGCGCGAGGATCGCCGCCGCGAGGTCCTTGTCGACCACGCCCTCCTTGCCGATCAACCGAGGCCCCTTCTCGATCACGGGGACGCCGCCGCCGCCGCTCGCGATCACGATGACGCCGTCGGCGACCAGCGTGCGGATCACCGGTGTCTCCACGATCGAGTACGGCTCCGGGCTCGGCACGACGCGACGCCAACCACCGTGCGGGTCGGCCTTCATCACCCATCCGCGTTGCTCCTCGAGCCTCTTCGCCCGTGCCTCGTTGAAGTAGGGCCCGATGAACTTCGTCGGCTTCCGGAACGCGGGGTCGTTCGGACGGACGCGGGTGAGCGACAGGATCGTGACGACCGGTCGTTCCATGCCACGCTCGAAGAACACATCCCCGATCGTGACCTGGAGCAGGTACCCGATCTGCCCCTGGGACTCGGCTCCGCAGACGTCGAGCGGCATCGGGTTGACCTGCTTCGCGGCCGCCTCTTGCTGGATCAAGATCCGACCTACCTGGGGGCCGTTGCCGTGGGTGACCACGACCTCCCAACCGTCCGCGGCGATCTGCGCGACGCGCTCCGCTGCGGCGCGAGCGGCCCGATACATCTCCTCGTAGGTGTCCTCCGCGCCTCGGCGGAGCAAGGCATTGCCACCGAGGGCCACGACGACCCGCTCCACGGGATCCTCCTTCCAGGACCGGTTACAGGACCGGTGCCAGGATGTCGGCCAGCTGCGGTGAGTCGAGCAGCACGTCGAGGTCGTACCGAACCTGCACGGCGGGCTTGCGGATGTCGATCACCCTTCGCAGGTCGATCGGGGTGCCGATCACCACGAGGTCGACGTCGGCGGCGTCGATGATCTTGGACATCTCGTCCAGCTGGCCGTTGCTATAGCCCATCGCCGGCAGCACGGCACCCACGTCGTACTTCTCGAACGTCTCGGCGATCGTCCCGATCGCCCACGGGCGGGGATCGACGATCTCGGCCGCACCCAGACGTTGGGCGGCGATCACCCCAGCGCCGATCTTCATCCCGCCGTGGGTCAGCGTCGGGCCGTCTTCCACCACGAGCACGCGCTTGCCACGCACGGCATCGGGATCGTCGCACGTGACCTTCGAGTTGGCCTTGACCACGAGAGCGCCGCGGTTGACCTCGGCGATCGTCCGCTCGAGCTCCGCGACCTGGTCCGGCGTCGCGGAATCCATCTTGTTGATCACGACGACCCCCGCGGCCCGAAGGTTCGTCTCCCCGGGATGGTAGCGGAGCTCATGACCCGCACGGAGCGGATCTACCAAGGTGATCCACACCGTCGGCCGGTAGAACGGGAGGTCGTTGTTGCCTCCGTCCCACAGCAACACGTCGCATTCGGACTGCGCGCGTTCCAGGATCGCCCCGTAGTCGACCCCCGCGTAGATTACGGTGCCCGACATGATGTGCGGCTCGTACTCCTCGCGCTCCTCGATCGTGCAGTCGTAGCGGTCGAGGTCCGCGAGCTCGGCGTACCGCTGCACGCGTTGCGCAGCGAGGTCCCCGTACGGCATCGGGTGTCGGACGGCGACCACGCGTTTGCCGGCGGCCTTGAGAGCCTCCGCGATCGCGCGGGTGGTCTGGGACTTGCCGACGCCTGTTCGCACGGCCGTGACCGCGACGGTCGGGACGGTTGGTTGGAGCATCGTCGCGTTCGGTCCCAGCAAGACGAAGTTGGCGCCAGCCGCCAACGCTGTGGACGCCTTGTGCATCACGTGCTCGTGGCTGACGTCCGAGTAGCTGAACACGACGTCGTCGACGTGGAGCTCGCGGATCAGCCGGACGAGCTCCGACTCGTCGTGGATCTGGATCCCGTCCGGGTACCGCTCGCCGGCGAGCGACGAGGGGTATCGACGGTCGCCGATGAACGGGATCTGGGTCGCTGTGAACGCGACGACCTCGTTGGCTGGGTCGTCGCGGTAGACGACGTTGAAGTTATGGAAGTCCCGTCCTGCGGCTCCCATGATCAAGACGCGACGCGGCATGCCGGCGCGCGAAGTGCGGAACCCCGAGGCGCCACCCATCCTGGGCCGCTCGCCACAGCAGCAGTCGCCGCGCGGCAGCCCCGAGCTGCGGGTCCTGGTCGTGCGCTGACCACCAGCCGGGATGTGCGACCTGCGTCGGGAGATGAAGCAGGTCGCCCGTGAGGAGGACCACCTCGCCATCGTCGCTGAGGATCACGCTGCGATGGCCGGGGGTATGCCCCGGCGTATGGCGGAGTTGCACACCGGGGACCACTTCTTGATCGGTATCGGTGAGCGAGAGCATCCCGAGCTCCGCGAGCGCGTCCATCGGCTGACGCGCCACGTAGTCATCGGCCGTGCTCCTCGCGAACGCCGACCAATCCGCTTCGTGCACGTGCACCGTCGCGTTCGGGAACGCGGGCGCACCGGCGATCACGGTGCCACCCGCGTGGTCCGCATGCAGGTGCGTCACCACGACGTGCCGGACCTCAGCGACCTCCACACCTGCCCAGGCGTCCTCGAAGGACTCCTCCCACGGGGCGTACGGCGGGAAGTCCCCGACCCCCGTGTCGACGACGACGATCACGTCTGACGGCAGCCGGACGACGAACGCGTGGACGTGCCAGCGCCATCGGTCGGGTCCGACGAACGCCCACGGGCGGCGCTCGCGCTCGCCGTCCCAGTCGACGGTCTGCCCGGGGCTCTCGTCGGCGAGCGCGAGCGCCGCCCACCCCTCACAGATCGTTCGGACCTCGATCCCCCCCACGTGCACCGGCTGGACGTGCGACATCGCGCCGCAGCCTAGCGCTCCAGATCGCCTGGCTCGTCCACGTCGAACAACGACCGCCGGCCCGGATCCATCGCCGTCCACGTCTTCTCGTCGATCACCACGGTGTCGAGCACATCCAGGACGTCGCCAAGGCGACGGCGGCCGGCATGCAAGAGCGTGTGGACCGCGTCGGCCGCCGGCCAGGTCCTGAGCACGATCGGGAGCGGGCTCGGGCCGTCGGTCGTGGCGAGCGCCGCCGCATCCCCCGGGCCATCGCCGCGAGCGGCCCCTCCCCCTCGCTCGCGTCGCGCACCACCTTCGCGCGCGGGGGCATCGCCGGATCCGCGGCGGCCGGGCTCATCACCACGATGACGTCATCGCTCACCTCGCCCACGCGTTCGATCGCTCGATGCAGGAGCGACGATCCATGGTAGGGAGCGAGCAGCTTGTCCGAGCCGAACCTGATGGATCCCCCACCGGCGAGGACGATCCCGGCGATGGCGCTCACGGGCGCGACCTCAGGTGCGGTCCTTCTTCCTCCGCTGCACGTACTGGAACCCGAATCGGCCTTTGATGCACAGGTGACCGTTCGTGATGTCCTGGTCCATCGGCGACGTCACCTTCACGATCGCGTTGTCCTGGACGTGGACCTCCAGCTCGCAGCCGACGCCGCAGTACGGACAGATCGTGTTCGTGACGGCCTGTCGCTCTTCGTCCCAGGTGCCAGCCGCACGCATGTCGTGCTCGCTCTTGAACATCAACGCTCCGGTCGGGCATACCCCGATGCAGTTGCCGCAGTAGACGCACGCCGACGCGTCGAGCGGCACGGCGTATTCGGTCGAGATCCGAGCGTCGAAGCCGCGGCCCGCGACCGCGATCGCGAACGTGTGCTGCGCGTCCGTGCCACACGCTTCGACGCACTTGTAGCACAGGACGCACCTCCCGTAGTCGCGCACGTACAGCTCGTTGTCGACCTTCACCGGCTGCGCGACCGTCTCGGCGCGCGTCGGGTCCTCGGGCTCGTGATGGTGACCCGGTACTCTGCGATCGCGCTTCCCCGCCTCCAGCGGCTCCGTCGAAGCCCCGAATCGGGCGGGCTCGGCCCCGTACTCCTCCAGCCAGCGTTGCCAGTCGGCCGCGGCGAGCGACGTATCGACGCTCGATGCCAGGAACTCCATCACAAGCTTCCGCGAACGACGAACGCGCTCCGTGTCGGTCTTCACCTTCATCCCGGCCTCGACCGGGCGTGAGCATGCCGGGACGAGCGTTCGCGCGCCCTCTACCTCGACGACGCAGACCCGGCAGGCGTTCACGGGAGTGAGGTTGTCCGCGTAGCACATCGTGGGGGTCTCGATGCCCTCCGCGCGGCACGCATCCAGGATCGTCGAGCCCTCCGAGACGCGCACGGGGCGACCGTCGACCTCGACGTCGAGGAGCCTCCGCGGCGGTGCGACCGGGACGGCGCTCACGCGGTCTCCCCGTCGAACAACCCGAACGTCGAGATGGCCGAACCGACCGCGGCGGCAGCCGTCTGTCCCAGACCGCATATCGAGGCCTCGCGCATCACGTCGGCGACATCCTCCAGCAGCGCGAGCTCGTCCGCCCGCGTCCCGATGGTGCGTCCAGAGACGAGACGTTGCAGCGCCTCCTCCTGTCGGACCGTCCCCACCCGGCAGGGCACGCATTGCCCGCACGACTCGTCCCGGAAGAACCTCGCGATCCGCAAAACCAGATCCACCAGGTCGGTGTCCTCATCGAAGACCATGATCACGCCCGATCCGAGCGTGTAGCCGCCCGCCCGCGCATCTTCGAACGTCAGCCGGGCGTCGAGCCGATCGGGTCCCACGAACCCGCCCGCGGCGCCACCGAGCAGGACCGCCTTCAGGCGCTTCCCGCCACGGACGCCGCCGGCCGCCGCGATCGCGTCGCTGAGGGTCACGCCGTGCGGATGCTCGTACACCCCTGGACGCTCGACGTGGCCGGACAGGCAGAACAACCGTGAGCCCGTCGAGTCCTGCGTGCCGACCGACGAGTACTCCTCCGCGCCGAGCTCGAGGATCGGGAGCACGTTGATCAGCGTCTCGACATTGTTGATCGCCGTCGGCTTCCCGAAGACGCCGTGCGTGACCGGGAACGGCGGCTTGTTCCTGGGCTCTCCTCGCTTGCCCTCGATCGAGTTGAACAGCGCCGTCTCCTCCCCGCAGATGTACGCGCCGGCACCGCGCCGCAGCTCGAGGTCGAACCCGAACCCGCGCTCCATCACGTCGTCGCCGAGGTACCCGTGGACGCGCGCTTCCGCGATCGCCCTCTCCAGCCGCTCCGTCGCGAGCGGGTACTCGCCGCGCACGTAGAGGTAACCCCGTTCAGCTCCCGTGGCGTAGCCGGCGATCGTGAGCGCCTCGACCACGGCGAACGGATCGAGCTCCATCACGAGACGGTCCTTGAACGTGCCCGGTTCGGATTCGTCGGCGTTGCAGATCACGAAGTGCGGGCGCACCGACTGCTCGGCGACCGCCTTCCATTTGACGCCGGTGGGGAACGCCGCCCCCCCGCGGCCGAGGAGCTTCGCGTCGGTGATCTCGCGGATCGTCCTCTCGGGGCCGAGTTCGATCGCTCGCCGCAAGGCCGAGTAGCCTCCCGCCGCGCGATAGGCGTCGATCGACGACGGATCGACCTCGCCGAGTCGTCGGAGCAACCGGAGCCCCGGGCGGACGGCGGGATCCCATGCCTGCGGCGCAGTGACCGCCCCCGCACACGTGACCATCGAGTCCGGCGCGACGGCCGCCCGGACGGTCGCGACGGTCGCTTCGCCGAGCGCCACGTCCGGGCGGCCGGCGCGCTGCACGAAGATCGCGGGCGCCTGCTCGCACATGCCCAGGCAGGGACTCCTCGTCCACGTCCAGTCGCCGTTCGCGCCGTCCGCCTCGAGCTCGGCGACCAGCTCCCTCCCGCCCTCGATCCGGCATGCGAGGTCGTCGCAGACGTGCACCATGGTCTTCGGCTGCGGTTGGACGCTGAACATCGCGTAGAACGTCGCCACGCCGTACGCCTCGGCCGGTGGCACCGTGAGCCGCTCGCAGATGTAGTTCAGTCCCCCCTCGCTGATCCACCCCTCGGAGGCGTGCAGCGCGTGCAGCACCGGGAGGAGCAAGGTCCGGTCCGCACGTGTTTCGTGTCCACCCCGAACCACACGATCGTTGGGCACGGGCTCGGGTCCGAGCAGCCCGTCCACGGCGCGGCGCTCCTCCTCGGTGGGCGTCGCCGCCGTGAGATGCAGGTCCATCAGGCGACGCCCGCGCGCAGCTTGTCGATCCGGATCGCGGTGGCCTTGAACTCCGCGGTGCCGGACTTCGGGTCCGCGGCCTCGATCGTGAGTCGGTTCGTTTCGACCTCGTCCGGGAAGTGCAGCGTCATGAACGCGAGCCCTCGTCGGAGGGCCGAGGAGATGTGCACCGGCGCTTCGACCTCGCCTCGCCGGGACGACACGCGAACCCGCTCGCCCTCGGCGACGCCGAGCGCCTCCGCGTCCGCCGCCGACACCTCGACGGATTCGGGCCGCCGGAGCGGCGAGGTGTAGCCGGCCGTCTGGACGCCCGTGTTGAAGGAGTCCAGCCGCCTGCCTGTCGTCAGGCGGATCGGGTACTCCTCGCTCAACAGATCGACCGGCGGATCGTCCACGACGACGCTGAAGGGCGCCTTGCGCCCCTGGCGGGCGGGGTCGTCGAACGCCCACAGCCTGGAGTGCAGGAACTGCGCGCCATTCGGGAACTCGTCGTTGCACGGCCACTGCACGCCGCCCTGCTCCTTGATCAACGCCCATGACATGTTCGCGTGCATGGGCGAGAGCGACCGGAGCTCCTCCCAGGCATCGGACGCCGACAGCTCGCCCCAGTCGTGCCCCAACCGGCGCGCGAGCTGCGCGATGATCCAGATGTCGTCCTTCGCCTGTCCCGGCGGCTCGAGCGCCTTACGGACGCGTTGGACGCGCCGCTCCGAGTTGGTGACCGTCCCCTCGGACTCGAACGCGGCGTTGGAGGCCGGCAGGATCACGTCGGCCATCTCGGCGGTCTTCGTCATCACGATGTCCTGCACGATAAGCGTGTCGAGGTTCTCCAAGAGCGGCGTCGCGTGCGTGGCGTCCGCCTCGGAGCTGACGGGGTTCTCGCCGATGCAATAGATCGCCGTCAGCTCGCCGCGCTCCATCGCGTGGAACATGTCGGTGAGGTGCCAGCCGTACTGCGGAATGATCGGACGGCCCCAGGCCTGTTCGAACCGTGCACGCGCCTCGTGATCCTCCACGATGTCCTGGAAGCCCGGGAGCTTGTTGGGGATCGCACCCATGTCGCCGCCGCCCTGCACGTTGTTCTGTCCTCGTAGCGGGTTCAGACCGCTCCCGTACTTGCCAACGTGACCGGTGAGGAGCCCGAGGTTGATCAGGGCGAGCACGTTGTCGACCGCGGTGTGGTGCTCGGTGATCCCGAGCGTCCAGCAGATCTGGGCCCGGTCGGCTTGCGCGTACGTGTGCGCAACCTCGCGGATCACGTCGGCGGGAACACCCGTGACCTCCTCGCCGCGCTCGAGCGTCCACTCCGCCACGCTCTCCGCGTACTCCTCGAAGTTCTCGGTGGCGTTCGCGACGAATGCCTGATCCTGCAGGTCGCTCGCGATGATCTCTCGCGCGATCGTGTTCGACAGCGCGATGTCCGTGCCGACGTCGATCCCGAGCCAGAGGTCCCCGAACGCCGCGGACTCGGTCCGCCTGGGGTCGACCACGATCAGCTTCGCGCCGCGTTCGAGCGCCCGCAGAACGTGGTGGAAGAAGATGGGGTGCGCCGCGCGGGCGTTCGAGCCCCACAGCACGATGAGGTCGCTGTTCTCGACCTCCTCATATGAGCTGGTACCGCCACCGGCACCGAAGACCGTGGCCAGACCGACCACGCTTGGAGCGTGTCAGGTGCGGTTGCAGCTATCGATGTTGTTCGTGCCCAGGACCTGGCGAGCGAACTTCTGAGCGACGAAGTTCATCTCGTTCGTCGCCTTCGAGCACGAGAAGATGCCCGCTCCCCAACCGGGGTTCCGCTCGACGGCTCGCTGCAGCCCCTCGGCGGCCCGGTCGAGGGCCTCGTCCCAGGTGGCGGTGCGGAGCTCGCCGTTCTCGCGGACCATCGGCTCGGTGAGCCGGACGGGTGCCATGGCCATCGACGCCATCTCCTTGCCCGCCGGACCCTCCGGCGAGCTTCGATTCTAGGTCGCTGCCGACGACGAACGGCAGCCGACTATCCCGGCCTCCCCCGTCTCGGCTTTCTCTAGCGCACGCGAGGTGTGCTCGCGACGCGACGAGATCAAGTCGGGACCGCCAGTACGCCTCATCGCGGTTGGGGCGCACCTGCCCACCGAAGGGTGCGGAAGACCAGCCGAGGCGAGGGACCTCGAGGAGCCGTCCCTGAGGTCAGTCGTCGGTCTTCCGCTCGCCGCGGGCGAAGTCCGGGCCCTCGTCGGGGGTCGGCTTCGTGCGCTCGCCGCGGGCGAAGTCGGGGGCCTCGTCGGGGGTCGTCTTCGTACGCTCGCCGCGGGCGAAGTCGGGGCCCTCGTCGGGGGTCGGCTTCGTGCGCTCGCCGCGGGCGAAGTCGCCGCCCCCGGGGCGCTTCTTCTTGGTCATCCCACACCTCCTTCCATCTCAGCCGAAGAGGGAGAGGAGTCCTGGAACCTCGATCTGGCCGTGCGACGCAACCCGACCGACGCTGACGCAACGCGTGGGATCGATGACGTCCCGACCGATCGAGGTGGCATCTCAGTTTCAGTGTCCGACCGACTACGCCGAACCGCAAGGGATGATCGATCACAGCCCCGCTGCACGTATAGGATCGGGTCGCGCTTTCGACCCATCTGAGCTGCCTTGTAGGCTCTTTCCCCGACGTGCGAACGTTGACAACTGTTCGTCAGGTTCCTCGAGGTCCCTCCGGCGCGATCGAGCGCTCAGCCCGACTCTGGGCGCGAAGAGACGATCTGGGCGTCCTGGGCACGACGAGTGGGGGTACTAGAGTGAACTCATGCCGGACACCCCGCTCGAAGAGGCGCAGGACATGCTCGCCCGGGCGCAGGCGATAGGCGCAAGGGTCCGGGAGAACGAGCAAGTGATCTTGGACATGTCCACCGAGGACCTTGAGGCGCTCAGGACGTATCTAGCGGACTCCGTCGCGGTCGCTTCCGCCGCGATCGCTCAGATCAAGACGTTGCTCGCGGATCGCGACACCTCATAACAACGGGCGTTTCCGCTCGTCTCTGACGTGCATCTCCGCATGTCAGCGATACCGTTGAAATGCGGGGTGAGCGTCAAGGAAGCGCTGTCTCGTCCCGTCGCGGCCATCCCCCTGGGTATCGGTCTTGGATCTCCCGCCAACGGAAGCATCCTGTTACGTGAGAGTTGTCTAATCCGCACGCTTGCATGAACGCGTAGCAGACGGTCGGCCCGACGAAGGCGAACCCTCGCCGCTTCAGCTCTTTCGACATCGCTCGGGATGCCGGCGTCTCGGCAGGGATGTCGCCCATCCGCTTCCACCGGTTGACCGTCGGGGTCCCGTCGACGAACGACCACAGGAACGTGTCGAGCGGACCGTCGGCGCCCAGCGCCCGGATCGCGGCTGCGTTCCGAACCACGGACTCGACCTTCAGGCGGTTCCGAACGATCGATGGATCCTTCAGCAACCGCTCCACGCGGGCCGGGGTGAAGCGGGCGACCTTCGCCGGATCGAACGACGCGAACGCCCGGCGGTACCCCTCACGCTTGTGCAGGATCGTGGACCAGGACAAACCTGCTTGCGCACCTTCGAGGCTGAGCATCTCGAAGAGGCGGGCCTCGTCGTGCACTGGCACACCCCATTCCTCGTCATGGTACGCGAGGTACTCGGGATCGTTCGTCGGAGCCCACGCGCAGCGGAGGGGCACGACGGGCTCAGACCACGCGCGCGGCGTGCGTGTAGACGTTGCACCGGCCGTCGCGCACGAACCCGATCACCGTGACGCCGAGCCGATCGGCAGCATCGACGGCAAGCGACGAGGGCGCGCCGACGGCGCTCACGACCGGGATCCCCGCCATCGCCGCCTTCTGCACGATCTCGAACGAGACCCGCCCGGACACCTGGACGATGCGCTCCGAGAGTGGAACGGCGCCGGCCAGGAGCTGCTCACCGATCACCTTGTCGATCGCGTTGTGGCGGCCCACATCTTCACGGACGCTCACGAGCTGGCCGTCGGCCGAGAACAGCCCGGCGGCGTGCAGGCCGCCCGTCCGGTCGAACACCCGCTGCGCCGACCGCAGCCGGTCCGGGAGCTCGACGATCGTCCCCACCGGGACCGTGAACCCCAGCGGGATCGGCGCGCATCGAACCTCCACGTCTTCGAGGGCCGCCTTCCCGCACACGCCGCAGGACGAGGTCGCGAAGAAGTTCCGGTGCAGGGCCGTCTCGTCGAAGCGCTCCGCGAGCGCGACCGTGATGACGTTGTACCGCTGCTCCTCGGTGTCGACGTCGTCGCAGTACGCCACCTGACGGACGTCCCCGGGCCGGATCAGGCCCTCGGTGAAGAGGAACCCCACGGCGAGCTCGAAGTCCCCGCCGGGCGTCCGCATCGTCACCGCGACGCGCACCGCCTCCTGGCCGGGTCCGTGTGCCCGGATCTCCATCGGCTCCTCGGTCGCGAGCGCATCGGCGCGCTCGTTGCGGGTCCCACCTGCGAGCGCGATCACACGCACGGGGGTCACGTTCTTCCGCAGCGGATCGGAAACGGCCATCGGACAAGTATCGCTCCTCGTACCGGACAGCGACCTGGCTGCGCTATCGTCCGGAGACCCAACGGAGAAGGAGCGCATCACGCCATGAAGTCAGGGCTCGAGATCGCGCAGGGAGCGACGCTGGAGCCGATCGTCGACGTGGCCACGGCGGTAGGGATCCTGCCGGAGGAGCTGCGTCCGTACGGGGCCTACCGGGCGAAGGTCGCGCTCTCGATCCTGGACCGCCTACGCGAGGCCTCCGACGGGAAGCTCGTGATCACCACCGCGATCACTCCCACCAAGGCTGGGGAGGGCAAGACGACGACCTCCGTCTCGCTCACGCAAGGGTTGGGCGTCCTGGGGAAGAAGGTCGCGCTGGCCATCCGCGAGCCCTCGATGGGACCGGTGTTCGGCATCAAGGGCGGTGGAACCGGAGGCGGCTACGCGCAGGTCGTGCCGATGGAGGACATCAACCTCCACTTCAACGGAGACTTCCACGCGGTCACCGCGGCGCACAACCTCCTGGCCGCGGCGATCGACGCCTCGATCTTCCACGGCAACCCGCTCGGGATCGATCCCCAGACCATCACCTGGCCACGCACGATGGACGTGAACGACCGCGAGCTCCGTCGAACGGTCGTCGGCCTCGGCGGCAAGGCGCACGGGATCCCTCGCGAGAACGAGTTCGTGATCACGGCGGCTTCCGAGATCATGGCGATCCTCGCGCTGACAGCGGATCTGCAGGACCTCCGCGCTCGTCTCGGCCGAGTGGTCGTGGCGTCGACGTACGACGGCGAACCCGTGATCGCCGAACAGCTCCGCGTCGCCGGGGCGATGACGGTGGTCATGCGCGATGCGATCGAACCCAACCTCGTGCAGACGCTCGAGCATCAGCCGGTCTTCATCCACGCAGGGCCGTTCGGCAACATCGCCCACGCGAACAACTCGATCATCGAAGACCGGATCGCCCTCAAGCTCGCGGACTACGTCGTCACCGAGGCCGGGTTCGGGAGTGACCTCGGCTTCCAGAAGTTCTGTGACATCGTGTGCCGGCTCGGCGGGTTCGCACCGACGGCCGGCGTGTTGGTGACGACGGTGCGCGCGACCAAGTCGCATGGAGGCATGCCGTTCGGCGAGCTCGGGTCGGAAGACCTCGATGCGCTCCGCAGGGGCATCGACAACCTCGAGGCGCACATCGGCATCATCCGTGGGTACGGGTTGCCGTGCGTCGTATCGATCAACAACTTCCCCACCGACACACCGGCCGAGAGCTCGTTCCACCAGCTCACGCCCGACGGAACACCGCTCCGCGAGCAGATCGACGCGATCGCGACCACCTTGTACGGCGCCGACGGCGTGGACTACCTGCCGCAAGCCGAGGTGGATCTAGCACGGATGGACCGTCTCGGCTTCGGGACGGTTCCCGTGTGCATGGCCAAGACACACCTCTCGCTCAGCCACGAGCCCTCGTGGCTCAACCGGCCGCGCGGCTATCGGCTCCCGGTGCGCAGCGTCGTCCCCGCAGCCGGTGCGGGGTTCGTGGTCGTTCTCTGCGGAGAGATGCAGCGGATGCCGGGGCTGGGCCGAACGCCGAACTTCATTGGCGTGGACATCGACGCAGAGGGTCGGACCATCGGCCTGTTCTAGGCTTCTAGACTTGGCCGGCCATGGCTGCCTGCCCCAACTGCGGTGTCGAGAACCCAGACGGAGCTCGGTTCTGCAACGCATGTGGCAGCCCCCTCCCCGAGTCGACACCGACCGTGGCCGGGGAGGTCCGAAGACCGTCACGGTGATCTTCTGCGACGTCACGGGCTCGACGGCGCTCGGGGACCGATTGGACCCCGAGGCGGTCCGGCGGGTGATGTCGCGGTACTTCTCAGCGATGACCGAGGCGATCGAACGCCATAGCGGCACCGTGGAGAAGTTCATCGGCGATGCGGTGATGGCCGTCTTCGGCATCCCCACCACCTACGAGGACGACGCCCTCCGGGCCGTTCGCGCCGCCGGCGACATGCGGGAAGCGCTCCGACTCCTCAACAAGGAGCTCGAGCGCGACCACGGCGCGACCCTCGTCTGTCGGATCGGCGTCAACACGGGCGAAGTCGTCGCCGGCGAGACCAGCGCTCGGCAGGCGCTCGTCACGGGTGACGCGGTGAACGTGGCCGCGCGTCTGGAGCAGGCCGCCACACCCGGCGAGGTCCTGATCGCCGACGCGACGCTCCGACTGGTACGCGATGCCGTCGTCAGCGAAGCGATGGGGCCCCTCGAGCTGAAGGGCAAGTCCGTGCCGGTCACGGCCCACCGGCTCCTCGCCGTCCACGCAGGCGCCGCCGGCGTCGCACGGCGCCTGGACTCCCCGTTCGTCGGCCGCGGGCGCCCGCTCGCGCAACTCCTCCAGGCGTTCGAGGACGTCGTCGCGGACCGCAACTGCCACCTCTTCACGGTCCTTGGCCCTCCGGGCGTGGGGAAGTCCCGGCTCGTTCGGGAGGCACTCGGGTCGCTCGCCGAGCGGGCGACCGTGGTGCGCGGGCGATGCCTCTCCTACGGCGAGGGGATCACCTTCTGGCCACTGGTCGAGATCGTGCGCGACGTCGTCGGGGCCGACCCCGGCGACCTCGCGAGCTCGATCGAGGCGCTCCTTCGAGAGGATGCGTCAGCCTCGGAGGTCGCGACGCGGGTCGCGCAGCTCGTCGGCGGGCAGACGGGGTTGGCGCTCCCCGCGGAGGAGGTCGGATGGGCCGTCCGCAGGTTCCTGGAGGGCCTGGCCCGTGCGAAGCCGTTGGTCGTCGTGCTGGACGACCTGCAGTGGGGAGAGTCCAGCCTGCTCGACCTCGTGGATCAAGTCACCGACTGGAGCCGGGACACGCCGATCCTGGTGATCTGCATGGCGAGGCCGGATCTGCTGGACCTCCGGTCGGACTGGGGCGGCGGGAAGCTCCACGCGACCACGGTCGCGCTGGAGCCCCTGACGCCCCAGGAAGCCGAGCGGCTCGTGGAGAACCTGGTCAGAGGCGTCGACGACTCCGCGCGTGCGCGGATCGTCGACGCCGCCGAGGGCAACCCGCTGTTCGCGGAGGAGACGGTTGCGATGCTGGTCGACGATGGGGTGATCCGGCGCGAGGGCGATCGCTGGGTCGCGGCGTCGGATCTCCAACGGGTTTCGGTCCCGCCGACGATCCAGGCTCTGCTGGCCGCCCGTCTGGATCAGCTGAACGACGCCGAGCGCGCACTCCTCGGGCGCGCTGCGGTGGTGGGACAGGTCTTCTACCTGGGTGCGGTTCACCAGCTCGGTGCCGACGGCGAGCGGAGCGATACCGGCCGATCGGTCCAGCAGTTGGTCCGACGCGACCTGGTCCGTCCGACCGCGTCCGACCTTGTGGGTGAGGAGGCCTTCCGGTTCCACCACGGGCTCCTCGCCGAGGCCGCGTACCAGATGCTCCCCAAGGAGGAGCGGGCCGTGCTGCACGAGCGTCTCGCCGACTGGCTCGCCGCCCACCCAGGCATGGCCGACGGCGACGAGTTCGTCGGGTTCCATCTGGAGCAGGCGTACCGCTACCGAGGCGAGCTCGGTCCCGACGACGAGCGATCGCAAGACCTCGCCGCGCGCGCCGCCGAGCGACTGTCGGCCGCCGCGTCACGCGCGTTCGCGCGGAGCGACGCGCCGGCCACCGAGAACCTGTCCCGCCGCGCTGCCGCGCTCCGCGCCCCCGACGATCCACAGCGCGCGTGGGACCTGATCGGCCTGGGCTGGATGTTGGGCGACTCGGACCGTGCCACGGAGATGTCGCAGACGTTCGACGAGGCGCTCGGTCTCGCGGAGGCGACCGGCGACGAGCGAGCGATCGCCCATGCCTCGCTCGGCGCGACCTTCGCCCCGTGGCTCGTAGCGCCCGAGGGCGGCGCAGATGCGATCGCGGCGCTGCTCGACCCGCTCCTGCCGCGGCTGGAGGGGTGGGGCGATGAGGGGGGCCTGGCGATCGCGTACGTGTGTCGTTCACAGATCAGCTGGAACGCCTGTCGGTTCGAGGACGCGCGGCGGGACTGTGCCCGCGCGATCCCCCACGCGCGGGCGGCCGGCGACGGGACCTTCGAGCGGATCGCGCTCGTGACCGGCGCTCAGGGCGGGGCCATCGGCCCCGCCTCCGTGGACCAGATCCTCGAGGACGTCGCGGAGCTGGAGTCCCGCGCCGCCGTGTATCCGTCGCTCCGTTCGATGTCGCTCAACCTGGCGAGCGCGGCGCATGCGCTCCGAGGTGACTTCGATGAGGCCAGGCGGCTGGGCGAGGAGCGGTTGGCGGTCGCTCGCGAGGTGTTGGGCAGAGAGCCGACCGGTGCGTACGAGGCGTGGTGGCGACTGGAGACGCTGGCCGAAGATCATGCGGCCGCCGAGGGCTGGGCTGCACGAGGCTACGACCAGTTGATGTCGTACGGCGATGTCGCCCACGCTTCGACCCAGGCCGTCAACCGAGCGGTGTCCTCGTACCTGCTCGGCCGGTTCGACGATGCACGCCGCTACGCCGACGCCTGCCGCGAGATGTCGGCGAGCGACGACGCGATCAACCAGTACTCGTGGCGCTCCGTGGAAGCGAAGCTGCTGGCGAGAGAGGGCCGGACCGAGGATGCCATCCGCCTGATCCAAGAGGCGATCGGGCTCGCGGAGACGACCGACGAGTTCCTCGGGCGGTGGCAGCTGTGCTGGGACCGGGCCGACGTGGCGCTGGCGGCCGGGGATCCTCCGGAGGCACGGGCAGCGCTCCAGCAGGCCGTCGGCCTCGCGGAGCGGAAGGGTGCGGTCGTATTGGTCGACCGCGCCCGGCGGCGCCTCGCCGGGCTGTAGACCGTCAGGCCACGTCGTCGTCCGGAGGCATCACGCAGAACTCGTTGCCCTCCGGGTCGAGCATCACGCACCACATGCCGCCGTCCCCCTCGGCCCAGTTGCGGATCGACGCCCCCAACCCCTCCAGTCGCTCCACCTCGGCCTCCAGCTCCTCGCCGGCTTGGAGGTCGAGGTGCATCCGGTTCTTGACCACCTTGTCCTCCGGCACTTCGACCAGGAAGATCACGGGCAGATCCGAATCGTCGGGTGGCTCGACCATCACGGTCGGATCGTCCTCGGGATCGAAGATCCCCTTCGACGCGAGCCGCGCGAGCTCCTCCTCGTCGTAGGGGGCGACGCGCCACTCCAGCGCCGCGGCCCAGAACCGTGCGAGTGGGGCCGCGTCGCGGCAGTCCAACACGACCGCGTCGATCCTCACGGTCGCAGCCTGCCGCGACGCGGCCTCGTGCGCAAGCCCTGCCAGACCGGACGGGATCAGGCGTGGACGGCGATCACGAAGGCCTCGCCGACGTCGCGAAGGATCGACTGCGCCCGGTTCCGGAGCGAGCTCGCGGAATCCGACAGCTCGCGCTGCCGCGTCCTGTCGATGAACGTGATCGCGTTGATGTCGACGTTGGCGAGCGCCGACAGCGCGGCAGCGTGCAACGCCGCGGCCGCGCTGTACGCGTCCGATGCGGCATTGGGGTTCGCCGAGGTGATCGCCTCCTCCGCGATGCCCATCAGGTACACCGAACGCCGAGCGATCTCGAGCGGAACGTCGGCGGCGTCCTCGAGCGCGTGCTGGAGCGTGTAGGTGCGGACGTGCTGCTCCTCCATCGTCTCCTTCGGCAACTTGTAGGCGGCCATCACGTTGCGATAGGCGGCAGCGTCCCGATCGGCAAGGCCCAACAGGATGTGCCGTTCCTCGTCGCACTCCTCGGCCATCGCCGCCATCCGCCCGGCGACCTCTTCGTACCCCTTCTTCTTGAGCGTCAGGCGGGCGACCATCGAGATCAACGACGCGCCGGCTGCCGCCGAGATGCCGGCCCACGCCCCGCCGCCGGGGGTGGGTGCGTCGGACCCGAGCTCGTCGAGGAACCGCTGGATCCGCTGGCCTCCGAGCGGGACGTCAACCGTGATCGCGGGTTGTGGCATCGCAACGCTCTTGCCGGTGGTCCAGCCGACCGACGAGCGTTCCGGCGGGGTCCCTTCGTCCATGTCGCTCATCTGGCTCCCTCGATCTGGCGCTCCAGGACCTGGCGGTCCGCATCGAATCCTCGCAGGCGAACGCGGGCGATGTCTCCATCGCCGAGCGCCGCCTCCGGAACCAGGCCCACGATCTCCGAGTCCGTGATCCTTAGCCCCCGTGCCGCGGCCTCCCGGGCGACGGCGTCGAACGCGTCGACGATCCCCGTGACCTCATGGTCGACGAGGTTCATCGACACGGTGACGCATCCCCGCTCCGGCACCAGGAACCCGATCGCCCGCAGCGCCGGGAGTCCCCCACCCGAGGTCCTGACCCTGCGGGCGATCGCCCGGGCCGATTCCTCATCCGTCCCGTCGAGGTAGACGTTGAACGCGATCAGCGGTTCGCGCGCGCCGACGGCGGTGGCGCCGGCGGCGCCGAGCGCGTGCGGCCCGAAGTCGGGCAGACGCTCGCCGCGAGCAACCGCGTCACGCAGCCCTTCGAACTCGCCCTTGCGCACCTCCGCCAACGACGCGCGCTCGGGAACGAGTGCTGCCCGGTCGTAGAGGTAGACCGGGAGGTCCAGGGAGGTCGCCAGCTCCTTCGCGAAGCTCCGCGCGAGCTCGACGCAGTCGTCCATCGTCACGCCGCGGACGGGCATGAAGGGGATCACGTCGGCGGCGCCCATCCGCGGGTGGCCACCCGTGTGGTGTTCCATGTCGATCAGTGCGATGGCGACGCGCGCGCCGGAGAGCGCCGCGTGCGCGACGGCGTCCCGGTCACCGAGCACGGTCGTGTCGAGGCGGTTGTGGTCCGGGTCGGCCTGCCGGAAGACGAGGTGGGCGCCGGGGACCTGCAGGGCCCTGCAGATGGCATCGATCACGTCGGCCCGGCGACCGTCGCTGAAGTTCGGAACGACGCCGAACAGCTGCTCCGCCACCACGG
>VAXZ01000130.1 GCA_005885035.1 Actinomycetota bacterium
AGCAGCGCCCCGATTGCCCTGGCGTTGCCCATCGCCTCGTCCACCGCCAGGTGGCGCGGCCGTTCCCGACCGCGGAGCACGGCGTGGATATGTCGGATCGCCGGCGTGAACGAGTGCTCGCCGACCGGGGCGGCCGCATGCTCCCGGACGTCGTCGCCGTGCACGATCGCGAACGTGTCGTCGTCGGCCGGGTGGAAGGGGTTCGTCATGCGGAGCTCGCCCTCGGTCCCGAACACGCGCGTGAACGTGTCGTCGGCGGCGAGGAAGCCACACGAGAACACGAGCCGGCGATCGCCGGGGAACGTGAGCGCACCCCAGAGCTCGGTGTCCACGCCCGACCTGGTCCAGACCGCATCCGCGATCGCTCGATCGAGGTCCGGCTCGGCGTCGAAGAGCAGCCGAGCGAGGCGGATCGGGTAGCACCCGACGTCGTACAGCGAACCGCCGCCGAGATCGGCGGACAGACGGATGTCCCGCGGATCATCCAGCACGAAGTGGAACCGGGACCCGATCTCGCGGACCTCGCCGACCTGACCGCTCGCCAGCGCGTCGCGGACACGCTCCGTCTGTTGGTGGAACGGGAACACGAACGCTTCCCACAGCGGGACCGACGCGGCATCCGCCGTGGCGAGCACCCGACGGGTCTCATCGGGCGTCACGCAGAGCGGTTTCTCGCAGAGGACCGCCTTGCCCGCCTCGAGCGCCGTGATCGTCCACTCGGCGTGAAGCCCGTTGGGCAGCGGGATGTAGATCGCCTCGATCTCCGGGTCGGTCACGATCTGCTCGTAGCCGGCGACCCCGCGCGCGACGTCGTGCTCGGTGGCCCAGCGACGGGCGCGCGCGTCGTCGCGACTCGCGACCGAGACCGCGACGCCGTCGCCTGCCTGGCGGAGCGCCGGGAGGAAGGCGCTCTCGGCGATGCCCGCGGTGCCGAGGATGCCCCAGCGGATCGGGTCGTCGATCACCAGCGCTCGCGATGGATGACCTGCTCCACCGGACGCCGATCCGGACGCTCGATCGGCCGGAGCGGGCGGTCGGCGGGATAGCCGAAGGCCACCAGGCCGACGCAGAACCGATCCTCGGGGATCCCGAGGACCCGACGGGCGAGCGCCTGATCGTCCAGGGCCGCGTGCGAGCTCCCGATCCCGAGATCCGCCGCGGCGAGCATCATCTGCAACGTTGCCTGGCCCATGTCGTAGAAGATCCAGTCGCGCGCGTCCTGATCGCGGGGCAGCGGCGCGACGAGGACGACCGTCGCGGCCGAGCCACCCACGTGCCGCGCGTAGCGCCACGTCTCGGCCAGCTGCCGGAGCGTCTCACGATCGGTGCAGACCACGAAGTCCCACGGCTGCTCGTTCATCGACGAGGGCGTCCGCCACGCCGCCTCGAGGATCCGTTCCAGGTGCTCCTGCGAGATCTGCCGGTCCTCGTAGGCGCGGACGTTGCGACGGGCTCGGATCGTGTCCCAGGTCTCCATGCGGCAGACGTTACCCGGGTTCGATGTTCTGGTTCAGCCGGAAGACGTTGTCCGGGTCGTAGGTCCGCTTGAGGTTCACCAGGCGCTCGTACTTGTCGTCGCCGTAGATCGAGCGCACCACATCCTCGCCGGACTCCACCATGTCGTTCACGTAGTGACCGGCGGCGGTGAACGGCTGGAGGGCCGACATCGTGCTTCGACCCCACTCGACGTGTGCGTCGTCCAGCGCACGGTCGTCCCATTCGGCCTCGACGCCGAGCCAGAACGGCGCCTCGCGGCCGGTGAACGCCATCGCGTCGGGATCGACCCTCGCGATCGCGCCGCCCTGGAGCCACAGGGTGATCGAGCAGCCGGGGCTCGGCGCGGCGGCCACGCTGTCGAGCCCAGCGTCGAGGTACCCGTTGGACAGCTCCGCGAGGAATCCGCCCTTCATGTAGAACCGCTTGCCCCACGCCATCTCCTCATCGGCCATCGTTTGCACGTCCAGGTACCGTCGCGGCTCGATCGTGTCGACCAGCGGACCCAGGTCGCGCAGCGGTCGTAGCGCCTCGTCCGCTTCATCCGGAGCGCCCGAGTGGGTGGCCGACATGTAGACGACCGGGCGGCCAGCAAGCTCCGGCGGGGATGGCGGTTCGTCGACAGCCAGACCGAACCCGAATGACGTCATCACCTCATCCGAGGCGGACGGTGCCCACTCGCGGACGCGCGCCGCCAGCCGGTGCGCACGTTCGGCAGGGAAGAGCAGCACCCCTTGGGTGACGGTCTGACCGAGCTCGTGGAGGCGGAACTCGAATGCGGTGACGATCCCGAAGTTCGGTCCGGCGCCGCGCATCCCCCAGAAGAGATCGGCGTTCTCCTCCTCGCTCACGCGCAGCTGCTCCCCATCGGCCGTGACGAGCTCGACCGCGAGCATGTTGTCGATCGAATAGCCCCAATGCCGCTGCAGCCGCCCCAGCCCGCCGCCCAAGGTCAGCCCAGCGACGCCCGTGTGGCCGACGACCCCTACCGGACACGCCAGCCCGAAGGCCTGGGCCGCCGCGTCCAGGTCCCGCAAGAGGGTCCCGCCGGCCACGCGCGCGATGCGAGCCTCCGGATCGACCCGCACCCCTTGCAGCAGCGAGAGGTCGATCACGATCCCGTCGTCGCACGTGGAGAAGCCGCCGACGCTGTGCCCGCCGCTTCGGACGGCGACGACCAGGTCCTGGTCCCGCGCGAACCGGATCGCCGAGAGCACGTCCTCGACGCCGGCGCACCGGGCGATCAGCGCCGGACGGCGGTCGATCATCGCGTTCCATACCGACCGGGCTGTTTCGTAGTTGGCGCTCCCCGGCGGCACGATCTCGCCCTGGAAGGCTTCGCCGAACGTTGCGAGCGCCGCCGTTTCCATCGTGCGGGACGGGGATCAGGGCTGGTGGTAGGCGTCTTCCAACGGCTTGATCTCCAGCTTCGTCATCACGAGCATCGCTTGCATCACCCGGTCGGCTCGCTCGGGATCGCCGTCGCTCAGCATCTCGTCTAGCACACGAGGAACGACCTGCCAGGTGACCCCGAAGCGGTCGACGACCCATCCGCACTGCTGTGGCGCTCCGCCTTCGGAGAGCCGGTCCCAGAGCCGGTCGATCTCTTCCTGCGTGTCGCAGTTCACGACGAACGAGATCCCCGACGTGAAGGTGAACCCCGGCTCGGCTCCACCGTTCAGGGCGACGAACCGCTGCCCGGCGATGGTGAATTCGATCGTCATCACCTGGCCGACCGGGCCGGGCCAGCCCTCCTGGTAGTGGGTCTTCCTCGTGATCGCCGCGTCGTCGAAGACGGACATATAGAAGTCCACGGCCGCCTCGGCGTCCTTCTCGAACCACAGGAACGGGTCGATCTTCTGGTTCATGCTCTTCTCCTCCCCGGCCGGAGCCTCGAGCTCCGTCCGTCGCCGAGCTCCACCCTCCCACAGGCGCGGGCATATCGGCCGCCGTCCCGGCGTTGACCGCTCCATGTCGTTCCGAGACGAACACCCGACCGACGACGAGGCGCTGGACGCGTACTCGCAGGTTGTCACCACGGTGGCGGAGCGCCTGACCCCCTCGGTCGCGAGCCTGCGCGTCGTCCAGCGGGCCGGCCGAGGAGGGATGGTCCAGGGTGCAGGCTCCGGGGTCGTGATCAGCTCCGACGGGTTCGCCATCACCTCGGCTCACGTCGTTGCCGGGACCTCGCGCGGATCGGCTGTATTCGTCGACGGACACGAGGAGCGGTTCGAGGTCGTCGGTCGCGACGAGCTCTCGGACCTGGCCGTCCTTCGGCTCGATGGACGCGACCTCCACCCGGCCGATCTGGGGGACGCGTCCAGGCTTCGGGTGGGGCAGCTGGTCGTCGCGATCGGGAACCCGCTCGGTTTCTCCGGTTCGGTGACGGCCGGCGTGGTGAGCGCCCTCGGTCGCGCCCTGCCCCTCAGCTCCGGTCGCGCGACGAGGCTCGTCGAGAACGTCATCCAGACCGATGCCGCGCTCAACCCGGGCAACTCCGGCGGTGCGCTCGCGGATGGCCGAGGGACCGTGGTCGGGATCAACACGGCCGTCGCGGGGATCGGTCTGGGGCTCGCCGTACCGATCGACGAGGCGACCCGGAAGATCATCTCGGCGTTGATGCGTGACGGCCGCGTCCGCCGCGCCTACATCGGCGTCACCGGCGGCAGCCGTCCATTGCCGCCACGCGCGGCTGCCGCCGTCGGACGCACCATGGGGGTCGAGGTCATGGAGGTGGTCGCCGACAGTCCCGCCGCGCGAACCGGATTCCTCCCGGGCGACATCATCCTCGAGGTGGACGCCGTCCCGATCCAGGACGTCGCGGACCTTCAGCGGTTGATGGTCGGCGAGGCGCTCGGCGGTCCGATGCGGGTCCTCGTGTGGCGCGGAGCGGACACGCGCACGATCGTCGTCCAGCCCGCCGAGCTGGACGCCGCCTGAGGTTCACGCTTCGAGCGTTCTCAGGAACGCCTTCGTCGAGGTGATCGCGGGCTCGTTGCCCTTGCGTTCGAATAAGCCCAGCGCCGCGCGGGCTGCGCCCGGAGCCTCGTCGGTCCGACCCGCGGCACGCAGGACCTCCGCCAAGGTCATCCAGACGGTGCCCTGGAAGACCGGGCTCTGCGCATCCTCGAAGATCGCGACGGCCTCTCGTGCCGAACGGATCGCATCGTCATGCTCACCCCGGGCGGCCTGGACGAGCGCTCGTGCGCACCGCCCGGACGCTTGGGAAACGAGGTCATCCTGGGCCGCGATCTCGAGGGCCAGCCGAGCGAAGGTCTCCGCCTCGTCGAGCCGGTCGAGCCGGTAGAGGGCGCGAGCGAGGTCCGCGGCCGCGGTGGATTTGTGCCCCTCGTCTCCGAGCCGATCCAGGATCTCGTACTGCCTCCGGTACGCCCGCTCGGCGGCTGCAGCATCTCCGGCGAGCAGCTCGAAGTCCCCGCGGAACTCGCACGACGCCGCGACGTAGAAGGGGACGCCGATGCGCTCCGCCAAAGCGGTGGCTTCGTCGGAGCATCGCCGCGCACGGTCGAGATCGCCGGACATGGCGGCGCACGCGCTCCGCTGCACCATCAGGATGTGTCCGAAGAGGCCCTCGTGTCCGACCTCCTCGGCCGCCGACTCCACCGATGCAAGCATCTCGTCGGGACGCATGGAACCGAACAGCTCCGCAGCCGATCGGATGCCGAGGGCGTGCTCCAAGAGAGACCGCTTTCCCACTCGACGAGCGTGTTCGACGGCTCGAGCGGCGGCCACCGCGGCCGAGTCGAACCGGCACGGCATCCACTCGATCTCGGCGCGGCGGCGCCACGCCGTCGCGAGCCCCGCCTCGTCGCCCGCTTCTTCCAGCGACGCGATGGCTCCAGCCAATTCGTCGCGGATCTCCTGGGTCGACTTCCCGTGCGGATTCAACAACTGGTGCGCGAAGCTTCGCTCGAGGCGCGCGAGCCATCCGAGGGCCGTCTGACCCGCTGCCGCAGCCTCGTGCACGGCCTCGTCGGCAGCAGCGAACGCGAGCCGAGGCTCGAACGTGTCTCCGTACGCCCTGGCGACCTCGTACAGCATGCCTGGACGATCGGGGTTTCCCTCGGGGAGCAGATCGGCAGCGTGCCGGAACAAGGTGGCTGCCGCCGTCTCGTCGCCACGCTCCGACGCGCGGCGCCCGCAGGCCGCGTAGTGCGTCGCAGCCCGCAGACCGACCTGGCGTGCCGCGTCGCTCAGCGGACCGAGCTCCTCGTGCAACCGGTAGGCGCGCTCCAGGTGGTAGGCGACGATCTCCTCCTGCTCCTCGACCCGCTCGCCCGCCACGTCCACGATCCACGCCGCGTAGCGCTCGTGCAGCTCGGCGCGCACCGCTTTCGGCGCGGCCTCATACGCCGCGTCGCGGATCAGCAGGTGCCGGAACCGGAACGCGTCTTCGCCGATCAAGAGCGAGCGGTCGGGCCCGATCAGATCGCGACGGACCAGGCTCATCACCGTGCTACGCACATCGGCGCCTCGATCGTCGTCGAACATCGCGGTCAGGGCGCCGAGGTGGAACTGCTTGCCGGCGACGGCTGCCCGTTGGATCACCGCCCGCTCGTCGTCGCTCAGGCGGTCCAGACGCGCGGCCAGGAGCGCCTGGATCGTCGGCGGGACCGACACGCCGCCCAGGTGGCCCGTGGCGATCCACCGATCCCCCTCGAGCACGAGCAGGCCGTCGTCGATCAGCATCGAGAGCATCTCTTCGACGAACAACGGCGTCCCCTCGGCCGCTTCGAGGATCCGAACCCGAGCCTCGTCCGGAAGCGCCGCGCGTCGCAGCAGGTTGGCTATCAGTTCGGCGCAATCATCGTCCGAGAGGCGCTCGAGCAAGATCGTCGCGGCGTTGAACTTGCCGCCCCCCCATACCGGTCGATCGTCCAGCAGCTCGGGTCGCGCCATGCAGAGCACCAGGATCGGTGCGTCGCGCGACCAATCCGCGATGTGCTCGATCAGGTCCAGGAAGGTCGGCTCGCCCCATTGGATGTCGTCGAACACGACCACGAGCGGACCCGTCTGCGCGACCGACTCCAGGAACCGTCGCACGGCCCAGAAGGTCTCCTCGGCGGCGCTGTCATGGTCGGCGGCGCCGAAGAGCTGCGCGAGCGTCGCGCAGGCGGCTCCCCGCTCCTCGTCGCCGAGGACGGCGCAGATCTTCCGCTCGATCTCCTCCGGTGCGTCGAAGTCGTCGAGCCCTGCGGCCTCCTTCACGACCTCACCGACCGGGAAGAACGTGATCCCCTCGCCGTACGGCAGACACCGCCCGCGGAGCACCGTGGCCTCGCTCTGGACGGCGCCGAGGAACTCGGCGACGAGCCGCGACTTGCCGACCCCGGGCGCGCCGAGCACCGTGAACAGCTGGCACGAGCGGTCGGCTACGGCGGCGTCGAACGCCTGCCGGAGCTGCGCGAGCGGCCGGTCGCGACCGACCATGGGGGAGTCGAGCCGCCGCGCGACGCCCGCGACCCCGGTCGTGACCTCGATCAGCCGGAACGCCGGGATCGGGTCCGACTTGCCCTTCATCACGAGCGGCTCCACCGGCTCGGCGGCGACCGCGTCGCGGACCAGCCGCATGGTGTCACCCCCGAGCAGGACCGAGCCCGGCTCGGCCGCCTGCTCGAGCCGTGCCGCGACGTTCACCGCATCGCCGGTCACGAGCGTCTGCCCTTGCGGGTCGCCGGCGACGACCTCGCCCGTGTTGACGCCGATCCGTGCCGCGAGCGAGACGCCATGGTCCCGCTCCAGCTCCTTGTTGAGCGCGACGAGGGCCTCCCGCATCTCACCCGCCGCGCGCACGGCGCGGAGCGCGTCATCCTCGTGTACGTTCGGGACGCCGAAGACCGCCATCACCGCGTCGCCGATGAACTTCTCCACGGTGCCACCGTGGCGCTCGAGCGCGGCCCGCATCTCGTCGAAGTATCGGGACATGACCCGGCGGAGCGACTCGGGATCGAGCCGTTCGCCCATCGCGGTCGAGCCGGTCACGTCGCAGAAGACGACCGTGACGGTCCTGCGCGTTTCGTGCTGCGCCGCAGGGGGCGCCAACGGTGCGGCGCACGCGGGGCAGAAGGCGAAGTCGTCGGGACTCTCCCGCCCGCAGTTCGCGCAGGTCAGCACCGGCAGAGCCTACGTGATGCTGTTGGCCGGAGGGAGCGGGGATGATGTGGAGCCGTGATCGAAGAGTTCGGTGACGGCGTCGGCGTCCGGTCCTGGGCATCGATCCTCGACGAGAAGACGCGGGAGCAGGCCGCGAAGACCGCGCTGCTTCCCATCCTCACGGAGCCGATCGCGCTGATGGCCGACGCTCACCTCGGATACGGGGCGACGATCGGCTCGGTGATCCCGACCGAGTCTGCCGTCATCCCTTCCGCGGTCGGTGTGGACATCGGGTGCGGCATAGCCGCCAGGAAGGTCGATCTGGATGCCGCACGGGCGGTCGAGCTCGCGGACGCGTGGGTGAAGAGGTGCGACGCCTCGATCCCTGCCGGGATGGGGAAGAGCAGGTCCGGGTCATCGTCCGCAGCGGACAGGTGGCTGGCCGCACACCCTCCACCGGCCACCCTTGCGAAGCCGCAGCGGGCAGCTGCGCAGCTGGGGTCGCTCGGATCGGGCAACCACTTCATCGAGCTGGCGCAGGACCAGGACGATGGGACCTGGATCCTCTTGCACTCCGGGTCCAGGGGGCCGGGCAACCAGCTGGCGACCTTCCACACCCGGGTCGCGATGGACCTGCATGAGCGGCTGGGAACCGCACTCGACGATCCGGAGTTGTCGTGGCTGCAGAGCGGGACGCGGGAGTTCGACGCGTACATCGCGGACCTGCGGTGGGCACAGGCCTTCGCGCTCGAGAACCGGAGGCTGCTGCTCGACGCGGCGCACGACCAGCTGAACGCGGTGATCGGTGACGCGGTCCCGGCGTTGGACGAGGTGAACTGTCACCACAACTACACGGAGCTCGAAGAACACAGCGGTAGATGGCTCTGGGTCACCCGGAAGGGAGCGATCAGGGCCGGGGTGGGCGACCGCGGGCTCATCCCCGGCGCGATGGGGCAGATGTCGTTCGTCGTGCGAGGCCTCGGCAACCCGCTCTCGTACGAGTCGTGCTCGCACGGCGCGGGGCGAGTCCTGTCCAGGTCGGCCGCACGGAAGACGCTGTCCGTCGAGGACCTCGAGTCTCGGATGACCGGACGGTCCTGGCAGGCGTCCGAAGCGAAGTTGTTGCTGGACGAGGGCGCCCGATGAGGGCGCCCTTCCGGTGGTTCGCTGACCGATCCCGCCCCTACGGGGTGGGATCGGTGTAGGTCCCGCCGTAGATGTTCGAGTTGCCGAAGTTCGGCGCGCAGTCCTGCTGCGGCGCCGGACGCGCGACGGTGCCGCCCGTGATAAGCGACTCCCGCCAGGCGTCGATCGCCGAGCAATCGGCGGGGTTCCTCGCGTCGTTCCACACCGCTGCCCCGTACGTCCGGGAAGCGGCCGCGTACACGTAGTCGCCCAGGAACTCGGCCGACAGCGCGTTCGCGCTGCTCCCTCGGGCGTCGCCGGAAGCACCCCGATGCAGCTCGGAGAACGCACCGGTTCCCGATCCACCGGCGTCCGCATGCTTCACCACACCGACCAGCGTATTCGGGCTCGACGTGTCGGCGTGGTACGGCGAGGTGAACGCGTTGTAGACCACGTACACGTCGGTGCCGTTCGGCGAGATCGCGGGCGCGGTGTAGAACCCTCGATCACCCGCAGTCTCGATCGCTCGTGGAGACGCCCACGTGGCTCCATGGTCCGTCGACTCCGTGAAGAACACGTGCGGCTGGGCCAGCGTGCCGCTCACGAACGACATCACGATCCGGTCGGTGGCATCGTTCCCGGTGGGGGCGCCGTTCGCGATGTCCACCGACGGCGCGGGGGCGAGGTCACTCCGCGCTCCGGCGAAGCTGTCGATCGTAGGCCGTCCCTGCGCCGGATCGAAGACGCCGGGCTGGGTCACCGGACCCGCGACGGGTACGGGCTTCCTCCACGACCCGCCGCCGTTCGTCGACCTCGACATCAGCTCGAACGCCTGGTGCCCTGCCTGCGATACGGTTCCGATGCCGAACACGTAGGCGCCGCCGTTGCTGTCCGTGCGGACGGTGCAGCCGTCCAGCGGGTTCCGCTGGCCGTTGTTCGCAGCGCCCCAGACCGCGTGCTGGTGCCACGTGGCCCCGCCATCCCGCGAGACCGCCACCTGCAGCCCGGCGGGCGCAGCGTTCGGCGACTTCTCCTGACCTTGGAACGCTGCCCAGCACACGTACACCGTCCCGAAGAACGGGCTCGACGAGGCGTTGTCGGCCCAGATCTGCTCCTTGTCGCTGAACGTGGTGGAGGACTGGCGCGAGATGATCTTCGGGTTCGTCCAGGCGCTGTTGTCGCCGGTCGCCGCCGCGGCGAGATCGTCGGTGCTCGAGACCCCGATCCCCTCGAATCCGCGGAAGCTCTCGACGCCGCCTCCGCTCGTGTTCGCCGTCAGGTTCGCGTAGTACAGGCGATCGCCGTTGTCCCAGGAGAAGCTACCGTTCGCTCCGGGCGTCGGGCCGAACGCCACGGCGGGGTCGCCATCGGAGACCAAGCCGTTCTCGAAGTAGTTCGGCACGGTCCCGATGGGGCCGACCGTCGGGGTGCACGGCGGATCGGTGTTGCCCACGACGCCGAGGCATCCGCGGGCCGACAGCCCTGTGTACGTTGGTTGGGTCCAGGTGGTACCGGAGTCGAAGGAGAAGTACACGCCGGACGTGCCCACGTCGGGGGTGAACGGACACGTCCTGTCGTCTCCGGCGTTGCACGCCTCCAGGTCGATGTTGTCGTTCGCACCGGCCGCCAGGATCGTGGGGTTGTTCGCGTCGATCGCCACGGCGGGCTCGTTCTGCTTGTTCTGTGAGTGCTCCTTTCGTCCGGGGGTCCGCAAGAGCAGCGGGAGACTCGCCGACCGTATCGACGCATCCGCGTAATCGTCAAGCACGCCGGCGCAACGGCGCGCAGCCACGCGTCGACCGCCCCGATCGCGGCGCGTGCATCCCGATCGACTCGGCAGCACGGCAGGCTCCTGAAGAGCTAGGGTCAACCTGATGGATCAGATCCATGTCTGCGACCCGCCGATGGAGCAGCGGCCGGCCTCGGCGCCGACGGAGTGGCAGTGCCCGGAATGCTCGACGTGGTGGGACCTCCAGCCCAGTGTTCCTCCCGAGGTGGCTCCGACCTACGACTTCCTGACGCACCAGGGAATCGTGCCCGCGAAGTGGGTGCGCAGGGAGAGCTGAGGCCGCCCCGAGTCGGTGGTTACCGGATCGCGGCAACCGAAACGTCGGGCGCCGCTGCGAACCATTGCTCGGTCGTCACGGCCGTTCCACCGATCCTTGCGGCGAGCGCCAGGCACGCACGATCGCCGAACGACAACGCGGTCCTCGGGACCCACCGCTCCGCCGTCGCGCGCGCGTCCGGCACATCGAAGCCGCGGAAGTGGATGCCGAGTGCCTGGAGGTCGTACTCGAGCCTTTCGGTGTCCACATCGTGCTGCTTCTGAAGCACCTCCGACAGGTTGACGCACGACATGAGCGCCTCCATCGAGGATGGGCTCGACCTGGTCGGCGCCCGTCTCTCCCTGGAACAGCGCGAGCAAGGGAGTGCATCTATGCCATCCATGGGAGGACATGGCGGCGCACTCAACTCCGAGGCGGGGTTTGAGCTCGTAGCGGCGACCTTGACGGTCTCGACCACCGCCTCCTAGGTTGGTCCGGTAAGGCATATCGCGCACGTCTTGGGGAGGGGATCATTCGCCGAGGCCTGACCGTTCTCGCGTTCGCCACCGTCGTCGCTTCCATCGGCTCGCTCACGGCCGCCGCATCACCGGTCGGAGGCCCCAAAGCGACCCCCGCGGTCGCTCCCGGCGTCGGCGCGGCCGCTACCTACAAGAACCCGCCGAACCCGATCTGCAGCATCCCGCGGCCCGCAGGCGCCACCGACTATCCGATCGATTGCGAAGCGGGTGTCGGGATCCACAACGAGGAATCGATCGCGGTCGATCCCATCGATCCCGCTCACTGGGTCGCGAGCGCGAACGACTACCAGCTGAAGGTCTCGAGCGGCGGGCAGGTCGCCGCGTACGTGTTCTCTCGCGCCAAGGTCACGTTCGACGCCGGTGCGACGTGGACGACGTACCCGGTGCCGTTCAATGGGTACACCGGGACGGGCGATCCCTCGATAGGTGCGGACGGCGAGTGGCAAGGGCTCCTTCTTCAGCGTCTCCGTCTTCCCGGATCACCCGGTGCTGACCGCATGGGGGGACGGCAACGTGTTCGTCACGTGGATCCGGTACGTGTTCGGGCCGCACGTGATCATCCGTTCGGCACCGATGGTGGCGCAGGCGAGCCACGACGGGGGAGCGACGTGGACGGCGCCGGCGAACATCTCGGGCTCCGATCCGACGTGCGTGGGGCTCACCTCGGCCAACGCCTGCGACCAGACGTGGGGGAACGCGATCGCGGTCTCGCCATCCGGCGAGGTGCTCGCGACCTTCTACGACACGTACGAGTACACACCGGACGGTGCTACGAACCTCGGCCGAACGAAGCACTACTCGGTGATGCTGGATCCGACCACCGGCACGCTGGCCGACGGGCCGAACCTGATCGGGCAGGCCTACGACGGGATCAACGAGGGCGACTTCCCGGTGAGCGTGGACGGCCGCCAGACGCTCCAGGACTCCGAGTTCCGTCTGCTGATGCAGGGAAACATCACGGCCGATCCGACCGACGCCACCGGGAACCATTTCGCGGTGGTGTGGTTCGACGATCGGAACGCGGCGGCGCCGGTCCCGGCCGACCCCTACGCAGCCGTGACGAACAGCGATGTGATCGTGAGCCAGACCTGGGACGGCGGCGCGACGTGGAGCGCGCCGGCCGCGATCGCGCTTCCGAACGATCAGTTCATGCCGTGGGCCGCGTACGACGGCTACGGGCTGCTCCGCGTGGGGTTCTTCGACCGGTCCTACGACGCGGCGAACCACGCGTATGGCTACACCGTTGCGACCGAAACGTCGCCCGGGTCGCTCTCGTTCACCGAGGCAGAGGCGACGTCCGTGCTCTCCGATCCGACCCAGGGGAACGCGTGGTTCGCCACGACGGTGGATCCGGACTTCCCGCGCGCGACGCGGTTCATCGGCGACTACAGCGGTATCGCGGCGGTCGGCAGCGACGTGGTCGTCTCGTGGACGGACCTCCGCGATCAGGCGTGCCTCTTCGGCGGGTGCGCCGCGGGGCAGGGCCAATACGTGGCGCGCATGCCGTAAGGGCGAGGTCCGGCTTCCAACCGGCCTGAGCGGTTGACATGCCCTGGTGGCCGGGCCTCCGAGCCTCAGAGTCGTCCCTTCGGGTCGTTGCCGTTCGCGAGGATGGTGACCCGCCAGCTGCCGTCCGAGAGCATGGACCGCTCCTGGACGCACGCGCCGATCGGAAGCGGCGGGATCCCGGACACGGGGCAGTTCATGAGCAGCGTGCCGTTCTTGAAGACCCTCGCCCTCTTCACCCTCTTGTTCATCACCAGGAACGGCTCCTCGAAGAAGACCACCTGGATCGTGGAGAACGCGCTTGTGTCGCTCAGGTTCCAATCGATGCCCTGCCCGATGCAGCGGCGTCTGCCGCAGGTCGCATCCCTGGTCCCCGGCTGACCGAACAGGGACGCGCTGACAACAACGTCGGTCCCGGTCCCGCCTTGTGGCGGCAGCACGATCTTGCCCGACGTGCCGAGATCGCTTTCGGTTGGTGTCAGGTCGAGCGTGCCACCGGTGGACGAATCGAATACGGCGGAGGCGCTCGCGTCGGAGGGCGTCACCGCGTTGGACGGTTCCGAATCCGGACCGAAGCCGCCAGCGTTATGCGCCGCGACGACGCATCTGTACTCGGTGCCGTTCGTGAGCCCGCCGACGCTCACGGAGGTCGTTTGGCCGTCCGTGTCGGCGCTGGCCTGGTTCTCGGGGTTCCCGGTGGCGGTGCACGTTACGTGGTACGCGTCGATCGCGCTCGTGCCCGACGAAGCGGGAGGATCCCACGACACGGTCGCGGAGGTGTTGCCGGCGATCGCGGTCACGTTCGTGGGCGCACCGGGTGTGG
>VAXZ01000131.1 GCA_005885035.1 Actinomycetota bacterium
TTCACTCATCGAACGGACCCTACCCGATGCCGAATCCAGCCTCGATGTCCACGCGGTTGCGGAGCGTCTCGCCGCGCACGAACCGGCCGAGGTTGTCGAGGAACACGTCGACGACAGCGCGCTCCCAGCCGTCGAAATCGCCACAGATGTGTGGCGAGACGATCACGGACGGCAGCGTCCAGAGGGGCGACTCCGCGGGGAGCGGCTCCTCCTCGAAGACGTCGAGCGCCGCGCCGCCGAGAGCTCCTCGTACCAGCGCGTCGACGAGCGCGGCCTCGTCCACCGTCGCCCCGCGTCCGACGTTGAGGAAGCGTGCGGTCGGTTTCATCGCCGCGAAGGCGTCCGCATCGAAGAAGTGGTGCGTTCCCGGCGAGAGTGGCAAGGCATCGAGCACGACGTCGGCCTCGCCGAGCATCGGGTGAAGGTCGGCGGGCCCTCCGATCCGTTCGAACAGATCGTCGGGGCGCGGCGCGCGCCCGACCGAGGCCACGGCCATGCCCAGGTCGCGCGCGCGCCGCGCCGACGCCCGGCCGATGGGACCGGGCCCGACCGCGAGGAACCGCTTGCCGGCCAGACGCTCGGTCCCCCGATCGTCGTCCCACCGGTGTTCGGTCTGCGACACGAGCGAGCGATCCAGGCCCGTCACCATCGCGAGCATCGCCCCGATCACCCACTCGGCGATCGCGTCGTCGAAGACCCCGCGCGCGTTCGTAACCTCGACGTCGCTCTGCGCGAGAGCGGGGAACAGCAGCCCGTCCACACCATCGCTGGCGGACTGGATCCATCGGAGCCTGGCCGCGAGCGGCCAGGCTTCTTCCAGGTCGGGCTTCGCCCCATGGAAGAAGAACACCGCGTCCGCGTCTCCGAGCGCGGATCGCAATGCGGGGGCGTCTCGAGCGAACCGGACCTCCGCGACCGCTCCGGCCGCCCCGATCCCCGGGAGGCGGTCGGCGTTCGCCGCCTGCCACACGACCACGACGGGCCGCTCGGTCACAACGGCTTCCGGTTGCCGAACCCCGCGGTCGCTTCGTGGTACCAGGCGACCTCGTCCTCTCCCAGCCGCCAGCAGAGGTACACACGGCGGCCCTCGCGTTCGGCAGGGAAGTCGATCAGCCCGACCTCCGGATCGCGCAGGAGGATCCCGCGCTCCGCCAGGTGCTCGAGCTCGGTCTTGAGCGTCTGCTGGTGGGTGAACCAGCCGGTTCCGGCGACCCCGCCCCCGTCGCTGGCCACGGCCTCCTTGATCCGTTCGCTCGCCGCGATCAATCCGTCGCGCGCGATCCTGAGCCGCGGGAGACGCTCGCGCAGGTCCGTCAGCTCCGCGTTCGCCTCGGCCAACGTGTACAGCCGTTCCTCGGTCACGACGCCTCCAACAGGGCCGGCAGCTGACGGAGATCGCTGACGCGCGGACCGGTGAAATCCGGATGGCGGCCCCGGCGATCGATCAGGACCGGGAACATCCCCACGGCGGCCGCCGGATCGATGTCGAAGTCGGGCACGTCACCCACGTAGACGACGTCGCTCGCCGGAAGCCCGACCCGCTGGAGCGCGAGATGGAAGATCGCGGGGTCCGGCTTCTCGACCCCCTCGATCCCCGAGACGACGCGGACGGAGAGCAGCGACGTGAGCTCCAGGTCGAGGAGGAGATCCTCCAACCACGCCTCGTAGTTGGAGATCACTCCGAGCTTAAGGCCCGCGTCGCGCAGCGCTTCGAGCGCCGACCCGACATCATCGAACGATGCGTAGTTCGTTCGATCGGTGAACGCCCGGTACAGCGTGTCGGCCAGGCCGTCGTCGCGTGGGAGGTCGAGCACGTCGAGGAAGCGGTCGTAGACACCGAGCCAGAACCGGCGGGACCGCTCCGGCGCCGTCGTCCAGAGGGCATGTTCATCCGACGCCCGCCGGAACTCGTCCGTGACCATCGCCAAGCCCTCGCTGATCGCGACCGAGTCCCGGGGGTAGCCCTCGCGCGTCACGACCTGCGCGAAGAGCTCGGCGAACGAGGGCGCCGGATGCACGAGCGTCTCGCCCGCGTCGAAGAACACCGCACGGAACCGCATGGTGGCAAGGATACCGACGCCTTCAGACGGGAGCCGCCGCCCGATCTTGCAGCTGGTGCCAGAGCACATCCACTTCGTCCTCGAGCTCGTCGAGCGTGCCCTCGTTGTCGATCAACACGTCCGCCGCTTGCGCGCGCTCTGCCAAGGGGAGCTGCGCCGCGATCCGAGCGCGAACGTCGCTCTCATCCATCCCACGTGCGACCGATCTGGCGATCTGGGTGTCGATCGAGGCGGAGACCACCACGACGATGTCGCAGTCCCGGTGGGTCCCCATCTCGATCAGCAACGGATTGACCAGGACGACGACCCGTTGGCCGTCGAGGTTCTCCTGGATGCCGTCCGCGAACATCCTGCGGACCTCGGGATGCACGATCGCCTCGAGGTCCGAGAGCGCGGCCGGATCGGCGAAGACGATCGAAGCGAGCTTCCGGCGATCCAGCTCGCCGTCCGGCCCCAGCACCTCGCGACCGAAGCGCTCGGCCACCTTGCGGAGCCCGACGGATCCGGCGACCACCGCCGCACGAGCGAAGTCGTCGGCGTCCAGGACGACAGCGCCGCGCTTCCGGAGCAGGTCCGCGACCGTCGACTTCCCGGACCCGATCCCCCCGGTCAGCCCCACGAGGAGCATGCGAATCTCCGCTACTCGGTTCTTCCCTCGCGACGCTTCAGGTCCTGCAGGATGGCTTCCAGCGAGACCTCTTCGTCGGAGGCCTCCGCTGCAGGCTCCTCGGCATCGGGCGTGGCCTCGGTCGCCGCGTCCGGCTCGGCCGGCGCGTCCATGGTTCCCTCGACCGCTCCCGCCGGCTCCTCGGCTTCGACGGGTACGTCCGCCGCGGTCTCGTCGACCGCAACCACAACGTCGGCGCTCACGCCGCCGTCGGCCGGCGTGGTCGATTCGGCCTCGGCGACGGCATCGAGGATCTCCTGCGGGACCTCGATCGCGGTCGACATCTCGGGGCCGGCTTCGCGCTCCGGCTCCTCCTTCTCGACCTCGATCTCCTTGGGCTTCGGCGGCGCCGCGGCGACCTGTCGCATCGACAGCGACACGCGACGCCGTGAGACGTCGACGTCGATGACCTTCACTTGCACCTCTTGACCGACCTGCAGCACCGACTCCGGGGAGTCGACGTGCTCGTGGCTGATCTCCGAGATGTGGACGAGACCCTCGATCCCCTGGGCGACCCGCACGAACGCCCCGAACGGAACGAGCTTCGTGACGGTCCCGGTGATGACCGAACCGGCCTGCGACGTTCGCTCGAACTCCTTCCACGGATCTTCCTGCGTCGCCTTCAGCGAGAGCGACACGCGCTCCCGTTCGAGGTCGACGTCGAGGACCTCGACCTCGACCTCCTGCCCGACCGCCACGACCTCCTGCGGATGATCCACGTGCTTCCACGAAAGCTCGGACACGTGCACGAGCCCGTCGACGCCACCGAGATCCACGAACGCCCCGAAGTTGACGATCGAGCTGACCGTCCCCTTGCGGCGCTCACCTTTCTGGAGCGACTGGAGGAAGGTCTTGCGACCCTCCGACTGCGATTCTTCGAGGAAGGCGCGGCGCGACAACACGACGTTGTTGCGGTTCCGGTCGAGCTCGATGATCTTGGCCTCGAGCTCTTGTCCCACGAACGGTTGGAGGTCGCGGACCCGGCGGAGGTCGACGAGCGACGCCGGCAGGAACCCGCGGAGCCCGATGTCGAGGATCAGCCCGCCCTTGACGACCTCGATCACGGGGCCCGTGATCGTCTGGCCGGAATGCATCACCTCTTCGATCTTGCCCCACGCCCGCTCGTACTGCGCACGCTTCTTCGACAGGATCAGCCTGCCCTCTTTGTCCTCCTTCTGGAGCACGAGGGCCTCGATCCGGTCCCCGACCTTGACGACCTGGCTCGGATCGACATCGTGGCGGATCGACAGCTCCTTCGAGGGGATCACGCCCTCGGACTTGTAACCGATGTCGAGGAGCACCTCGTCGCGATCGATCTTCACGACTTCCCCCTCGACGATGTCACCGTCCTTGAAGTCGCGGAACGAGGCCTCGAGCGCCGCGATCAGCTCTTCGGGGGTCAGGTCGGGCTGCTCGTCCGCCTTGGTGGGGGTCGCCGCCGGTCCCGGAGCCTGGTCCACCGACACCGCTGCCGGCGCCTCCTGCTCCTCGTTGGACGCGACCGTCGTCTCGTCACTCATACCGTCCGTCTCCTTCCGCCGCGCGGGGACGCTTCGCCGAGGGCGTGTTCGGATTTGCCTCCGGCGCGGGACGCGAACCCCGCGGGCCGAACGAGAGGTTACGTACGCTGCGAGAACGACGTCAATGCGGTGTGGGAACGTCAGTGTCCCGCGGGCGTCGCCTCGGCCCAGTTGGGACCCCAGCCGACGTCGGCGCGCAGGGCCACGTCGAGATCGATCGCGTGTTCCATCCGGTCGGCCACTACGCCCGCCGCCTGTTCCACCCGACCCCGCGGAACCTCGAAGACCAACTCGTCGTGCACGGTCAGCAGCATGTGGCACTCGAGCTCCGGCCGCTCGCGGAGCGCCTCGTCCACGCGGATCATCGCGACCTTGAAGACGTCGCTGGCGCTCCCCTGGATCGGCGCGTTCAGGGCCTGCCGCTCCCCCAGGGCCTGCAGCCTGCGGTTGCCACTGGTCAGCTCGGGGATGTACCGCCGGCGGCCGAGGATCGTCTCGGTGAACCCGTCCATGCGCGCCCGGTCCACCTGCGCGCGGAGGTAGTCGCGGATCTTCGGGAACCCGTCGAAGTATCCGTTCAGGATCTCCTCGGCCTCGTCGGGCGGGATATCCAGACGCTGCGCGAGGCCGTACGCGTTCATCCCGTACGCGAGCCCGTAGTTCACCATCTTCGCTCGGCGCCGGAGCTCCGGGTCCACCTGCTCGAGCGGCAACCCGAACACCGTCGCGGCGGTGGCGGCATGGATGTCGAGCCCGGCTTCGAAGGCTCCGCGGAGGCCGTCGTCACCCGAGAGGTGCGCGAGCACGCGGAGCTCGATCTGGGAGTAGTCCGCGACGAGGAGCACCTGATCCGGTGACCCAGGGATGAACGACCGTCGTATCCGGCGACCGAGCTCCGAGCGGACCGGGATGTTCTGCAGGTTGGGGTTGGAGCTGCTGAGGCGTCCCGTCGCGGCAGCGGCCTGGTTGAAGGTCGTGTGCACCCGGCCGTCGCGCGGGTCGACCATCCTGGGCAACGCCTCGAGGTAGGTGGAGTTGAGCTTGTCGAGCTCACGCCACGAAAGGAGCGCATCGACGATCTTGTGATCGTCCCGCAGCTTCTCCAGCACCGACGCGTCGGTCGACAGCGCACCCTTCGTGGTGCGCTTGCCGGGTTGCAGCCCGAGCTCGTCGTACAGCACCTCCCGCAGCTGCGGCGGGGAGTTGAGGTTGAACTCCCGACCGGCGAGCCGGTAGATCTCCGTCGTCAACGCGGCCATCTGCTCCCGCGCCTCCCCGCCCATCTCCTCGAGGTACTCGACATCCAGGCGGACCCCCCTGGCCTCCATCCGCGCGAGGACGGAGGAGAGCGGAAGCTCGACATCTTCCAGCAGGTGCCGGAGCCCGAGACGGTCAACCTCTTCATCCATCACCGGAGCGAGGAGCGCGACGGCCGCCGCGTCGGCGGCCGTCGCGCGCCAGGGATCCTGCGCGAACAGCTGACCGGCTTCGTCCTCACCGGCGTCACCGACCACGTCCACGCCCAGGTACCGCTCGCCGAGGACCGAGAGCGGGTAGGTGGCCGAGGCCGGGTCCAACAGGTACCCCGCGAGCATCGTGTCGAAGGCGACGGCAGCGACCGTTCCCCCCTCGGCGAGCACCGTCCGCTCGAGCGCCTTGGCGTCGTGCGCCCACTTCGGTGCGGACGGGTCGGCGAGCGGCTCGGCGAGGGCCCCCAGGCCGTCGAGCGCCGCGTAGGCAGCCTGTCCGCCACCGGCGGACACGGCCGCCCCCCGCACCCGGCCCTCGTCGGTCCGCAAGCGGACCGACGAGGGCCCCGCGTGGAGCACCTTCGCGAGCTCCGAGGCATCGCGCTGGGTGAGATCGAGTTCCGCCAGCTCGACCTTCGGCTTGATCGCGCCGGCCGCCTCGTTGAGCCGGTCGAGCAACGAACGGAACTCGAGCGACGTGAACAGCCGGTGGACGGCGTCGGGATCGAAGGCCCCTCGCACGCAGTCCTCGGGCCGGATCTCAAGATCGAGGTCGGTCACGATCCGCGCGAGCTGCTTGTTCAGACCGAGCCGATCGACCGCGTCGCCGACGTTCTCCTTGAGCTTGCCTCTGAGGTCGTCCAGGTGCGCGATGAGGTTCTCGACCGACCCCCACTCCTGGACGAGCTTGGCCGCGGTCTTCTCCCCCACACCCGGCACGCCCGGGATGTTGTCTGACGTGTCTCCCTTGAGCGCGACGTAGTCGAGGTACTGGGGGGGTGACACGCCGTACTTCGTCGTCACCTCGTCGGGCCCCATCAGATCGATCTCGGAGATCCCTCGCCGGTTGAACAGGATCGAGATGGCGCCGCGTCCGTCCGCGGGCTCGCGGGTGAGCTGGAAGAAGTCACGATCCGCCGTGACGATCACCGCGTCGATGCCCTCGTCGCTCGCCTCCTCGGCGAGCGTCCCGAGCGCGTCGTCGGCCTCGTGGCCCTCGACCCGGACGATAGGGATCCGAAGGGTGACGAGCACTTCTTCGATGAGCGCCAGCTGTGGTCCGAAGTCGGCCGGCGTCTCGCGGCGGCCGGCCTTGTACTCGGCGTCCATCTCCAGACGGACGGTCGGCTTGCCCGTGTCGAAGGCCACGGCGATCAGGTCGGGCTTCTCCTCCGCGAGGAGCTTGATCAGCATGGACGTGAACCCGTAGACGGCGTTCGTCACCGTGCCGCTGCTGGTGGCGAGGGTCGGCGGGAGCGCGAAGAAGGCTCGGTACGCGAGGCTGTGGCCGTCCAGGAGGAAGAGCTTCCGTCGCTCGCGCTCGACCCCTTCCTCAGGCACGAGTCTCATCCTAGCGAGCGTCTCCGACGGGTCCGCCGCGTGGTCGGCCGCGGGTCTCGAGGCACGGTCGAGAGATGGTTCGCATACGAACTTGCCGCGAATCCGACCCCGCGGATAGGATTTCTGCCGCGTGGAGCCGGCTCCGGTCAGGAGCGTCGGCGCGGTCTCGGGAAGGTGGCGGTGATGAGCACGGCGGGCGTGGCGGTACTCGGGGCCGTCGCCGGGTTCACGATCTTCCTCGGGCTGCCGATGGGCCGCGTCGAGATGCAGAACGTCAGGGTCAAGACGCTCCTGAACGGGATCTCGGCCGGGATCCTCGCCTTCCTGCTGGTGGACATCCTCGCGAACGCGGGCGACGTCCTCGACGGGTCCCTGGCCGCCGCCCAGGCCGGCGGCTCGTGGATCCGGTTCGTCGGGCTCACGCTCTGCTACGCCGTCGGGTTGGGCGTGGGCTTGATGAGCCTGCTCTACGTGGGTAAGGCGATAAGGCGGCGCCGCGTGAGCATCGGTCCCGGCGCGATGGCGTTCGCGGAGACCGCCGTCGGTCACCGGGAGGAGGCCCTTCATCTGGCCATGACGATCGCCGCCGGGATCGGACTCCACAACTTCTCCGAGGGGCTCGCGATCGGCCAGGCCGCGCATGCCGACGAGATGTCGCTCGCGCTCCTGCTCGTCGTCGGCTTCGGTCTGCACAACGCGACGGAGGGGTTCGGCATCGTCGGTCCGCTCGTCGCCGCCGACGTCCGACCGGCGTGGTCGTGGCTCCTCCTCGCAGGTCTCGTCGCCGGCGGGCCGACGTTCTTCGGAACGATCGTCGGGAACTCCATCTCCAGCGCGTACGTGTTCGTCGCGTTCCTCACCCTCGCCGCCGGTGCGATCCTCTACGTGATCGGCGAGCTGTTCTCGGTCGGCAGGAAGCTCTCGTGGGAGATCACGTTATGGGGCGTGCTCATCGGCTTCCTGCTCGGACTCGGCACAGAGCTCGTCATCGTCGCGGCCAGAGCTTGAGGCTTCGTCATACCCTCGTGTGTCGGTCGAGGGTTCCACAGCCGGAGCTCGTTCACGGTCTTGTCGCTCTTTCGACGGAAACACGTCACCTGGGACGATGCTCAACATGGACTGCGCGCGAGCACATCCGTCTGGTTGACAGGTCTCAACCTTGCGTCTAACCTCCGCTTTCGGTCCGGAGCGGCTCACACCGCGAGGACCTCGACGTGACGGGCCGCGGCGCTCGACAGGGGATGGTCGCGTATGGGGAAGGCGCGACCGGCCCCGAGGGGAGCCGCGGCCCGTCATCTCGTTGCGGGGTGGTGTTCGTAGGGCCACGCCAGGATCACAAGACCGCGTCGAGGAACTTCCGCGTCTCCGGGAACCGCGTGTGCGCGAAGATCTCTTCGGGCGTGCCCTCCTCCAAGATCACGCCGTCGTGGAAGAAGCACATCCGGTTCGCCACCTCTCGCGCGAAGCCCATCTCGTGGGTGACCACCATCATCGTCATGTGCAGATCGGTCGCCAGGGCCTTCATCACGTTCAGGACCTCACCGATCAGCTCCGGGTCGAGCGCCGACGTCGGCTCGTCGAAAAGCATCACGTCCGGCTCCATCGCGAGCGCCCTAGCGATCGCGACCCGCTGTTGCTGGCCTCCCGAGAGGTGGATCGGGTAGGCATCCGCCTTCTCGGCGAGCCCGACCTTCGCAAGGATAACACCATCCCGGCGTGGGTCCGCAGACGCCGGATCTCCTCCCGCTTGCCACGGGTCCGGTGCCCTCCTTCGAGCCGGATGCCCGCTACCTCGATCACCCCGTCCGTCGGATCCTCAAGGAAGTTGATGCACCGAAGCAGCGTCGATTTCCCCGATCCCGAACGGCCGAAGATCACGACGACCTCGCCGCGGTCGACCTCCATGTTGATCCCCTTCAGCACCTCGTTCGTTCCGAAGTACTTGTGGAGGTTCTCGACCCGAACGACGGCATCGCCGTTGGCCATCGTCATGAGGGCGGCCCCGGTGCGATCCCGGGTTGTCCCTGGGGTTCGGGGATCTCGACCATCCCGGCGCCGCTCCCGAACCCGCCGCCGGGCGTCGCCTGAAGCAAGTGGGGGGTCCGCGCCGTTGGCGCCCCCCGCTCGTAGCCCCGGCCCATCCTCCGCTCCAGCCTCCGCTGGAAGAAGGTGAAGATCGCCGTGAGCAGCCAGTACATCGCAGCGGCGACGAGCAGGGATTCGAGATGCTTCGTGGGATCCTCGCTGATCGCGAGCTGCGCGCGTCGGAACAATTCTGCCCGGCTAACTTCGCTCCCCAGGAAGCTCACGAGCGCCGTGTCTTTCATCATCGCGATGAATTCGTTCCCGGTGGGCGGGATGATGACCCTGGTCGCCTGCGGAAGCACCACCCGGCGCATCCGCTGCGCGTAGCTCATCCCGAGCGCGTCGGCCGCCTCCGCCTGACCGTGACCAACCGACTGGATCCCGGCGCGGAAGATCTCGGTCATGTACGCGCCGTAGTTCAGACCTAGGCCGATGATGCCCGCCTGGAACGGCGTGAGCGTGAGGATGTTGACGAGTGAGAGCCGCCCGAAGCTGAACCCGATCTGCGGGAGCGCGAGGTAGATCAGGAACAGCTGCACGATCAGCGGCGTCCCACGGAAGAAGGACGTGTAGAACCCCGTGATCCCGTACGCGACCGGGTTCTTCGACAGCCGGCCGAGGGCCCCGAACAGCGCCAGGACGACCGCCAGGAGGATGGCGCCGACCGCCAGGTACACCGTGAACAGGACCCCGGTCGCGATGTATCGCGCGTTCTCCTTGATCCACGTCGTGTCGAGCTGGAACAAGGCGAGGGTCACGGCGAGCATGAAGAAGATCGCGAGCCAGACGACCGTGACCTTCACGCGGAACGGGATGCTCGCGCTTGCGAGCGCCATGGCCTCGGGCCGACCGGCCGCTCGCCTCCCGATCAGGAGCAACACGACCTCGAACGCAGCGAAGCTCGCCGCCACGTATCCCTCCGACTGAGCTGTCAAGCCGCCGGACGAGATGAGATAGGCCGCCGCGCCGATCGCGACACCCAGCGCGACCCACCAGGACCACGACCAGCGCGAGTAGAGCAACGCACCCGCACCAAGACACAGGACGCATCCGGCAGCGAACCCGGTGATCTTGGCGGGCGAGACGTTCGTCTTCGTGGAGAAGACGATGATCGGAAGGAACACGAGACCGACCCCGCCTTCGGCGAGCAGGAGCCACGCCGCGATCAGCTGGAAGGTGGACCCCCGCGGGATCTCCGCCGAGTACGCAGGGAGCCGGGTCTCCCCGGCTCCCTGTACCTGCGTTCCGGCCTTCACCGGAGTCCCCCTAGTGCTCGATCAACCGCTGGCAGAGCTGGTCGTGAGGTCGGTCTTGTACCACTTCTCCGATAGCGACGAGAGCGTCCCGTCCGCGTGCATGTCCTGCACGATCTTGCTCACTGCAGTGACGAGGCTCGTGTTGGAGACCGGGTCCTTCTTGTCGAAGGCGATGCACAGTGGCTCGAAGTAGAGCGGATCGCCGACCTGCTTGACCTTCCCCCCGGAGTCGGTGACGTACTGCGCGATCGTCGGGGTTGCGGTCATGGCCGCGTCGCACCGCACGCCGTCACCGAGCGCCAGGTTGTCGAGCGCATCGGTGTCGGTGGTGAACGTGATGATCTGTGGGTTGTCGATCACGAAGTCGAACTTCGGAGCGCCCGCACCGAGAACGAGCGTCTTCTTGAGGTAGTCCTCGTACGTCGTCGAGGCACCCACACAGATCTTCTTGCCGTCGAGGTCGGTCGACAGGTCCTGGATCGAGGTGTTCGTGCTGTACACGGCGATCCCGGCCGGCGTGTAGTAGTAGGCGGGGGTGAATTCGAAGAGCTTCTCTCGCGGGACCGTGTCGGTCATGCTCCCCACGCTCACGTCCCACCGGTTGTTCCACGAACCCGCGGTGATGACCTCCCAGTCCTGGTTCTGGAGCTGCGCACGGACGCCGAGCCGCGTCGCGATCTCGTTCGCGACGTCGACGTCGAAGCCCTTCCACTGGTTGTCCTTCACGTCGTACCAGGACTGTGGCTTGTACTTCTGATCGGTCGCCACTCGGATCGCACCGGCCTTGCATATCGCAGCCAACGCATCGGTGCCGGTCGTGTCGACCGACGCACAGACCCCGTTGCCCGCGGAGCCCGTGGCGGCACTCGTGGTCGTACCGTTGGCGCACGCGGCCCCGACCAGCGCGAGGATCGCGACCAGGGCCGCCAGATGGAACCGGAACTTCCGCATCCATGTCCTCCTTCCGAGGGACGCCGAGGCGTCCTCCCTGCTCACGGCGGGACTATAGGCCCCGAGCATCCGCCCGAGCAACGCACGGTCCGCCGTCCCCTCGCTTGTACGCTTTCGGCCCCGGCCGGGATGGCGGAACTGGCAGACGCGCGGGACTCAAAATCCCGTGGGCTTCGGCCCGTGCGGGTTCGACCCCCGCTCCCGGCACTCACACGACGTGGCCCTCCCTCGCGAGATCGCCTGTCCCGAATCGGCTCAACGAAAGGGGGGACACATCAACGGAAGGTGCCGCTCCGGTGACGAGCTCCGCGATCACCTTGCCGACGATCGGGCCGTGCTGGAACCCGTGGCCGCTGAACCCCGCTGCGATCCACAGACCGTCCACGGGGCCAGGTCCGACGATCGGATTCCGGTCGGGAGTCATCTCGTACAACCCGGCCCACCGCGAACGGATCCCCGCCTCCGCGAGAGGCGGGAAAACCGTCACCGCTCGGGGCACGAGCGCGTCGTGCACGAACCGCTCGTCGACCGTGGTGTCGAAGGTCGTCACGTCGCGCCCGCCCATCCCCATGAGGACCCCGTTCCCCTCTCGGTGGAAGTAGAAGGAGCTGGCGGCATCGATCACGAGGGTGCGGCGCGCGGGCACGCGAGGGAACGCGCCGGTCGTCACCACGACCCGCGGCACCGGCTCGACAGGGACCTCGACGCCGGCCGTGGCCGCGAGCGCCCCCGACCACGCCCCCGCGGCGAGCACGACGGCGCTCGCGGCCACCGGACCACGTGAGGTCCGGACGCCCGTCACGGCGCCCGCCGCATCGACCTCGATCGCGGTCACGGACGTGTCCAGCGCGAAAGTCACGCCCGCGCGCCGAGCGAGCGTCGCGTACCCCTGGGTCAGGGCGGCGGGGTCCGCGATCCCGTCCTTCGGGCCGAACGTCGCGCCGACCAGTCCGCGGGTGTCGATGCCGGGCAGGAGCGCGCCAGCGGCCTCGGGCTCAAGAACCTCGACCTCGACCCCGAGCGATCGCTGTAGCTCCACGGCGGACCGGAAACCCGCCCACGCCGCGTCGTCGCGGACGAGGAAGAGATACCCGTCCTGTGACACGTCCACGGGGATCCCGTGCTCCTCGGTGAAGCGCAGGATCATGGGGATGCTCGCTCGCGACAGATGGATGTTGACCTCGCTCGTGAACTGCTGGCGGAAGCCGCCGGCGCAGGCGCCGGTCGAGCCCCGTCCGACCGCGTCCTCGCGATCGACCACGAGGACGGCGCCCGCGCCGGAGGCGGCGAGGTGGAACGCGACCGAGCATCCGACGATCCCCGCGCCGATCACCAGGACGTCGGCGGTCCGCGGGAGCTCGTCGCCCATGCCGGCTCCGATCAACCCGCGGCGTCGAGGGCCGCCCGCGCGACCACGAGGTCCTCGAACGCCATGCCGACCGACTCGAACACGGTGACGTCGTCGTCCGCGGTGCGGACGGCCGCACCGCGGACGACCTCCGCGAGGTCGGCCACGATGTGCTCGGGCCCGATCGCCCGCTCCGCGATGGGGATCACCAGATCACCCGCCTCCGCGAGTGCCACGTCTCGCGTCTCGACCACGACCTTCGCCCGCCGCACCGTCTCCGTGTCCAGCTCGCGCTGATCGGGCAGGTAGGAACCCACCGCGTTGACGTGGACGCCCTCGGCGAGCACGCGCCCGTCGAACAGCGGCACAGGGCTGGTCGTGCACGTACACACGAGATCCGCTCGGGCGACCGCCGAGGACTCGCCCACCGATGCCTGCATCCCCATCGCGGCGGCACGGTCGGCCAGCGCCCGGGCGGCGTCGGGCGTCCGAGAGACGATCACCGCCTCCTCCAAGGGCGCGACCGCCGCCATCGCCTGGAGGTGCGCCGTCGCCTGGACGCCGGCCCCGAAGAGCACGAGCCTCCGTGGGTCCGCCCGGGCGAGCATCCGGGTGGCGAGCCCGCTCAGTGCGGCGGTGCGGATCGCCGTGAGCTCGGTGCCGTCGATCACGGCCTCAGGTCGCTGGGTCTCGCGATCGAACAGCACGTACGCCCCGTGGATGAAGGGGAGACCGCGCCGCGGGTTGAACTCCGAAAGCGTGACCAGCTTGACGCCCACGCCGCGTTCGCCGGCGGCCGGCATGAGCAGCAGGGTCCCGGCCGGGGTGGCCACGGAAGACCGCAGTGGGGCGGAGCGCGACAGGTCCTCGTCACGGAAGGCTGTCTCCAGGGCATCGATCGCGTCGGTCATCGAGAGCACGCGCCGCAGCTCCTCGGCCTCGATCAGCCGGATCACAGCTCGCCCAGGTACGCCTGTCGCATCAGCGGGTCGTTCAGCAGCTCCTGAGCATCGCCCGACAGCACGATCTCACCCGTCTGGAGCACGTAGCCCCGGTCGGCGATCGACAACGCCATGTTCGCGTTCTGCTCCACGACGAAGATCGTCTTCCCGAGCGCCCGGATCTTTCGGATGATCTCGAACACCTGCTCGACGAGGACGGGCGCGAGGCCCATCGACGGCTCGTCCATCAGCAGCACCTTGGGGTCGGCCATCAGCGCCCGTCCCATCGCCACCATCTGCTGTTCGCCGCCCGAGAGCGTCCCCGCCTTCTGCTTGAGGCGTTCGCGGACCCGCGGGAACGTCTGGAGGACCTGCTCCCGGTCGGCCGCCAGCTTGTCCTTGTCCTTGCGAAGGTACCCCCCGAGCTCGAGGTTCTCGGCGACGGTCATGTTGGCGAACAGACGCCGGTTCTCCGGAACCATCGACACGCCGCGCGAGACGAGCTGCATCGTCGGCAAGCCGGTCACGATCTCGCCGCCGATCAGAACGTCCCCCGCGCTCGGTTTCACGTAGCCCAGGATCGTCTTGAGCGTCGTCGTCTTCCCGCTGGCGTTGCCGCCCAGCAGGCAGACCATCTCGCCCGGGAGGATCCGGACGTTCACGTCGCGCAGGACCGAAACCAGCCCGTAATGGGTGCTGACGTGACGAAGCTCAAGCACGGGCTCCTCGCCGTCGCGCTGAGCGGGGTCGTCCCCCGTCATCCGGCCGCCTTGGTGCCGAGGTACGCCTCGATCACGTGCTCGTCGTTCGCCACCTCTTCGTACGAGCCTTCGGCGATCTTCTGACCGTAGTCGCACGCAACGACCCGGTCGGAGACACCCTTCACGACGCGCATGTCGTGCTCGATCAGGAGGATCGTGAGCCCGAGCTCGTCGCGCATCCGCACGATGTGGTCCCGCAGCTCGAGTGTCTCGCGGGGGTTCATCCCTGCCGTCGGCTCGTCCAGCAGGAGCAGGGTCGGCTCCGTGGCGAGCGCCCGGGCCATCTCGAGTCGGCGCCTGTTCGCGTACGACAGCGAGAACGCCGGCTGATCTTGCCGGTACCCGGCCAATCGGCGCCCGAAGAACCCCAGTGCGCGTTCGGCGTGCTCTCGGATCGAGCGCTCCTCTCGTCGCATCGAGGGGGTGAGGAACACCGCCCCGAAGATCGTGGTGCGTGAGCGACAGTGCTGCCCGACCATGGCGTTCTCGAGCACCGTCATGTTGGGGAACAGGTGGACCGTCTGGAACGTCCGCGCGATGCCGAGCCTCGTGATCTGGTTCGGCGTGAGCCCGACGATGCTCTCGCCGCGGAAGACCACGTTGCCGTCGTCGGGCGTGTACAGACCCGTGATCACGTTGAACACGGTGCTCTTGCCCGCGCCGTTCGGCCCGATGATGCTCAGGATCTCGCCTTCTTCGACCTCGACGTCGAGGCCGCTCAGCGCGTAGAGGCCGCCGAAGTGCTTCGAGACCCCTCGGACCTCCAGGAGGTTCATCCCGCACCCTCGCCGAGGGGCGACGCGGCCGATGCGGCGTGCTCGTCCGACGTCACGGCTTCGGCCCACTTGTCCTGGGCGACGTCCTCCTCCTCCAACTCCTGGGACCGCCGGATGTTCGGGATCAAACCTTGGGGGCGCAGGATCATGATCGCCATCAAGACGGCCCCGTACAACAGCAGCCGGTATTGCTCGAACTCCGAGAACACCCCCGGGATCCCGATCAACACCAGGGCCCCGACGATCACGCCCGGGATACTTCCAATCGCAAGCAGCTTGTACCGGACCGTGCTCACGCCCACCGCCTCGGCCACCTGCTCGTCCTCCCGCATCGCGTTCCATGCTCGGCCGACACGGGAGTCCGCCAGGCGCCACGAGATGTAGAGGGCGATCAGACAGAACGCCAGCACCAGGAAGTAGAAGTGCTGCGTATCTCGGAAGTTCAGGTTCCCGATCGGCGCCGCAGGGATCGCCGTCATCCCTTGGGTGCCGCCGAAGGCGCCCTTGAGCCAGTCCGACGAGAACAGCACCCGGGCGATCTCGCCGAAGCCGAGCGTGACGATCGCCAGGTAGTCCCCGCGCAGACGCAGCACCGGCGCGCCGATCAGGAGGCCGACGAGCGCCGCGACCACCACCACGATCGGGATCGCGACGAAGAAGGACAGATGCAGCGAGAACGACGGAGGCGCGTAGCCGGTCGTCGTGACCCGTGAACCGCCGGTCAGGACCGCGGTCGTGTAGGCGCCGACGGCGAAGAAGGCGACGTAGCCGAGGTCGAGGAGCCCGGCGTACCCGACCACGATGTTCAGCCCGAGTCCCAGGAGGACGTAGATCCCGACAGTGCCGAGGATCTGCGAGAAGATCGAGCCGACGAGGAACGGGAGCGCGATCAGGCCCCCCCCGATCGCCGCCAGGACGATCAGGCGCACGCCTCGTTCGGTCGCCGGCGTCCGGTGGGTCCGCGCCACGATCGCGGCACTGTTGGCCCGCCACGCGAACGTCGTGACGAACGCCACCACGAACACGGCCACAGCGCCGAACCACGTCAGGCCCAGCGTCACGACGCTGAACAGCCAGTCGTCGCGGAGCCCGAGCTGGGCGAGCGCGGGATGCACGATACGGCGGAGCAAGCCGAGGGAGATCACCACCGTCGCGGCGATCACCGTCGGGACTCGGATCCGGTCCGGCGTCGCTCCGATCGCTCCGCCGACCGCACCCAGGGCAACCTCGGCGACGATCCGCAGGACGGACCCGACGACACCGGCGTGTCCGAACGTCAGCAGGGACATCAGGTCCGGTTTCACGGCGATGAACACGTTCCGGATGGTCTCGATCCCGAGAAGGTTGACGACCCCGATGAAGACCGCGAGCAGCGCCCCCGTCGTCAGACCGACGATCGCGCCGGAGGACACGCCGGCCCACACGCTCGACCGGCGCAGCTCGCCCGAGACGACCCTCGGCCGCGCGACCACGAGCCCTGCCAGGATCGCAGGGATGGACAGCACCACGCGGCCGACGGTGATCCTCCCGACCACGTCCGTGACCAACGAGCCGACGATGCCGACCAGGCATAGGTACACGGATACGATCCCGGCGACCAGCCCCGCCCGGACGACGCGCGGGATCCGGCGGATCATCAGACCTTCTCCGCTTCGCCCGATCCCAGGATCCCGCCGGGCCGGAAGATGAGTACCAGGACGAGCACCGAGAACGTGATCACGTCCTGGAGCTGGAACGGCGCCGGGATGTTGAAGCCCGTGAACAGCAGCGGTGGCCCGACGGCTTGCAGCAGCCCCAGCAGCAGTCCGCCGAGGGCCGCGCCGCCGATGCTGCCGATCCCCCCGAGGACCGACGCCGTGAAGGCCGCGATCCCGGGCGTGAACCCGATGTACGGGCTCACCTGGCCGAACGTCAGCCCGAACTGGACCCCGGCGATCCCGGCCAGCAGCCCGCCGAGGGCGAACGTGATCATGATCGTCCGGTCCACGTCGATCCCCATCAGGCTGGCGATCTCCCGATCCTCGGCGACGGCTCGGATCGAGCGTCCGGTGCGGGTCCGCGAGATGAACAGCGTCAACCCGATCACGGCGAGGATCGCCGTGACGATCACCACGACCTGGATCCGTTGCATCGTGATGCCCACGATCGTCCACGTCCTGTCGCCGCCGAGGACGTCGGGGACCGGGTAGGCCTGGGTCTGGGGTCCGAAGAAACCGAACGCCGTGTTCTGCAGGAACAGGGAGGCGCCGATCGCCGTGATCAGCGGGACCAGGCGCGGGGAGTTCCGGAGCGGCCGGTAGGCGACCCGCTCGAGCAGCATCGCGATCAGGCAGGAGGTCAGCATGGCGATCGCGAAGATGATCGCGAGGGCGTAGAACGGATGTCTGTTGAGAAGGCCGCTGTTCGCGTAGGCGTCGGCGAAGAAGAACGAGGCGAAGCAGCCCATCATGAACACCTCGCCGTGGGCGAAGTTGATCATGCGGAGCACACCGTAGACGAGCGTGTACCCCAGGGCGATCAGGGCGTAGATCCCGCCCTGGGCCACGCCGGAGATCACGAAGGCCTTCCACGTCGACGGGTCGTACCGCTCGTCCGGCGGGAGCTTGAGCGTCTTGTACGTCCCGAGCACCACGAACCCGATGATCAGGATGGCCAAGACGATCTGGATCAGGCGACGGAGGGGAAGCCGTTGCAGGCGCCCGAGCCGGGCGGTCGCCGGGCCCGGCGGCGCCTGGAGATCGGTGCCCTCGGCCATGTCCTCCTCCTTGGAGGGTCGCGGGGTCCGCGTCCGCGGACCCCGCGACCACCACCGTCGGTTCCGGCGATCAGCCGGTCCCCAGGGCCTCCTGGAGGGTCTTGGTCTCGGTGAAGATCGGCTTCCCGTTCCCGGTCCCGCCCTCGAGGGCCAGGTTGGGCGCCTGGTAGACGCCGATCGTGACGGTCGTCGCGCAGTCACCGGTGTCCGAGCACGTGTACTTCGTCACGATGCCCTGGAAATCGGTCGTGGACTGGACCGCGTCCCTGAGAGCGACGCGCGAGATCGTCAGCGAGCCATCGCTGTTCTGGACCGCGGCCTTCTCGATGGCCGCGGCCAGCAGGTTCACCGCGTCGTACGCGTGCGCGTGGAAGGCCGAGATCGGCGCTGTGCCCGCAAGCGTCTTGTACGCCGGGAGGAACTCGTTCGTGTAGAAGTCCTTCTGATCGAAGGCCGACAGGTCCGGCGAAGAGTAGTAGGCACCGTTGATCGCCGAGCCGGCGAGCTTGATGAAGTTCGAGGCGTAGCAGCCGTCGGATCCCATGAACGCGGTGTTGGCGAGCCCCGGGACCTGCCGACCCTGCTTCAGGATCAGGGCGCACTCGGCGGTGTAGTCCGGCCCATACAGGAGGTCGGGCGACTTCTGCCCGATCTTCGTCAGCACCGGCGTGTACGACTGCTGACTGCTGTCGATCGATTCCTCATCGACGACCTGCCCCCCGATCGCAGCCGCCGTGAACGAGTTCTTGAATGCGGTGGTCAACCCCTCCGTGTACGGCGACTCGTCGTGGATCGTCGCGGCCGTCTTCGCATGCAGCTTCTGGTACGCGAAGTCTGCCACGACGGCTCCCTGGATCGCGTCGTTGTGCGCCGTTCGGAAGTAGTAGGGGTTGTGCGTGCCCGGCGCCGTCAACGCCGGGTTCGTGTTCGACGGCGACAGCAGCACGATGCCCTTGTCGCCGAGGGTCTTGTCGGCGACGCCGAGTGCGGCGCCGGAGCAGCTCGTCCCGATCACCGCGACGATGTCCGGGTTGGAGGCGAGCTTCGTCGACCCGGCCTGGCCGCCTTCGGCCGAGCACGTATCGTCCTCGTTCTGCAGCTGTACCGGGTGGTTCAGGATCTGGCCGGCCTGGCCATCGAACACGCCGTCCAGATGGTCGATCCCGAGCTCGACGCCGTACAGGCTGTCGTTCCCCAGGTCTGCGTTGTCACCGCTCACCGACAACAGCGTCCCGATCTGGATCGGCGCACCGGCCGCGACCGTCACGCATCCCGGCGCCGCGTTGCAGTCCACCGCGGCACCACCCGAGGTGGATCCTCCGGCCGCTGAGGTGCTGTTGGAACACGCGGCCGCGATCATCGCGAACGCGCCGAGGAGCACCAGCGGCGTGAGCCACCGACGATGTCTCATGAAGCCCCCTTTCGTGCTGCACCCTTGGATATGGCCGGTTGGTACCACATCCGCGAGGCGCAGGCCAATCACCACGGAGGACCGTTTCCCCCACACCGGATACGGGCGAGGAGCCCGGAGGAGATGTGCGTACTCACAGGATCTCGCCCCGGAAGGCCTCCGCCAGCCGCAGGGCCCCTTTCGGATCGCCGGCGACGAGCGGTGCCATGAGGGCCGAACCGACGATGACCCCGTCCGCGAACGCGCTTGCCTCGCCGGCCTGCTCGGGCGTCGCGATCCCGACGCCCACGAGCAAGGGCAGGTCGGTGTACGGCCGGACGGCCGTCACCACGTCGCGTGCGGTCACCGAGAGCTGGTCCCGGGCACCCGTCACGCCGTAGGTCGCGACGCAATAGACGAAACCGTGCGAGGCGGCCGCGATCGCCCGGTACCGCTGCGCCGTCGTCCCGGGAGCTGCCAGCAGGACCACATCGATCCCTCGCGCGGCGGCGAGCGCAGCGAAGCGCTCCGCCTCATCGACCGGGAGGTCGGGAACGATCGCGCCGTCGACGCCGGACCGCGCGAGATCGTCGCAGAACGCCTCGTACCCTCGATGGTGAGCGATGTTCGCGTAGGTCATGACCGTGACCGGGATCTCGACCGCAGCGTCCACGATCGAGGCGAGGACATCGCCGATCCGGGTACCTCTCTGGAGAGCGACCCGCGACGCCTCCTGGATCACGCCTCCGTCCATGATCGGATCCGAATGCGGTATCCCGACCTCGATCGCGTCGGCTCCGGCCGCGGCGAGCATCCTCAGGAGCTCCCCGTCCACGCCGGGAAACCCGCCCGTCACGTAGGGGACGAACGACTTCGCCCGACGGTCCCGGACGGCGCGAAGGGTCGTCTCCAGGCCGCTCATCACCGGCGGCCCACCAACGCGTCCCTCACGGCTGTTCGCCGGTCAGCGCGGCGCGCACCGTGTCGAGGTCCTTGTCGCCCCGGCCCGAAAGGTTCACCAGCACCCGCGCCCCGTCAGGGAGCGGCCGATGTCGAAGCCATCCGATCACGTGCGCCGGCTCGAGCGCCGGGATGATGCCCTCCGTGCGAGCGAGCAGTCGGAAACCGTCGAGCGCATCACCGTCCGTGGCGCTCACGTACGTCGCGAGACCCTCGTCCTTCAGGTACGCGTGCTCCGGGCCAACGCCCGGGTAGTCGAGCCCGGCCGAGATCGAGTGGGTCTCCACGACCTGTCCGTCCGCGTCTTGCAGGAGGTAGCTGAGGGCACCGTGCAGGATGCCCGGTTGGCCGAGGGTGAGCGACGAGCAATGTCGACCGAGCTCCGAGCCGACGCCGCCGGCCTCCACGCCGAACAGCCGCACCTCCGGCGATCCGACGAACGCCGTGAACATGCCGATCGCGTTCGACCCGCCGCCCACACACGCGACCACGTACTCGGGATCCTTGCCGACCCGATCGCGGTATTGGGTTCGCGCCTCGTCCCCGATCACTCGCTGGAGGTCGCGCACGAGCATCGGGAACGGATGCGGGCCCACGACGGAGCCGATCACGTAGTGGGTGGTTCCCACGGACGCGGCCCAGTCGCGGAGTGCCTCGTTGACGGCCTCCTTCCACGCGGTCGCGGTCGCCACCCCGTGTTGGCCGGCGCCCGTCTCGGCGATGATCCGCCGTTTGCCGAGCCGCTTGGCGAGGAGCACCTGCCCGAGGGCGTTGTTGATCTTGTGCGCGCCCGTGTGCGCCAGGTCCTCGCGCTTGAGCCACAGGTCGTAGCCGAGCTCCGCCGACAGGTGGGTCGCGTGCGTGATGGGCGTGGGTCGCCCGACGAAGTCGCGAAGGAGATCGGCCAGCTCGCCGCGGAACCCGGGGTCGTCGCGGAGCTCGAGCCAGGCCGCGTAGAGCTCGTCCAGGGCGGGGATCAGGACCTCCGGCGCGTAGCGCCCGCCGTAGGCGCCGAAGCGACCGTGCTCGTCGGGTCGGGTCGCGACGCTCACGCGATCCCCTCCTCGTCCAGGCTCTGCCCGCGGGCCGCGAGCCCGGGCCCGCGGATCAAGCCGGCGATCGCGGCGGCCGCGTCGGCGGATCGCATCAGCGCCTCACCCACCAGGATCGCCGACGCTCCGGCCGCGACCGCGGCCGCGACGTCGGCGTGGCTCGCTATGCCGCTCTCCAGGGCGGCTACGCGGTCCGACGGGATCGAGCGGAGCCTCTCGAGCGCGGCCGGGAAGTCCACCTCGAGCGTCTCGAGATCCCGTGCGTTGACCCCGATGATCTCGGCATCGGTCGCGAGCGCCCGTTCCAGGTCCCGGTTCGAGTGCGTCTCGAGGAGCGGCTCCATCCCGAGCGCCCGGGCGGCCGTGAGCATCCGATCGAGCAGCCCGTCGTCGAGGCAGGCCGCGATCAGCAAGACCGAATCCGCTCCGGCGGCGCGCGCTTCGACGAGCTGATCGGGGTCGATCAGGAAGTCCTTCCGGATCACGGGGATGCCCGCAGTGGCGCGGACGAGGCGGAGATCGGCGAGCGACCCGCCGAAGTGCCGAGGCTCGGTCAGGACCGAGATCGCGGCCGCGCCACCCGCCTCGTACGCTCGCGCGAGCGACCCGGCGTCCGCGTCGACGTCGATCCAGCCGGCGCTCGGGGACGAGCGCTTCACCTCGGCGATCACGGCGGGCACCGTCGCGCCGCGGAGCGCCTCGCGGAGCGAGCGCGCCGGCGGTTGGGAGCGAGCGGCGGCGTCGAGCGCCTCGAGCGGGAGCGGTCGCTCGTCCAGCTCGCGGCGGATCGTCCCGACCAGATCAGTGAGGAACCCCATCGAGCGGGGAAGTCTACCGGGGTGGCATCAGGCCTCCGTCCAGGCGAACGCTTCGGCGAGGTCGATCCGACCCTCGAGGGCCGCCGTCCCGACCACCGCTCCGGCGGCACCCGCGTTCCGGAGAGCGCGCAGATCCTCGAGCGATCGGATCCCGCCCGCCGCATAGGTCGGCCGGCCGGCGCGGGCGACGCGTCGAACGAGGGCCACGTCCGGACCGCCGAGCCCTCCCACCCGATCGATCGAGGTCACGAGGAAGGCGGCGGCGCCGGCCGCGTGGAGCCAGCCGACGGTGCTCATCAGATCCAGCCCGTCGGCCTCCTTCTCGCGGCCGGCGCTTCGCGCTCGGATCCGGCCGTCTTCGACCTCCAGCCCGACGACGACGGCCGGACCCGCATCGCGCAACACGAGGAGGGTGCGCCGGTCGTCGGCCAACGCGGACGATCCGAGGACGTAGCGGTCGGCGCCGGCGTCCAGGTAGGCCCTGCCGATCGCCGCGTCGCCGATCGCCCCGCTCACCTGCAAGGTCGCGTCCGGAGCGACCGCCCGGATCGCCGCGACGTCGAGGCCCCGGGGGCCCCCGTACGCGAGATCCAGATCCACCAGATGGAGCGCCCTGGCGCCGGCTCCCACGGCGGCGCGCGCTGCCGCGCCGGGGTCGCCGCCGAACGCCTCGATCGAACGGGGCCCCTCCGCCGTCGCGACGGCGAGGCGTCCGCGCCAGACGTCGAGCGCGGGCAGGATCAGGAACGTCACGTGCGAACGATACGCGGGCTTCCTCAACCGGAACGGTCGAGGCGGCTGGAACCGGCTCCCAGCAGATCGTGCAGCTCCCCCATCAGCGATCCCGCCGCGTTCACGTTGTATGAGCCGACGGAAAGAGGGGTCACGCCGGCGGAGGAAAGGAAGCGCAGCCGCACGGGGGCCGCCCCCGGATGCGCCTCGAAGAGTTGCTTGAGTTTCTCCAGGACGGCCGGCGTGCACGCGGTCGCCGCCAGATCCACGACGAGTGACTCGGCATGGAGCCTCGGAGCGTCCGGACCGAGCGTCGGCTCCCTCACCTCGGTCGCCCGGATCTGCAACTCGCGCCCGCGCAGGTCGATCCGACCGGTCACCAGAACGATCGTGTCCGGTTGGATCAGGTGTGGAACGGCCTCGTACACGCCGGGGAACGCGATCACCTCGACGCCGCCGGCGAGCCCCTCGAGCCGGAATTGCGCGTACGGCTCACCACGCTTCGTGTACTTGCGGGCAAGCGACCCGATGATGCCCCCGACGGTGACGAGATCCCCGTCGCCGAGGTCGGGCATCTCATCGATCGGGTGGCTCGTCTGCGCCCGGAGCTCGTCCTCCACCCCCAGCAGCGGATGGTCGGTCACGAACTGGCCGAGCATCTCCTTCTCCTTCGAGAGCAGGAGCCGCTTGTCGAGCTCGTCCCCGGCGAGGATCCCCTCGTCGATCTCGCCGAGCCCGGCGCCGTCCGTGCCCGCGCCGAAGAGGGAGAACTGGCCGGCGGCCTGCGCCTTGCGTTCGGCGAGGATCGGCGCCGCGACCTTCTCCCACGCCGCCTGCTCGCCGATCTGCTGCACCATCCCCCCCCGCGTGTACCCGAACGAGTCGAACGCGCCGGCGAAGATGAGCGACTCGAGGACACGCTTCGTCAAAGCCCCGGGGTCGACGCGCCGGCACAGGTCGGCGAAGGACTCGAAGGCTCCGCCCGATCGGCGAGCGTCCAGGATGGCCTGCACGACACCTTCCCCGACGTTGCGGACCGCGGACAGGCCGTAGCGGATCGCTCGGCGATCACCGGGTGCGGGGGCGAAGTCCATGTCGGACTCGTTGACGTCGGGGGGAAGCACCTCGATCTTCATGCTCCGACACGCGTACAGGTAGTACGGCTTGCGATCCTTGTCGTCCTTGACCGATGTCAGGATGGCCGCCATGTACTCGACCGGGTGCTGCGCGACCAGGTATGCCGTCTGATACGCGATGAAGCCGTAGGCGCACGCGTGAGCGGCCGGGAACCCGTAGTCGGCGAACGGCTCGATCAGATCGAACAGGTCGGCCGCGAGTCGCTCCGAGATCCCCTGCTCGACGCATCCGGCGACGAAGCGCTCGCGCTCCTGCCCGACCAGCTCGCGCTTCTTCTTGGCCATCACCTTGCGGAGCGTGTCGGCCTGCCCCATGGAATAGCCCGCCATCCGAACCGCGATCTGCATGATCTGCTCCTGGTAGACCATGACGCCGTAGGTGTCCTTGAGCACCGGCTCCAGAGCGGGATGCGGATACACGACCTTGCGCCGGCCGTGCTTGCGCTCCGCGAACTCCGTATGCATCCCGGTGTTGAGCGGACCGGGGCGGTAGAGCGCGACGAGCGCCATGAGGTCTTCGAACCGGTCGGGCTCGAGGAGCTTGATCAGGGTCCGCATCCCGGGCGATTCCATCTGGAACACGCCGGTCGTCTCGCCGCGACGAAGCATGGCGTAGGTCTTGGCGTCATCCAGCGGGATGTGATCGATGTCCAGCTCGATATCCCGCGTGTGGAGGTGGCGCAGGGTCTCCTCGATCACCGAGAGCGTGCGGAGACCCAGGAAGTCCATCTTGAGCAACCCGAGCTGGGCCACGCCGTTCATGTCGAACTGCGTGACCATCTTCTTCGACCCTTCGCGCGAATCCTTCGTGAGTTTCAGGGGGAGGTATTCGACGAGCGGCGCATCGCCGATGACGACCCCCGCCGCATGGACCGAGTCCTCGCGGCGGAGGCCTTCCAGCGCCCGCGCGGTCTCGATGATCTCCTTCGCCTCCGGCTCTCGTTCGTACGCCTCGCGGAGGTCCGGGCTGATCTCGAGCGCTCGGTCTATCGGCTCGTCGCGCCCCATCATCGCGGGCGGGTACATCTTGCAGAGACGGTCCCCGACGATGGGTGGGAACCCGAGCACGCGGGCCGCGTCGCGGATCCCCTGCTTCCCCTTGATCGTCTGGAAGGTGACGATCTGTGCGACGCGGTCCGAGCCGTACGTCTCCGTTGCGTACCGGATGACCTCATCCCGGCGACGCTCGTCGAAGTCCATGTCGATGTCGGGCATCTCGACCCGGTCGGGGTTGAGGAACCGCTCGAACAACAAGCCATACCGCAACGGGTCGAGGTCCGTGATCCGCAGCGCATAGGATGCGACCGAGCCCGCGGCCGACCCGCGGCCCGGGCCGACGCGGATCCCCTGTTCGCGTGCGAACCGGATCAGATCCCACACGATGAGGAAGTAGCCGGCGAAACCCATCTTCGTGATGACCGCGAGCTCCGTGTCGATGCGCTCGAGGACCTCCACGGGAGGTGGCGTCCCGTAGCGTTGCTCCACGCCACGCTCCACGAGCTCCCGTAGGTACGCCTCGAGCGCTTCCCCGTGCGGCGTCTCGAACCGGGGCAACCGGTACTCGGTACGGTGCTCGACCACGATCCGCTCGAGCTCGGGAAGCAGCTGTACCCGATCGGCGATCGCCAACGTTTGGTCGCACGCACCGGGCAGCTCGTTGAACACGCGGCGCATCTCCTCCGACGTCTTCAGGTAGAACTCCTCCGAGTCGAACCGGAGGCGCTTCGGATCCGACTGGAGCTTCTGCTGCTGGATGCACAGCAAGACGTCGTGCGGCTTCGCGTCTTCTCTCCTGGTGTAGTGCAGGTCGTTCGTCGCAACGACCGGCACGCCGAGCTCCCCCGCGATCCGGATCTGCTCGCCGATGATCCGGCGTTGATCGGCGAGGCCGTGGTCCTGGATCTCGACGAAGTAGTTGCCGGCGCCGAAGATGTCGCGCGTGTCGCCGGAGGCCGCGAGAGCGCGATCGTGTTGGCCGTTCACGAGCAGGACGCCGAGCTCCGACGAGAGACACCCGGACAGGCAGATCAGGCCATCCGCGTGTTCGGCGAGCAGCTGCTTGTCCATCCTCGGCCGGTGGTAGAAGCCTTCGAGGTGCGCGAGGGAGACGA
>VAXZ01000132.1 GCA_005885035.1 Actinomycetota bacterium
GACGGGCGCCGCCCGCACCACGCCGAACGTCGCCCCGATCACGGCTCCCACGACGGCGCCGCCCGAGAGGCCGGCCGCGAGCCACGCGGCGTACACCGTCGACGTGGTCACGACCGTCACCACGCCGGCCCCCAGCTGGAGCCCGAAGCCGAACCCCCAGACCCACCCCCGGTACCCCGCGCGCCACCCCTCGTCGACCTGCCTGCGGACCGTCGGCAGCCGGAGCCCGAACGCGCCGAGATCAAGGAGGAGCCCCGCCAGCACGGCGACGGCGAGCACAGCGAGCCGCGTCGCCACCGATGTCCGGCTCGCGAACGAGGATCCGATGAGCCCGAGCCCGCCACCGAACATGACCGCGCCGAGCGTGGAGCCGACGAGGTAGGCCGTCACCGTCAGCCACCATCGCGACCCGCGTCCCCGCTCCCCGAGCGGGGTGATGCTCCCCAGCATCGACGTCCCTCACGGCGACCAGGTCGAGCGGAGGCCCGCGGCGACGGCGAGCGCGCTGCCGACCACCACGAGCGCGTGCGCCGTCGCGGCCTCGCTCATGCAGGACTCATGTCCGGGCGGCCAACTCCTCGTCGAGCAGCGCATCGCGGAGCAGCGACGCGACCTGGCCCCACGTCATCGCCGCGCCCTCGCTCCGGACCTCGCCGGTCGCGCCGTCCACGAAGCAGAAGTACGGCGACATCTCGATCCCGAAGTCCTCCCAGGCACGCGAGGACTGCACGACCTGGACGTCCGGCGGCGCGAGCTCGCGCAGCTTCGACGGGCTCTCGAACGCCGGATCCTTCACCACGACGACCACCCGCGCTCCCCCGGGGAGCGGTGTCCGTACCGCCGGCTGCAGACCGTCCCAGAACGTGCGGCAGGTGAGACATCCCGTGGACAGGAACGCGAGGACCGTGTTCGACCCGACGGCCATCGACACGACCACCGCGTCACCGGCCGGGGTGGTTCCCGAGATGTCGTGCGCCTCGGTCGCGCGCCTGCGTGGGGACGGCAGGTGCGCCGGGAGCCGCGGCCCGGCGCTCAGGACGATCGGCTCGTCATGGGGCAGGGATGGTTCCGGCTCCTCCGGCTCCGGCAGACGCCGGAGGATCTCCGCATGGCTCCGCAGCAATGCGACGACGACGACGGAGAGGAGCGCCAGGACGATCGTCTCCACGACAACGACGGCGACGAGCATCAGAGGCACCCCGCCTCGTGCAGGCAGGTGTGCTGGTCGACCGCGACGCTGCAGTTGCAGTTGAGGCAGTCGATCTGGCAGGGGATCACGCACGTCACGAGCCGGCACTGGATCGGCGTCACGTGCGGGATCTGCGTGTTGCAGTTCCCGTACCGGAACACCACGCAGCAGGTCTTGAAGTTCGCACAGCTCTGGTTCCCGCAATGGCAACCGCCCGGGCACGCCGCGCCCGGGTCCATCGAACAATCCAGGTAGTAGCGCATGTTGGTCGTCCCGCAGAGGGCGGCCTTGCCGTAGTTGCACTGCCACCAGCCGCCGACGAACGTGTGCGGCGGGCATCCGAAGTTGTTGCCGCCAGGCAGCGTGCAGCAGAACGCCGTGTACGCGCCGCAGCATCTGCTGCCGGACGGACAGGTCGCGCACGATCGACGGACCAACGCATCGGCCGTGACCGGCCGCGTCGCGTAGCGGACGGGCGCGACGGAGAGCGCGCTCGCGGCGTGGGCCAGCCGTTCGAGCCGACGCGTGCGTCGCGCTTGCCCGGTCACGCTCATCCGGGGGCTCCCGCGTCCGCACCCACGCCCGGCCAGAGGCTTGGGTGCCCAGGTCCGATCCCGGCGATCGAGAGCGCGTCCTCCGCGACGAGGTGGCGGTCCGCGTGGGATGCGGCACGGTCATCGGTCGGCGGCGTCCACGCGTGCCATGCCGGCGGGACCCCCGTCACGACGACGACGAGGAGCCATCCCGCGAGCGCGAGACCCATGGCCACCGGCAGCGAACCCCAACCGAGGCCAGCGAACCAGACCCCGGCGGACGGCCCGCGCTCAGCGAGGTACGTCACACCTGCTGCGGCAGCGACGACGTCGAGGCCGAGGTGGAGCAGGCTCGGAGGCACCGCCTTCGAGCCTGCGCAGCCGCACGACCCAGCCGTGGGATGCGTGCGGAGCACGTATCCCACGAACCCGGCGAACGCGAGGTAGACGATCGCGAGGGCGAGGGCGCCGCCCCGCGCCGGCGCCGCGGCCGCGAACGCGGCCGCGGCGCACTCCCCCGCGCCCAGGCCGCGCGCGACCGCGCGGGACCCCGGCAGGCCCGCGTCGAGCAGCGCTTGCGCGGTCGCGCGCGGCCGGATCAGCTTGAGCACGCCGGAGACGAGCAGGAGGGAGGTCGCGAGGAAGAACAGGGGGGCGATCGTGTCGGGCGTCACGTCCTTCGGACCGTATCGGCCAGCCGATGCCGAATCAAACACTCGCACGGGAAGGAAACGCAGCGAGCGCCCGCGCATCAACGAGGTGCGCGAGCCGCTCGACGGAAGCCGGCGCGAACGACGTCCCGATCACCACGAGCACCAGGTTCGCGTGACGCCATGCGAGGACGGTGACGCTCGCGCCGTCGGCGTTCGTGGCCTCGAGCCGATAGGACTCGTCCCCGAGCGCCGGCGGAGGGCCGTCGGTCACGCCCCGGAGCTGCCGGGTGCGGAGATCGTCGAGGAAACGGCCGAGCGACGCCGACGCGCCCTCGTCCCGGGAGAAGACGGCGACGGTCCCTTGCACGATGGGATCGCGCGCCGTCAGGTGTCCACCCGAGACGCGATCGGCGGGAACGAACAGCGCCCCGTTCCCCAGCTCGAACCCGTCAGCTGCCAAACGAGCCTGCTCGGCGTCGTCGCGCGCGAACGCCTTCAGATCCTGATCCCCCGAGAACTGCGGCACGTAGGCGAGCCCCGAGGGCGCGTCGGCCGGTCGCAGCTCGATCGCCGCCAGATCGGACGGTTGGTACCGCGGCATCGACGGGTGGGAGCAGGCGACGATCGTCAGGAGGAGCAGCACCCTGCGACGACCGTTCACCCGCGCGACGCTACCATCGGCAGATGCGAGACCTTCGAGCCCTCCCGAAGGCGGAGCTGCACGTCCACCTGGAGGGGTCCATCAGGGTCGAGACCTTGCGGGAGCTCGCGGATCGCAGCGGTGCGGCGTTGCCGCACGGGCTCCGGGGGAACGCGTGGCGCTTCGACGGGTTCCTCGATTTCATCCAGAACTACACGGAGGCGTGCGCCCTGTTGAACCGGCCGGAGGACTTCCGAAGACTCGCCGAGGAGTTCTGCGCCGACCTCGCGATCGCGGGGGTCCCGTACGCCGAAGCCGTATTCAGCCCAGCGAACCACGCCGCACGACTGCAGGACTGGTTCGGCCCGATCGAGGCGGTGCTCGATGGTCTGGAGGCTGGTCGACGGGACCACGGCGTCCTCGTCCAGGTATGCCCCGACGTCGTCCGCGATCTGGGGATGGACGAGGCCGAGCGGACGCTCGAGGTGGCGACGAAGTTCGCCGGGCGCGGCGTCGTGGGGCTCAACGCCGCCGGGAGCGAGCGCGCGCCGGTGGCCGCGTTCGCGTCGGTGTTCGCCCGCGCGCGCGATGCCGGGCTGCGCTCGGTCCCCCACGCCGGCGAGTGGGCCGGACCGGAGAACGTGTGGCAGACGCTCGAGCTCTACGCCCCCGACCGCATCGGGCACGGCGTCCGCTCGATCGAGGATCCGCGCTTGGTCGAGGAGCTCGCGACCCGGGGCATCCCGCTGGAGGTCGCCCCGGTGTCCAACGTCGCGACGGGGGTCTTCGCCTCACTCGATGACCATCCGTTCCCACGCCTGCGCGACGCGGGCGTCGTCGTGACGCTCAACTCCGACGATCCGTCGATGTTCGGAGGGTGGGTCGACGACGTCTTCCGAGCCGCGAGGGATACCTGGCGGTTCTCCGACGACGTGCTGGCCGAACTGGCGGCGGCGGGGGTGCGAGCGAGCTTCGCGGACGACACGACGAAGGCGACGCTGCTCGCCGGGATCGACGACTGGCTCGATCGTCCCGCTTGACGCGCTACTTGGACGGCGAGGCGTTGGGCGAGGGCGGCGCCTTCGCCGTCTCGATCGTCATCGATTCGATGTACACCGCCTTCGTCGGCGCTCCGTCGTAGTTCTTCTGCTTGGGCATCAGCGCGTTGATCGTCTTCGCGACGTCGAGCCCGCCGACGACCTTCCCGAAGATCGTGTAGTTCGGATTCCCGTCGAGGTTCGTCCCCTGCGGACCCGTGATGATGAAGAACTGGCTGCCGCCGGTGTTGGCCCCGCCGTTCGCCATCGCCACGGTCCCGGCCGAGTAGTGCTCCTTGCCGGTCAACTCGTCCGGGATCGTGTAGCCGGGACCGCCCGAACCGGTGCCCAGCGGGTCACCCGTCTGGATGACGTCGATCGAGTCGACCACCCGGTGGAAGAACAGCCCGTCGAAGAAGCCCTTGTCCGCGAGGAACACGAAGCTCGCCGCGGTCTGCGGCGCCGTCGTGGTGTTCAGCTGGATCCGGATGGTGCCGCACGAGGTCCGCATCACGGCCGTGTACACCGTGTTCTTGGCAAGGACGTCCTTCGCCGCCGGAGCGTGGTCGAACTGCGGCTTCGGCGTGTCGGCGGCCGCGGGACGCTTGCCGCCGCAGGCGACCTGCTTGGCCGGCGACGCTTGCGCCGTGACGGTCCCGGTCTTCGCCGGGAGCCCCGTGGCCGCTGCCGACGGCGTGGTGGTGACGGAGGGCGTGGCGCTGACGGTCGGGTTGTCGTTCCCACCCGCGATCAACGCCACTCCGGTCCCGATCGCTGCGAGTCCCACGACGGCCCCGACGATGCCGGCGGTGAGCCGGCGACGACGTTGCGACTGCGTCTGTTCCGCCCTGCGGCGGGCGGCGAGCTTCGCGAGCTGGCGTTCCCTGGACCGGCTGGGCATGGCGGGAAAGGTTATCGAACGCCCAACGCCTCGAGCGCGAGGCCGTCCAGGATGTCGGTCTCGGATACGAGCGTTCGCTCGTATCCGAAGCGGCGCATGACCTCCACCAGGATCACGGCCCCGGCGACGATCACGTCGCCGCGACCGGGAGCCATCACCGGGATCGCCGCTCGGGCTTCGTTCGTCATGCCGGCAAGCTCGCCCAACACGCGCTCGGCCTCGGCCGCGGTCAGCCACGTCGCCTCCGCGATCCCTCGACGGACCTCCGCGCGGAGGCGATCCAGATCCTCGGGCGTTGGCGGGTCGGTGCGGATCGAGCGCTCGGTCAACCGGACGGAGCCCATCTGCACGCTGATCGCACGGTCGGCGATCGAAGGCTGGCGGCCGATCACGAACTCGGTCGATCCCCCACCGATGTCCACGACGAGGAACGGGCCCCCGCCTGGATCGAGACCGCGCGTCGCGCCGAGGAACGAGAGCGCGGCCTCCCGCTCACCCGTGATCACCTCGAGCTCCGACCCGGCGGATCGGCGGACGGCGTCGGCGAGCTCGTCCCGGTTGGCGGCGTCACGCGTGGCGCTCGTCGCCCCAACGCGGATCGTCTCCGCGGCGAGGGCGCGCGCGCGACGGCAGTACCGCTCGATCACGGCGATCGTCCGCGCCAGCGCTGCTGGTTCGAACCGGCCCGTCCGATCCACGCCGCGGCCGAGCCGCGTGATGATCATGTCGCGGGCGAGCTCGGTCGGCTCCTCCACGTCGTCGGCCCCCGGTTCGAGGACGCGCCGCCCGCGAGACGGTTCGCGTAGTGGGCGTGCAGACACTTGATGCCTCGGCGCGTGCCGCCGACGCCACCCCAAGCCCGCGCTTCGGGCAGATCGCGCGCGCGATCCTCGGCCGCCTCCTCATGCGCCGCGGCGATCGCCCCCCTGAATGTCTCATCCTCGTCCGCGCGCTCGTTGAGCCGCGCGATCCAGCCGTCGGCTTCCAGCCGGGAGACGTCCTTGACCGCGTCGGGACAGGTGAGCCAGTACACGGTGGGGAACGGCGCGTTGTCGGCATCGAGAGGGGCGTTCCGGATCACCAAAGGATGGCCGCCGGTGCACCGGGCCGAAACGGTGAACAGGACCGTGGGCTCGCGGTCGAGCTGCTCGGCGACGGCTGCGAGATCTGCCGCGCGCAGTTCGCCGTGCTCGACGCCGGAGCTGCTCGTGTTCGTCAACCGGTTGACGACCCTACCGCGGTCTCGGCTGCCTCGTTCGTCAACATCTTCACGACGGCAACGGCCGTCGTTGTCGTGAAGGTGTTGACACGAACGTCCAGCAGGATGGCAACGCTCCTGGTAACAGGTTGACACGCGGGCGTGCCGGGGGGCGGGGCCTCTCTTACTTGCGCTTGTGCTCGGTCGCGCGCCGGAAGTCGACCTGCCGCTCCTCGCTCTGCCGCATGAACTTCTTCAGCATCTGCTCGAACCCGGGGTCCGAGCCGCGGCGCGGGGCCCGCGGCGGTGCCGGGTCCTGGAGCGCCTTGATGGACAGGTCGATCTTGCCGTCGTCCTTTATCGCCACGACCTTCGCCTCGACGCTGTCTCCCTCGCGGAGATGTTCCCGGACGTCCTTCACGTAGTTCCTGTCGATCTCGGAGATGTGGACGAGGCCCATCCGCCCGTCCTCGAGCTGCAGGAACGCTCCGTAGTTCTCGATCCGCGCCACGGTGCCCGTGATGGTCGCACCGACCTCGATCTCAGTGATGTCGCCGTCCCCTTCCGCCGGTCCGGGCCGCTCCCGGACGCCGGCCAAGTGTGCGGGACCGGCCCGTCACCCGTCAATCGAGGTGACGGCCGGTCCCGTAGCATCGCCCGATGGAGGTCCGGGCGCACGACGACCCCTCGGCGTGGCTGGAGGCCGTCCTGCCGCTGCTCATGCTGGACGAGGCTCGCCACGACCTCTGCCTGGGCCTCGTGCACACGCTCGTGCACCACCCATCGGTCTATCCGTCGAAGTACCTCTGGAGCGTGGAGGATGCGGGCACGGTGGTCGGGGCCGCGCTCCAGACGCCTCCGCACAACCTCATCCTGGGGCAGCCTTCCGCCGAGGGCGCGAACGACCTCCTCGCGGACGCGATCGAGTCTGCGGGGATCCAGCTCCCCGGGGTCGTCGGAGGACTCCCCGAGGCGGAGGCCTTCGCAGTGGCCTGGTGCGCTCGCACGGGCAACACCGCCCGGCGGGTGATGGGACAGGGGATCTACTCGCTCACGGAGGTCCTCCCCGTGCCGGCTGTCGCCGGCACGCCGCGGACCGCCAGGCCCGACGATCTGAACCTCGTCGCCGGCTGGATCCAAGCCTTCCAGGACGAGGTCGTTCCCGACGCGCTCCGGAGCGATCCGGAGGAACGTCGTCGCCGCCTCGGCTCCATCCTCGGGTCCGACGAGGAAGGCATCTGTCTGTGGGAAGCGGAGGACCAGGTCGTCTCGCTGTCCGGGTTCGGGGGTCCGACCCCGAACGGGATCCGGATCGGGCCCGTGTACACACCGCCAGCACTTCGCGGCCGCGGCTACGCGACGACGTTGGTCGCCGACCTGAGCCGGCGGCAACTCGCGAGCGGCCGGCGCTTCTGTTTCCTCCACACCGACCTGGCGAACCCAACGTCGAACGCGATCTACCGGAGGATCGGGTACCGGCGGGTCTGCGATTCGGTCGTGCTGGCCTTCGAGCGGGCGTGAGCCGGTTCGCGCTCAGCCGCAGTCGGGCAGGGTCGGCGCGCCACCTTTCGGGATCGGCACGAACGCGATCTCGCCCGGCTTGACCATCCCGAGGCACTCCCGGGCCAGCCGCTCGAGCGTCGACGGGTCGTTCAGATCCGCGATCCGGCGTTCGAGCTCCGTGTTCTGTTGCTGCAGTTCGTCCGCCTGCCGCTGCAGCCCCTGGAGCTCCGAGCGCTGGAGCAAGTACGCCCGCGTCGGGGCGACCGCGAAGACAGCCACGACGAAGACGGCGAACAGCAAGATGGATGCGCGCGGCGTCAGGCGGACGCGACCCGAATGGCCGCTCGGCCCTTTCCGATCGTCCCCCCGGGCGGCGGCGGGGGAAGTCGCCGTGGCCCGCGCGCTCATGGCGCTCGATCGCCCCCGGGTGGCCGGCCCGCGAACGGCGAGCCGAACCGAGCGTCCTCGCCGAGCGATCCCTCGATCCGCAGCAGCTGGTTGTACTTGGCGGTCCGCTCGCCGCGGGACGGCGCTCCGGACTTCATCTGCCCGGCGTTCGTCGCGACGGCGAGATCCGCGATCGTGGTGTCCTCCGTCTCGCCGCTCCGGTGCGACATGACCACACCGAAGCTCGCGTGCTGGGCGGCTTCGACCGCGTCCAGCGTCTCCGTGAGGGTCCCGATCTGGTTCACCTTGATCAAGATCGCGTTCGCCGCGCCGGTCCGGATCCCCCGTTCGAGTCGCTCCGTGTTCGTCACGAACAGATCGTCGCCGACGACCTGCACGCGGCCACCGAGCGCGCGCGTGAGCGTGACCCACCCCTCCCAGTCGTCCTCCGCGAGCGGGTCCTCGAGGGAGACGATCGGGAACCGATCCACCAGGTCGGACCAGAACGCGACCATGTCGTCCGCGTTCCGGTCGGCGCCTTCCAGGTGGTAGCGGGCGTCCTTGAAAAGCTCGGACGCCGCAGGGTCGAGCGCGATCGCCATCTCCGCCCCGGGCTCGAGCCCGACCAGCTCGATGGCGCGCATCAGGAACCCCAGCGCCTCGTCGGCGGTCGCGACCTCGGGCGCGAACCCGCCCTCGTCGCCGACGGCCGTGGACATCCCCGCCTCATGGAGCAGATCGCGGAGCGCGTGGAAGCACTCGACGCCCCAGCGGAGGGCCTCGAAGAACGATGCGGCGCCGACCGGCATCAGCATGAACTCCTGGAGCTCGAGCCGGTTGTCGGCGTGGGCTCCGCCGTTGATCACGTTCAACATGGGGACCGGAAGCGCGTGGGCGTTCGGCCCTCCGAGGTACCGGAACAGCTGCTGCCCGGACGACTCGGCCGCCGCCTTGGCGACGGCGAGTGAGACCCCGAGGATCGCGTTCGCGCCGAGCCTGCTCTTGCTGGCCGACCCGTCGAGGTCGATCAGCGTCCGGTCGAGGCCGCGCTGATCGAACGCGTCCAGCCCTTGGACCGCCTTCGCGATGGGCCCGTTGACGTTGGCGATCGCGTGCAGGACCCCCTTGCCGTGGTACCGACCCGGCTCGGCGTCGCGCAGCTCCAGCGCCTCGTGCTCGCCGGTTGACGCACCGCTCGGCACGGCCGCCCGACCGAGCGCACCGTCGTCGAGGACGACGTCGACCTCGACGGTGGGGTTCCCTCGGGAATCGAGGATCTCGCGGGCAGAGACGTCCTCGATCAGCGACATGGCTGGCCGATGGTACCGGACGTTCCGGGCCACCACGGGAGGCTCAGCGGGAGGTCTCCCCCGGCGGGGGCTTCGTGAACTGGCGGAACTGACCGACCGGATCGAACCCGATCTTGGAGTAGAGCTGCTTGGGCCAGTCCGCGTCGTCGGCCGTCAGGAAGATGAGGTCGGCACCGTCCTCGCGAGCCGCATCCATCGCGGCCGCGAGCAAGGCGCGCGCGACGCCGCGGTTCCGGTACGCCTCCAACGTGTCGACGTTCTCGATCTGGGCGACCCCGCCCCGCAGATACAACTCGCAACACCCTGCCAGCTCGCCGTCGATCCGCGCGCCGAAGAACCGCGCGCCGACCCGCTCGACCAGGACCATGGCGAAATCCGCGAGCATCTCCGCCGATCCGCGCGCCATCCCGCCGTGCGACACGAGGTTCGTTTCGATCTTGAGGGGCCTGACCGTCCCCAGCGGTACCTCGCGAACATCGATCGGCGGCGGCTCGCGATCCCGGTCGCGTCGGAGTACCAGGTTGACGAGTCGATCGGCGGCGTACCCACGTTCCACGAACCCCGCGGCCAGCCGGGCGCCCTCCGCGTCATCTTCGAATATGAACTCTCGATGGCCGAACCCGGACAAGATCCGGTCCGCCTCGGTGGCGAGCTCCGCGGCCGTCGTCGAGCCGACCGACCGCTCGACCCGCAGGAAGTTGCTGTCCCACCGCCGCGGGAACGCGTCGTGGAAGAGCGCCGTTCCGAAGCGCCACGGTTGCATCCGCGTGCTCGTCGTTTCCTCCAACCACCGCGTGAACGCATGGATCCGTTCCCGGTCCCCGGTCATGACGGGAGGGTACCGACGCGGCATGCCCGGCGGAAGGTGTCGAACGAGTCGGTCAGCGCGCCTCGCGGAACAACGCGCGAAGCTCGTCCTCCGGAGCCGTTCCCACGTCCACGCCGCGCTCGGCGGCAAGCACGACGAACCGCTCGTGCCGAGCGGCGAAGCCGGCGATCGTCCGTCGGAGCGCGGACTCGGGATCCACGCCGAGCTTCCGCGCCACGGCGACCGTCGCGAACAGGACGTCGCCCACCTCTTCCTCCGCTTCCTCCGGTGACGTCGCCTCCTCGAGCTCGTCGAGCTCCTCGCGGAGCGCGCCGATCGCGCCGGGGACGCTCCTCCACTCGAACCCCCACCCGGCGGCTCGTCGCTGGACCTTCGCTGCGCGTGCGAGGGCAGGCAGCGACGCCGGGATCGCCTCGTCGACGCCCTTGCGTCCGCCGTCCTCCTCGGCCTTGAGCTTCTCCCAGTTGACGAGCACCTCGTCGGACCCCGCGACGTCGACATCGCCGAACACGTGCGGATGACGATGGATGAGCTTGCGGATGAGTCCCTCGGCCACGTCGTCGATGTCCCACCGGCCCTCGTCGGCCGCGATCTGGGCGTGGAAGGTCACCTGGAGCAGTAGATCTCCGAGCTCGTCCCGAACGGCGGCGTCGTCGTCGGCGTCGATCGCTTCCAGGAGCTCGTGCGTCTCCTCCAGGAGGTGACGCGCGAGCGTCCGATGCGTCTGCTCGCGGTCCCACGGGCACCCGTCGGGTTCCCGCAGCCGCGCCTGCACCTTCACCAGATCCAGGAGCCGCGTTCCACCCCTCGACGACGGGACTGGACCGGCAGGGACATGGTCGGCCGGGTCGCCGATCATGACGGCGGGGAGGTGGGCGAACCCGACGCCGGTGAGGCGGTCGCGCTCGGATCCGTGCTGGTGATCCGCACCACCTGGAGCGTGGCGGGGTCGAACCGGCCGAAGCTCGGATCCACGACGATCGCTCCCGCCTGATCCTGCTGCCGGACCCAATCACTGAAGGCGTTCGCCTGCGCCTGCTTCAGCGCCTGGTCCTTCACCTGGGCGAACGGCGTGATCTGCTCGTTCACCAGATGGATCACGTGCCATCCGAAGGGCGTGTGCACGGGACGTGAGATGTCGCCCGGCTTCATCGCGAGCGCGGCGTCGGCGAACGGCTTGACGAACTTGGTCGCGGGCGTCGCGGGCAGGGCTCCGGAGTTCTGCGCAACCGAGGGGTCGATCGATACCTGCTTCGCGAGCTTCAGGAAGTCTGCCCGGGTCGCTCCGGGACGGGTCACCTGCTGGTAGACCGTCTCCGCCTCGGCCTTGGTCTTCACCAAGATGTGATCGGCCGTGATCGTGGCGTACTGCTCCGGGTGCTGCTGATACGTCGTCCGGAGCTGCGGCAGATCGACCTTCGCCGTCGCCAGCGCGTTCGCGACCTCGTTCTCGAGCAGCGAGAGTCGCACCAGCTGCGCGAAGTCGTCGTGCGTGACGTTGTTCATCTGCAGCAGCGTTGCCAGGGTGGCCTTGCCGACCTGCGACTCGAAGCCATCGATCGTCTGTTGGAGATCGGCGTCGGCGACGGTGATGTGGTTCTTCGACGCGTAGTCCTGCGCCAGCCGGAACTGGATCATCGCCGCCAGCGAGTACCGGTTGCACGCGGCCGCAGCGGTGTCGTCGGCGCCGTCCGTCCGTCCGCACGTCGCGTGCTGCAGCCCGAAGAGGCTCTCGAAGACCCCCGCGGTCACGGCCAGCTCCGCATCCGTGACGTCGGTCCCGGCGACGTGGGCGGCCGCGGGCGGCCCGGCGGCACCTCCGCACGCGGTCGCCAGGACGAGCACCACTGTCCCCAGGACGAGCGGAACGAGACGGCGGGGGGGATGCATCCTCGAAGTCTACGAGGCAGCCGGCGCGGCGGGCTGGGCGACCGCGAGCCCCGGCTCGGCCGGCTCGCCGACCGCCTCGCGCAGACGCGCCTCGACCCAGCGGACCAGATCGGCTCCGAAGATCCGCTCGGGCACGAGGTTCAGCGTGCCCTTCGCCGCATGGTAGGTCGCCCCCGAGATCCGCTCGGAGAGATCGACGAGGAACGCGTCGGCGATCGCGACGGGGGTCAGCCGGACCTGATCGCGGTACGTCGTCACTTCCTCGACACCCAGACGAGACGCGGTGAGCCGGAGCGATCCGATCGCGAAGAGGACCTCGACCTGTTCCGGCAACGCTCCGTACCGATCGATCGTCTCGTCGCGGATCTCCCCGAGGACCGCATGGTCGCCCGCGAGCGAGATGCGCCGGTAGAGCTCCAGCCGGAGGGCCTCCTGCGCCACCCATCCCGGCGGGACGAACGCCTTCACCGGCAGATCGATCCGGAGCTCCTTCTGGCGCTCGATCGGTTTCCCTTGGAGCTCGCGGACCGACTCCTGGAGGATCCTCGCGTACGCGTCGAACCCGACGGCGGCGATGTGGCCGCTCTGCTCGGCGCCGAGCATGTTGCCGGCGCCGCGGATCTCCAGATCGCGCATCGCGATCTGTGATCCGCTCCCGAGCGCCTGGTGACGAGCGATCGTCGCCAGACGCTCGTGCGCTTCCTCGGTCATCGCGCGCTGCGCCGGGAAGAAGAAGTAGGCGAACGCCCGCTCCGAGGATCGGCCGACCCGGCCGCGGAGCTGATAGAGCTGCGCGAGCCCGAGCATGTCGGCGCGATCGACGATCAACGTATTGGCGTTCGGGACGTCCAGCCCGCTCTCGATGATCGTGGTGCAGACCAGGACGTCCGCATCGCGGTCCCAGAACCGGATCATCTGTTGCTCGAGCTGATCCTCGTCCATCTGGCCGTGCGCGATCACGATCCGAGCGTCGGGAAGCTCTTGGCGGAGCCAGTTCGCCTGACGGTCGATCGTCGCGACCCGGTTGTGGACCCAGAACACCTGGCCCTCGCGGAGCAGTTCGCGGCGGACGGCCCCGAGCGCCAGTCCTTCATCCAGCGAACCCACGTAGGTGAGGACCGGCTGCCGGTCCTCGGGAGGGGTGTCGATCGTGGAGAGCTGCCGGATCCCGGTGAGCGCCATCTCCAGGGTCCGCGGGATCGGGGTCGCCGTCATCGTCAGCACGTCGACCTGCGCACGGAGCTGCTTCAACCGCTCCTTGTGCGAGACGCCGAAGCGCTGCTCCTCGTCGACGATCAACAGGCCGAGATCCTTGAACCGCACGTCCCGCCCGAGGAGGCGGTGGGTGCCGATCACGACATCGACCTTCCCGGCGACGGCGCCCTCGATCACCTGCTGCTGGGCCGCGGGGTGCACGAAGCGCGACAACATCTTGACGGTGACCGGGTACGGCGCGAACCGTTCCGAGAACGTCATGAAGTGCTGTTCCGCGAGGAGCGTCGTCGGCACGAGCACCGCGACCTGCGTTCCGTCCATCACGGCCTTGAAGGCGGCCCGGACCGCGACCTCGGTCTTGCCGAACCCCACGTCGCCGCAGAGGAGGCGGTCCATCGGGAACGGTCGTTCCATGTCGAGCTTGACCTCTTCGATCACGCGGAGCTGGTCGGGCGTCTCCTCGTGCGGGAACGCATCCTCGAGCTCGCGCTGCCACGGCAGGTCCGGCCCGAACGCGCGCCCCGGAACCGACATCCGAACGGTGTAGAGCCGCACCAGCTCGCCGGCCATGTCCCGCACCGCTCGCTTGACCTTGGCCGTGGCGCGGGCCCAATCCGTGCCGCCCATCCGGTGCACGCGCGGAACGTCGCCGCCCAGGTACTTCACGACCATGCCGACCGCGTCCGACGGCACGTAGAGCTTGTCGTTCTGCGCGTACTCGAGCACGAGATAGTCACGCTCGGCGCCCGCGAGCGCTCGGTGGACGATCCCGGCGTACCGGCCCACGCCGTGGATCCGATGTACGGCGAAGTCACCGGGCTCCAGCTCCTCCGCGATCGAGTCGGTCCGCCGCCGCGTGAACCGGGGCGCGGTCCGCGTGTGGCGACGCGACCCGAAGAGGTCCTCCTCGGTCGCGATCGCGAGCTTGGCCGGAGCGAAGATGAACCCGTTCGAGAGCGAGGCTTCGACCGTCTCGACGGGCGTCGCACCCACGACCTCGCTCGCGCGCGCCAGCGAGCCGTGACCGCGTCCCGTGACGATCGCCCGGTAGCCGCGCGTCTGGAGGTCGCCCAGACGTTGCGCGATCTCGGCCGGGTTGCCCTGCGCCGACCCCCACGAGCGGAGCTGCAGGTCGCGGCGGGCCAGGCCAGCGCGTCGGCGAGCGCCTCCGCCTCCTCGTAAGCCGCGGCCGCGCGGTCCAGCGTGCGTCGCGCCTGGGTGAGGACGACCCACGATCCCTCGGGCAGGAGCTCGGCGGGCGCCGGAAGATGGTCGAACAGGAACGGAGCCGCGGTCTCCATCCCCTCGGGGTGGAGCCCGTCCGCGATCCGCTGCAGGAGGTCGGCGAAGCGATCCGTGTGGTGACGTGCCTGCTCGGCGGCCCGTTCGCGGATGCCGTCGTCCGGGATCAGCTCGCGGACCGGCCCGACCTCGACGTGGGTCAGCCGAGCGGTCGACAGCTGCGTCGACGCGGCGAACTCGCGGAGCGACTCGATCTCGTCGCCCCAGTACTCGAGCCGGACGGGACGAGGGGCGACCCCGGGGAACACGTCGACGACGCCACCGCGCACGGCGAACTCGCCGCGGCGCTCGACCACGTCGGCGCGCTGGTAGCCGAGGTCGACGAGGCGCTCGGCGAGCGCGTCCGGCGGGAGCTCACGGCCGGCGACGAGCTGCAGCGGCGGCGTGGCGCCGAGCGTCGGGACGAGCCCCTGCATCGCGGCCAGGGGAGGCGCGACGATCACCGCCGGGCCCCCGGCTCCGCGGAGGCGCCGGACGGCCGCCGCTCTCCGGGCGGCGACGTCCGGCGCCGGCGAGATCCCTTCGTACGGCAACGCCTCCCACGCGGGCAGGACGGCGACGTCGCCCGGGAGGAAGGCGTCGGCGTCGTCCGCGAGGGC
>VAXZ01000133.1 GCA_005885035.1 Actinomycetota bacterium
GTCCGGGTCACGATCGCACCAACCCTCCGCAGGTCGACCAGGCCCGCGAGCTCACGACCGGTGCCCGCGCAGCCCGCGGCGATCATCACCGGGGTCGGAAGGACGATCCCTCCGAGGTCGACGGCGAGGGATGGCGCGGCGCTCACGGCTCGTCGCCTCCGTGCGGGGTCGCCGGTTCGGGCTCCACGGTCGGGGCCGGCATCGGCTCGCCGAGCCACCGATCCCACAGGATGCGCGACGGATCGAAGACCGGCCCGTCGACGCATGCCCGGAGGTTCTCGTAGCCCGAGCGGTCCTTCCGCGCCACCGGCACGACACAGGTGTTGCAGAGCCCGAACCCACATCCCATCCGCTCCTCGATCGCCACCTGCGCGGGGAGCCCGTGCGCGCGGCAGAACGCGGCGATCGTCTTGAGGGTCGGCGGGGGTGCGATCGCGTAGACGACCTCGGCGTCCGCGCGGGCGGCCGCTTCCGGCAGCGCGTCGAGCACGCCGCCGCGCTCGCCAAGGGATCCGTCGGCGGTCATCACCGCGACGGTCTGCGCAAGGCGCTTCGCGTCGATCGGCTTGAAGACGGCTTCGAGCGCTCGTCCGCCGAGGATCATGTCGACCCGCTTGTGCCGCGCGACGAGCTCCTGCGCCAGGAAGAAAAGGGAAGCGGCCCCGCGTCCTTCGGCGACGAGGAGGCAGTTCGTAAGGCGCTTCGGGTACGAGAACGCCCTGCCGAGCGGCCCGATCACGTCGAGGAACTCATGGGCGCTGGCGGCGGCGAGCCAGCCGGTGCCCGCGCCCGACGACGGATCGACCACGAATTCGAGCGTGCCGGCCCACCCGCCGCGACGGGAAGCTTGGTGGATCGAGAAGTGGCGACGGAGGATGAACGAGCGACCTTCCGGCATCGCGATCGCGAGGAATTGACCGGGGCGTGATCGTTCGGCGATCTCGGGAGCCACCAGGGTGATCGATCGGTAAGCGCCGACCTTGCGCGTCGACAGGATCTCCGCTCGAGCGCGCTTCATGCGGATGCCCCCGCGACGCCGGCTGCTTCGTCGAACGTCAGCCGTACCTGGATCGGCCCCTCGCGAGCCGCGGCGTGGTGCTCCTGGATCGACATCGGGACGGTCGGCTCGCCCAGGAGCGCCTCGATGCCGCGGAGCGCGGCGAACGCTCCCGGCAGCGTGGTGATGCAGGGCACGCCGGTCGCGGCGGCGGCGGTCCGGATCAGCGAGCCGTCGGTTCGAGGGGCTCGGCCGAAAGGGGTGTTGATCACGAGGTCCACCGCGCCCGCCCGGATCAGCCCTGCGACGTTGTCCGGGTCCTCCGAGACCTTCGAAACGAGGGCGACGGGGATCCCCGCGCGCTGCAGGACCCCCGCCGTCCCGCGCGTGGCGAGGATGCGGAACCCCAGATCCGCCAGCCGCTTCGCCGGGAACAGGATCGATCGCTTGTCCCTGTTGGCGACGCTCACGAACACGGTGCCGGCGGTCGGCAACGCGTGGCCCGCCGCCAGCATCGCCTTCGCGAGCGCCATCCCCGAGTCGGCGTCGATACCCATCACCTCGCCCGTGGAGCGCATCTCGGGCCCGAGGATCGTGTCGACACCGGGGAACCGGCCGAAAGGGAGGACGGCGGCCTTGACGCTGGTCGACGCGAGATGCCGGTAGTGATACCGGTCTGCCGGCACCACCCCGTCCTCACGAAGCTCCGCGAGGGTGCGGCCCAGGAGCACGAACGTCGCGACGCGGGCGAGCGAGACCCCGATCACCTTGCCGACGAACGGGACCGTCCGCGAGGCTCGGGGGTTGGCTTCGAGCACCCAGATCCGTTCGTCCTTCACCGCGAGCTGCAGGTTCAGCAGCCCGACCACCCCGAGCCGCCTGGCGAGCCGGCACGTGATGTCTTCGATCGTGTCCAGCTCGTCGTCGCTGAGTGTCGCGGGGGGTATCTGGCACGACGAGTCCCCGGAATGCACGCCGGCCTCTTCGATGTGCTCCATCACCGCGCCGATGAAGACGTCCCCGGTCGCGTCGCACACGGCGTCGACGTCGACCTCGATCGCGCCTTCGAGGAAGCGATCGATCAGCACGGGATGCTCGGGCGACGCCTCGGCGGCCATGCCGACGAAACGCTCGAGCTCCTCGCCGTCGTAGACGATCTCCATCGCTCGCCCGCCGAGCACGTAGCTCGGGCGGACCACGACCGGATACCCGATCCGCACGGCGATGTCCTCCGCCTCCCCCGGGGTCCGAGCCTCGCCGTGGGGCGGCGCCGGGATCTGGAGCTCGTGCAACAGCGCGGCGAAACGGTCTCGATCCTCAGCGAGGTCGATCGCCTCCGGGGTCGTCCCGAGGATCGCGATCCCTTCATCACGGAGCGTCCGAGCGAGCTCGAGCGGCGTCTGACCGCCGAGCTGCGCGATCACCCCCACCGGCCGCTCGGCGCGACAAACGGCCAGAACGTCCTCTGCCGCCAGGGGTTCGAAGTAGAGGCGGCTGGCCGTGTCGTAATCCGTCGAGACGGTCTCGGGGTTCGAATTGATCATCACCGAGGCGAAGCCCGCCTCCTCCAGCGCGAACGCCGCGTGGACGCATGCGTAGTCGAACTCGATCCCCTGACCGATGCGGTTCGGACCGGCACCGAGGATCACCACGCGTGGCCGGTCCGCGTCACCGACCTCTGTCTCCTCCTGGTAGGTGGAGTAGTGATACGGCGTTCGAGCGACGAACTCGCCGGCGCAGGTGTCGACCGTCTTGAACACGGGGGTCACGCCGAGCGTCTCACGCCGGGCTCGGACGGCCTCGGCCGAACGGCTCGTGAGCTCGCCGATGCGTTCATCCGAGAGCCCCAGACGCTTCGCTCGGCGGAGCTGGTCCGTCGGGAGATCGTCGAGCGTCCTCCCCGAGAGCTCGCGCGAAGCCTCGACCACCTGTGCGATCTGGTCGACGAACCACGGGTCGATCCGGGATGCCGCGGCGACCTCGTCGATCGTGTAGCCCGACGCGAGCAGGGCCGCCACCTGGTGCATGCGGTGCTCGGAGGGGAGGGCGACGTCGGCGAGCGAGGGAGGGCCCGATGCGGTCATCGACCCGACGCGCGAGCCATCCACGGTCGGCCAGCTCCGATCCAACGCCGGCTTCTCCAGCCCTCGCCACGCCTTCCCGAGCGCCTCCTTGAACGTGCTTCCGATCGCCATCACCTCGCCGACCGACCGCATCGTCGAGCCGAGCGCGGCGTCCGCAGAGGGGAACTTCTCGAAGGCGAAGCGGGGGATCTTGACGACGACGTAATCGAGCGTGGGTTCGAACGCTGCGGGCGTCTCGCCGGTGATGTCGTTCATGATCTCGTCGAGCCGGTACCCGACCGCGACGAGCGCCGCGATCTTCGCGATCGGGAACCCGGTAGCCTTCGACGCCAGCGCACTCGAGCGCGAGACACGCGGGTTCATCTCGATCAGGACCTGCCGGCCGGTCGCCGGATCGACGGCGAACTGCACGTTGGAACCGCCGGTCTCCACGCCGATCACCCGGAGCACCTCGATCGCCGCGTCGCGCATGCTCTGGTATTCGCGGTCGCTGAGGGTCTGCTGTGGCGCGACCGTGATCGAGTCGCCGGTGTGCACGCCCATCGGATCGACGTTCTCGATCGAGCAGACGACCACCGCGTTGTCGGCGCCGTCGCGCATCACCTCGAGCTCGAACTCCTTCCAGCCGGCGATCGACTCCTCGATCAGCGCCTCGTGCACCGGGCTCGCAGCGAGGGACCGTCCCGCGATCCGCGCGAGCTCGTCCGGATCCGCGGCGAACCCGCTCCCGCCTCCCCCCAGCGTGAACGAGGGGCGGACGATCACGGGGAACCCGAGGATCGTTCCCAGCGACACGGCTTCCTCCACCGAGCGCGCGATGCCCGATCGTGGGACGTCGAGACCGGCGCCGATCATCGTGCGTTGGAACCCGCTCCGGTCCTCCGCCTTGTGGATCGCCTCGAGCGACGCGCCGAGCATCCTGACGCCGAGCCGGTCGAGATCGCCGGACTCTGCGAGCGCGACGCTGACGTTGAGACCGGTCTGACCGCCCAGCGTCGGCAACAGCGCGTCCGGCCGCTCCCGCTCCAGGATCTGCAGCACCGAGGCGGGCGTGAGCGGCTCGATGTACGTCCGGTCGGCGAACTCAGGGTCGGTCATGATCGTGGCCGGGTTCGGGTTGACCAGGCACACCTCGTATCCCTCGCGCCGGAGCACCGTGCACGCTTGCGTCCCGGAGTAGTCGAACTCGCAGGCCTGCCCGATCACGATCGGTCCGGAGCCGATCACGATGATCTTGCGGAGGTCCGTGCGGCGCGGCATCAAACCCCGGCCTCCATCAACGTCCGGAAGTCCTCGAAGAGGTAGCGCGAATCGTGCGGTCCCGGCGCGGCCTCGGGGTGGTACTGCACGCTCGACGCCGGGACGTCGAGGCAGCGCAGGCCTTCGAGGGTCCCGTCGTTCAGGTTGCGATGGGAGAGCTCCACCCGGCCGTAGTCGGTCAGGGCCCGACCGTCGCCATCCTTCGCCCATCCACCCGGATCGACCGCGAAGCCGTGGTTGTGACTCGTGATCTCCACCGCTCCGGTCGCGAGGTGTTTGACCGGTTGGTTCACGCCGCGGTGCCCGAACTTCATCTTGTACGTGGCGCCGCCGAGCGCAAGCCCGAGCAGCTGATGTCCGAGACAGATCCCGAAGATCGGCACCTTGCCGAGCAGCTCGCGGGCCGCGGCGATCCCGTACACGGTGGCCGACGGGTCGCCCGGGCCGTTCGAGAGGAACACGCCGTCGAAGCCGCCCTGCGCGATCGTCGCTGCAGAGGTCTCCGCCGGGTAGACCGTGCATCCGATCCCGTGGTCCGCGAGGAGTCGCAGCATCGTCCGCTTCAGCCCGAAGTCATACGCGGCAACGCGGAAGACCCGACCCCGACCGGCCGACGGCGGACCGGTGAGGCTCTCCGATCCGTACGGGGCCGGTGTGGAGACCGTCCTCGCCAGATCGGCACCGGCCATCCCGGCGGACGATCGCACCCGTTCGACGAGGGACCCTGCGTCGAGGTCCTCGGATGAGATCGCTGCACGCATCGAGCCGTGCTCCCTGACCCGCCGGGTCAGCCTGCGGGTATCGATCCCCTCGATCCCGACGATCCCGGCCTCTTCGAGCGCGTCCGCCAGCGAGCCGGTCGCCTTCCATGAGCTCGCTCGGCGAGCCACCTCACGTACCACGGATCCGGCTACCTGGATCCTCCCGCTTTCGGCATCCTCATCGTTGATCCCGTAGTTCCCCTGATGCGGCGAGGTCATGGTCACGATCTGCCCCGCGTAGGACGGGTCGGTCAAGACCTCCTGGTATCCGGCCATCGCGGTGTTGAAGACGGCCTCGCCGAACGATTCCCCCGGCGCACCGAACCCCGTCCCTCGGAAGATCGAGCCGTCCTCGAGCGCGAGCAGCGTCGGGCGACCGGACGTCATCTGGTCGGCTTCCCCTCCGCCACGACCAGCGCTCCGCGGAAGACCGTGTGGGTCACGCGACCACGCAGCGGCCGGCCGAGGAACGCGGTGTTGCGACCCTTCGAGGCGAACGGCGGCTCGACGACCCACGCGTGGTCCGGGTCGAAGACCACGAGGTTCGCCGGCCGGCCGGGCTCGATCGGCCCGCCGTGATCGCCGGCGCCCAGGATCCGCGCGGGGACGGTCGAGAGCGCCTCGAGCGCGCGCGACAGCGGGAGGCGACCCGGATGCACGAGTTCGGTCAGGATCGCGCCGAGCGCCGTCTCGAGCCCGATCGTTCCGGGCGGGGCCCGATCGAACTCCGCCTCCTTCTCCTCGATCGCATGGGGAGCGTGGTCGGTGGCGATGGCGTCGATCGTTCCGTCCGCGAGGCCCGCGCGGAGCGCGTCACGATCCTCCGCGGATCGCAGCGGTGGGTTCACCTTCAGGTTGGCTTCGTAGGTGTGCAGATCCTCGTCCGTGAACGTCAGGTGGTGTGGCGTCACCTCGGCGGTCACGCGCACCCCCTCGGACTTGGCGCGGCGCACGAGCTCGACGCTCCGTGCGCTCGACAGGTGACACAGGTGGATCCGGCCGCCCGTGGCGCGCGCCAACGCAAGGTCGCGCGCGACGACGATCTCCTCCGCCTCGGCCGGGCGTCCCGCCACGCCGAGGGCCGCGGACAGAACGCCTTCGTGCATGTGGCCACCCTCGACGAGCGACGCGTCCTCCGCATGCTCGGCGAGGACGACCTCGCCGCCGAACGCCTTGACGTAGAGCAGTGCGTTCCGAAGGAGCCGGGCCGTCGGGACCGGATGTCCATCGTCGGAGAAGACCCGAACCCCAGCCTCCACCATCTCGCCCATCTCAGCGAGCTGTTCACCCTGAAGACCCTTGGTGATCGCTCCGACCGGATGCACCTCGCAGAGACCCGCGGCGGCGGCCAGTTCGCGGACGGCCTGGATCACCGCGGCGTTGTCCGCGACGGGCTGCGTGTTGGCCATCGCCGCCACCGCCGTGTAGCCGCCGACCGCCGCCGCTCGGGTCCCGGTCGCGACGGTCTCCTTGTGCTCGTCACCGGGCTCGCGCAGATGCGTATGCAGGTCGACGAGACCCGGCGCGATGACGAGCCCGCGGGCGTCGATCCGTTCCGCCCCCTCCGCGGCTTCCGGACCGGCGATGAGGCCGCCGGCGACGACGACGTCCCGGACGTCGTCGACGCCGGCGGCCGGGTCGACGACCCGACCGCCCTCGAACACGAAGCCCATGCTCATGCGGTCTCTCCCTTCCCACCCCCGAGCAACAGGAACAACAGCGCCATCCTGACGGCGATGCCGTTCGTCACCTGTTCCTCGATCACGGAGCGGGGCAGGTCGGCTACGTCGGAATCGATCTCGACACCCCGGTTCATCGGACCGGGATGCATGATCAGCCCGCCCTCGGGCATGAGGGCGACCCGGTCGCGCGTGATGCCGAACAGGCGCGCGTACTCGCGCACGCTCGGGAAGTATTCGAGCCGCTGCCGCTCTCGCTGGACCCGGAGCACGTAGCAGACGTCGAGCTTCGGCAGCACGCCATCGATGTCGTAGCTGACCTGCACGCCCCAGGCCGACACGTCCGGCGGGATCAGCGTCGGCGGCCCCACCAGGGTGACCTCGGCCCCCATCTTCACGAGCCCGAAGCTGAGCGATCGGGCGACGCGGGAGTGCAGCACGTCCCCGACGATCCCGACACGGAGACCCTCGATCCGCCCGAGTTTCTCGCGCATCGTGTACAGATCGAGGAGGCCCTGCGTCGGATGTTCGTGCGTCCCGTCGCCGGCGTTGAGCACGTGGGCATCGACCCACCGGGTCAGCTGGAGCGGCGAGCCGCTCGAGGAGTGACGGATCACGATCGCGTCGGCGCCCATCGCCTGCAACGTGAGGGCGGTGTCCTTGAGCGACTCCCCCTTCGCGACGCTCGATCCCCCCGCGCTGAAGTTGATCACGTCGGCCGAGAGCCGCTTGGCGGCCAGCTCGAACGAGATCCTCGTGCGGGTCGAGTTCTCAAGGAAGAAGTTCACGACGGTTCGTCCGCGGAGGGCCGGGACCTTCTTGATCACCCGCGTGCCGACCTCGCGGAACGACTCCGCCGTGTCGAGGATCCGCGTCACGTCCGTGGCGCTCAGATCGTGCATCGACAACAGATGCTCGTTCACGTCACCGTGCTCCCTCCACGACGACCGCGTCCTCACCGTCGAGCTCCGCCACGAGCACGCGGACGTCGTCCGCGCGACCCGTCGGGACGTTCTTTCCGACGAAGTCCGCGCGGATCGGCAGTTCGCGATGACCGCGGTCGACGAGCACGGCGAGCTGGATCTTGCGTGGACGGCCCAGGTCCATCAGGGCGTCCATCGCGGAGCGGATCGTGCGACCCGTGAACAGCACGTCGTCCACGAGCACGACCACCTTCCCGGAGACGTCGAACGGGATCCGCGTCTCGTGGACCTCGGGCGCATCCGCCCGCATCCCGATGTCGTCGCGGTAGAAGGTGATGTCGAGGACCCCGACCGGCACCTCCGGCCCCTCGATCCGGCGGACCTCATCCGCGAGGCGGCGCGCCAGATCGTCCCCGCGGTCTGCGATGCCGACGAGGACCAGATCTGCAGCGCCCTTGTCTCGCTCCAGGATCTCGTGAGCGATCCGGGTGAGCGCCCGCCGGACGTCGTCGGGTTGCATGACCTTGGCGCTCAGAAGGGAACGCCTCCCCGTGCGAGCAGGGAGGCGGACGGGTTGTCGCGCATCTTCGACTCCCTTCCCGGCCTCGCGGGACCGGCTTAAAGGGGCTGATCGGCCGCACGGAGCATACCGGCCGGGCCTCACCTGGACAACGAGGAGCTCCTGGCGGCATCGGGTGTTCGCATCGTCCCGCCGGACGTATGCTGGGTCGGAGCTTCCCGAACGCGAAAGGTGCGTCTGAACCATGGGACCCGAATGGATCGTCGTCGGCATCATCGCGGTCGCCGTCCTCTTCGGCGCGAAGAAGATCCCCGATATCGCTCGCAACGTCGGCCGCGCGCAAGGTGAGTTCAAGAAGGGGATGCGCGAGGGTGCCGTCGAGGACACGACGCAGACGACGCCCCCCGCTCCGACCCCGCCTGCGGCCGCCGAACCACCCAAACCTGCGGAGCAGCCGCCGTCGGCGCCCTGATCCACCGGCCTCGCCTCACGACCGACCCCCGTCCTCACGCGACGCCTCGTCGCGAGCGATCCACGTCGTCTCGATAGAGCAGCTCCTCCACGGCGATCCGCAGGATCGTGCGGTCGAGCGAGGTCATCCGATCGACGCTCCATCCTTGCGCGTCGCGCTCCAAGAGCAGGTCGATCGAGGGGAGATGCGCCTCGACCCCTTCGACCAGCTCGTGGGAGAACGTCGGGATGTCCCGGCCGACCTCGTGCCACTCGGCGACCACCGCCGCGGGCGCATGGCCGGTCACATCCGCTTGGTACAAGACGTCGACCGCGATCCGTCGAGCCTCGCGGCGGCTCGCCACCTCAGCTCTTCACGCGTTCGATGTACTCGCCCGACCGAGTATCGACCTTGACGCGCTCACCCTCTTCGACGAACAGCGGCACCTGGACGACCGCACCGGTCTCCATCTTGGCGGGCTTCATCGCGCCCGTCCGCGTGTCACCCTTCGCTCCCGGATCCGTCTGGACGATCGCGAGCACGACGGAAGCGGGGAGCTCGACGGCGATGGGCACGCCCTGGTGCATCGCGATCTGCGCCTCGCCCGACTCGGCGAGGTACCTGGCCGTGTCGCCCATGACCTCGCCCGGCACGTGCACCTGTTCGTACGTGTCCCTGTCCATGAACACGTACTCACCGCCATCCGCGTACAGGTACTGCATCGACTTCCGTTCGACGATCGCGAGCCCGACCTTCACCCCGGCGTTGAACGTCTTCTCGACCACCGCGCCGGTCTTGACGTTCCGGAGCTTCGAACGCACGAAGGCCCCTCCCTTGCCGGGTTTCACATGCTGGAACTCGACCACCTGGAACAGGGTTCCGTCGAGGTCGAGCGTCATGCCGTTCTTGAGGTCGTTCGTGGAGACGCTCACCTGGACTCCCTCACAGCTCGATCAGCTCACGCGTGGAGACCCCGACCACCGCGCATCCGTCGTCACGCACCTCCACCATGTCCTCGATCCGGACGCCGCCGATGCCAGGCAGGTAGATCCCCGGCTCGATCGTGACCACGGAGCCCGCGGGGAGTTCGTTGCTCTGCGTCGTTCCGAGCCACGGCTGTTCGTGGATCTCGAGGCCGACCCCGTGACCGAGACCGTGCACGAACCCGCTCCCGTACCCGGCTTCGGTGATCACGGACCGAGCGGCAGCATCCACCTCGACGCCGGTCATCCCCGCCCGCACCACGTCGATCGCGGCCTGTTGCGCCTGGCGAACGATGTCGTGGACCTTCTGAAGCTCGGCCGTGGGCTGACCGAACGCGATCGTCCGGGTCATGTCGGTGTGGTACCCGTCGACGAGCGCGCCGATGTCGAGCTTGATCGCGTCGCCCTCCTCCAAGACGCGGTGACCGGGCTCGTGATGAGGCTCGGCCGCGCTCTCGCCGAAGGCCACGATCGGATCGAACGCGAGCCCGTCCGCCCCTGCATCGAGCATCAGGCGCTCGAGCTCCCGGGCGATCCACCGTTCCGAGACACCGAGGGCGAATCGATCCAGGATCCCGCTGAACGCCGCGTCCGTCGCCGCCTGCGCGCGCCGGATCAGCTCCCGCTCCTCGTCGTCCTTCACCCGGCGCCCGTCCTCGACGACATCCTCGGACGCGACCAGCTCCACATCGTCCCCCAACGCCTCGTCCAGCCGAGCGTGCTCAGCGAGGGTCATGCTGTGTGCCTCGACCCCGAGCCGCGTAACGGGGAGGGACGCGCAGCGCTCCACGACCGCGCCACGATACGGACGGTCGGATGCCGATCGGTCGATGTCCGGCACCTCGCGACGGGCCTGTTCCTCATACCGCCCGTCCGTCAGGAAGAGCTCGAAGGAACCCGCGATCAGGACTTGCCCGTTCGAACCGGTGAAGCCCGTCAGGTATCGCGTGTTGGCGAGGTTCGTAACGAGGAACGCGTCTACCCCGAGGTCCTCGAGACGGGCGGCGACCGCGCGTCTCCTCAGCTGGTGATCCATGGCATCGCCTCCAGCGCGAGATGATAGCCACCGGCCCCGAGCCCACCGATCGTGGCCCTGCAGACCGCCGAGATCACCGACGTCTGCCGGAATGACTCCCGGGCGTAGATGTTCGACATGTGCACCTCGATCACCGGTGCCGAGCAGGCCTCCACGGCGTCACGGAGCGAGTAGGACTGATGCGCGAGGGCGCCGGGATTGAGGACGACGGCGTCCACCCCCTCGTCGGGCGCCGAGAGCAACCAGCCGATCAGGTCCCCCTCATGGTCCGACTGCTTCCACCGGACCGTGTGGCCGAGCTCGACGGCCCGCCGTTCCACGTCCTGCATGATCTCTGCGAGCGTCTGCGATCCGTAGGTATCGGGGTCGCGCTGCCCGAGCGCCCCCATGTTGGGACCGAAGAGGTAGAGCACGTTCATACGGGAGCTCCCATCTCGTGGAGGATGCGGCGCACCTCGTCCGGAGGCACATCGTCGACGATGCGTGGTCGACCGACGTCTTCGAGCAGGACGAAGCGAACCCCGTCCCGGAACTTCTTGTCCAGCTGGAAGGCATGGAAGATCTCCTCCGCCGGCGGCATGGGGCCGTCGGGTTCCAGCCCGAGGGACGACAGCAGCCGCAGCGTCCGGGCGGTCAGCCCGTCCTCACCGATGCCGACGGCTTCGCTCAACCGCGCGGCGAACACCATCCCCGCCGCGATCGCCTCGCCGTGCGACCGGCCGGCGAACGCATCGAGCCGCTCCAACGCATGTCCGAGCGTGTGGCCGTAGTTGAGGATCATCCGGCGACCGGTATCGCGCTCATCGTCGGCGACCGCGCCGGCCTTCGCCGTGACGCACCGGGTCACCAGTCGCTCCAGCGCGATCGGATCGCGGGCCAGGACCGCGGACGGGTCGCGCTCCAGCTGGTCGAGCAGTTCGACGTCGATCGTCAGCGCGTACTTCGCGACCTCGGCGAGGCCGGCCCGGAAAGCTCGATCCGGCAAGGACGCGAGGGCCGTGATCTCGCTGAGGACGACGCTCGGCTGGTGGAACGCCCCCACGAGGTTCTTGCCCTCCGGGAGGTTCACGGCGGTCTTCCCCCCGATCGACGCGTCGACCTGGGCCGTGAGCGTCGTGGGGACCTGCACGAAGGGCGTCCCGCGCATGTACGTGGCTGCAACGAACCCCGCCAGATCGCCGGTCGAACCACCCCCCAGCGCCACGATCGGGTCGTCGCGATGCGCCTCCTGCGTCGCGAGCTGGTGCAGGAGGGCACGGTAGACGTCGAGGGACTTCGCTTCCTCACCAGCCGGAACGATCAACGGCACCGCGTGGAGCCGGACCCTATCGAACGCCGCGGCCAAGGGCGGGAACCATGCGTCGTGCACGGTCCGGTCGGTCACGACGAACGCCTGCGTCGCGGCCGGGAACGCCGGCACCAGCTCGTCGGCCCGCTCCAGCACACCCGAGCCGACGATCACGTGATAGGGCCGCCCGGAGACCCGGACGGTCACGCGCTCCAACGGAGCTCCTCCACGATCGCGTCGGCGACCTCTCCGGGCGGACCGCTGGCGTCCACGACGTGCGCCGCGAACTCGCGGTAGAGGCCCTCCCGCTCAGCCAACAGGCGCTCCAGATCGCCCTCGGCGCGGATCAGTGGACGCTCCGCAGCGGGCGAGACGCGCCCCTCCAACACGTCCAGGGGAACGTCGAGGTAGACGCACGTTCCGGTGTTCCGCAGTGCGATCCGGTTCGCAGGCTCCAGGACCACGCCTCCGCCGCAGGCGACCACCGACGGGTCCTGGCGGGACACCTCGACGAGCTCCCGAGCCTCGAGCGCACGGAACGCCGCCTCTCCTTCGTCCGCGAAGATCTCCGGGACGGTCGAGCCGTGACGTCGCTCGATCTCCTCATCGAGGTCGACGAACGGCACGCCCAGCCGCCCGGCGACCTCGCGCCCGACCGTCGACTTGCCCGACCCGGGCATGCCGACCAGATAGACGATCACGGGAGCGCCTCGAGGTAACGGTCGAGGTTCCCTCTCGTCTCCGAAAGGGAGTCCCCCCCGAACTTCTCGAGGGTCGCGTCCGCGAGCACGAACGCGACGACCGCCTCGCCGACCACACCTCCGGCGGGCACCGCGCAGACGTCGGTCCGCTGCTTGATCGCGACCGCAGGCTCCCCGGTCGCCAGATCCACCGTCCGGAGCGGGCGGGGGACGGTCGAGAACGGCTTCATCGCGGCGCGCACCCGGATCGGCTGTCCGGTCGACATGCCGCCCTCGATCCCGCCGGCTCGCGCGGTCACCCGCGCGAGCCGGCCTCCGCGCAACACGATCTCGTCGTGGGCTTTGGACCCCGGACGCGCAGCGCCCGCGAATCCGTCGCCGACCTCGACGCCCTTCACCGATTGGATCGACATCAGCGCCGCAGCGAGCCTCGCGTCGAGCTTGCGGTCCCACTGCACGTAGGAGCCGAGCCCGGGCGGGACGCCGTACGCGAGGACCTCGAAGACCCCGCCGACCGTGTCCTTCGCCTTGCGGAGCCGATCGATCTCGGCGGTCATCGCCCGAGAGGCATCCGCGTCGGCGCACCGAACCGGCGATGCATCGATCGCGTCTCGGTCCTGCGGGAGCGGCTGCCCCCGTCCACCGCTCCGGACCTTCCCGATCTGCACGACGTGGGACAGCACCTCGACCGCCAAGGCCTGCAGGAACGCCTTGCAGAACGCGCCCCCGGCGACCCTCGCGGCCGTCTCGCGGGCGCTCGCGCGCTCGAGCACGTCGCGGACATCGTCGAACCCGTACTTGAGCGTGCCCACGAGGTCGGCATGACCGGGTCGGGGCCGGGTGAGCCGCTGCGATGGATCCGGCGCTCCATCCGGCGCCATGAGCTCCCGGTACTTCTGCTCCCACTCGGCGTTGGGGATCGTGACGGCGATCGGCGATCCGAGGGTCAGACCATGACGAACGCCGGCCACGACCTCGAAGGCGTCAGCCTCCAGCCGTTGGCGGCCGCCGCGCCCGTACCCGTGGCGCCGGCGCGCGAGCTCGTCCGCGAGTGCCTTGGATGAGAACGGGACCCCCGCGGGGAGCCCTTCGAGCACCGCCACCAGTTCCTTCCCATGGGATTCCCCGGCGGTGAGCAGGCGCAACATGCGCCCGATGATAGTGAACACGCGGTACCGGACCGCGCGTGGAAGGTGCGGGGGCGGCACCCTTGCGGGGCCGCCCCCGCCAACCGGCGACCGCTCCCCCCGTGGGCGGGCCGCCGGGCTTCGTCCCCCGTCTACTTCCGCGGGGTGATACTCGATCTCCACCTGTGCGCGATCGGTCCCGCTCACCCGGAAGGTGTCAAGCAGGACCACCGAATGACCACCGAGGTTCGCGCTGGATCCCCCACCCGGCTGTGTCGGCGTCGCCGAGGTGGGCGTCGACGTCGAGCTCGAGGAGCCGGAAACCGACGAGCTGCCGCTGGAAGAGCCCGTCCCCGACGTGGCGGTCGCGACCAAGAACTGCGGGGGGGTCGAGAACGGGTCGCGCCCGGTGAACACCGCGACGGGTGTCGGCGTGGCCGTCGGCGCGACCGTCGGGGTGGAGGTTGGGGTCGCCGATCGCGGCGCGGTCGGTGGAAGCGCCGTCTCCGTCCCGCCACCGCCACTGAGCACGTTGAACAGGACGAGCCCCACGACGAGCACCCCCGCAACGATCCCGCCGATCCTCAGCGTCCGCCTGTCTCGATCGGAGAGCGGCATGGCTACCCGGTCCCCCCGGAGGTCGGCCCGGGCTCAG
>VAXZ01000155.1 GCA_005885035.1 Actinomycetota bacterium
CACTGACCCCGAGGAGTAGCGGTCTATCGCCTTCACCGGGACCCGCCCATTAGGGTTCCGCGTCAGGACGAGAACGACAAGAGGCAGGGATAGTGACTGTTCGAGTACGCATGGTCGCGGCCGGATCGCGGCCGCTTTGGCTATGACCATTGCCATCCAGCCAGCGACGGCTGCCGTGGCGCAGACGTTCCGGCTGCAACTGGATGCTCGGCCCCCAGTTGGCGAGCCATGGTCCTTCCTCCGCTTCTTCCCGCGAACCTTGAAGGTGCACCAGGGCGATACCGTCAACGCGGCCTGGGACGGCGTGGGCACCCCCCACACCGCAACCCTGGTCCCCAGCGATAACGCGAACGCGTGGCGCGCCACCAACCAAGGACCTGGCGGCCCGCAAGATCCGTCGCTTTTCCCGTGGGCACTCCAGGTTCCGGACGTCACGGTCGGGGGGGATGACAACCAGATCGACGTCGATCCTGCCGTGGCGAGACCTAGCGACCCGACGTGTGGTACTTCAGGGAACCCCTGCACCTTCGATGGGACCGGCGTGGTGAGCAGCGGGCTGCAGTTCTCCACCCCGGGAAGCGAGCCCCACTTCTGGACGAACGTGACCGCGCCCGTCGGCACGTACACCTTCTTGTGCCTGCTGCACCCGGGGATGCAAGCCTCCCTGAAAGTCGTGGCGGGCGGGACATCGATCCCCCCTCCTGCGGCCGTGAACGCGAAGGTCAAGCACCAGGTCCACGTCGCGAGGACGTCCGATGGATCGGTTGCCGACGACCTGGCGCAGACCGTCAAGCGGACCCCGGTCGGGGGAAACACGCGGGTCACGATCTGGGCCGGCGGCTTCTAGAACCAGGTTTCCGCCGACGAGCACCCCGATCACACGATCCGCGTTCACGTCGGCGACCGCGTGCGCGTCTTGGGGAACTTCGAGATCCATACCGCGACCTTCCCGAAGAGCGCGGCTGCGACGGTGCCGTTCATCACGACGCAGTTCGAAGTCCCCGGCCCGGATACAGCGGCGAACTCGCCGGCGGATTGCGCCGCGCCAACCGACTTCCAGATCGCGTTCAACTCGAAGGCACTTCGACCGACGGCGAAAGCTACGTTGACCTCGCCGTCCGCCTTCAGGAACTCGGGACTGCTGGTCTGGGGCACGTCGCACACGTTCGTCGCGCAACGACCGGGGACCTACCGTTTCGTCTGTCTTGTCCACGGCTCACAGATGAGTGGGATCATCCGCGTCGCTGGCTGAACGGACGCTGCGCTGACACGCGAGAGGGGCAGCCCGAGGGCGGCCCCTCTCGTCGGCGGGATCGAGATGGTGAACTACGCCAACTCCGAGCCTGGATGTGTCTCTCAAGCTGCCTCGTGGTCGCGGACCCCGCGCTCGTGACCGATCACCGCTTTTTCGAAATATCTCTCGCTAAGCCTTGACTATCGAACGTATGTTCGATAGAGTGAATGGTCTCCTCCCCCGTGACCGAACGAGGTCCGGGTGTCCCCAACAGAGAGATTCAGCGACGAAGAACTCATCGACGCGGTCGATGGATCGCATCGGCAAGCTTCGCGGATCCAGCGCGAGCTCCTCGGCTTCATCGCCGAGGTTGACCGACGCGATCTCTGGCGTGGCTCGGGAGCACGCGACATGGCGCATTGGCTCTCCATGCGTCAGGGCATCTCCGGATGGAAAGCCCGGCGGTGGATCGCTGCCGCTCACGCGCTCGAACATCTGACGGACCTAGCTCATGCGCTCTCCTCGGGTGAGCTCGGCATCGACAAGGTCGTCGAGTTGGCCCGGTTCGCGACCTTCGAGTCAGAAGCCGGTTTGATCTCATGGGCCAGGTTCGTTTCCTGCGCAGCCGTCAAGCGTCGGGCGGATCTGGAGGTTAGCCGGACGATCGAGGATGTTCGCGACGCCGAGCATGCTCGGTTCCTCAACTGGTGGAGCCTGGACGACGGGAACCGCTTCGGCCTCGAGGCGGAGCTGCCCGCCGCCCAAGGGGCGGTCGTCGTCCGAGCGCTCGAACGCATGAGCGACTCGATCCCGCTGATGCCGGGTGAAGATGACCCCGCATTCGCGGCAGCCCGCAGGGCCGACGCGCTCGTTGCTTTGTGCTCCAATCGCGTCGCGGTCGACGCCGACCCGGATCGTGCGACCGTCGTCGTCCACGCTCGGCTCGACGACCTGGTCGGAACCGACAGCGCGGCCGAAGTCGAAGGAGGCGGACGGATCCACCCGGAGACTGCGCGCCGCCTGCTATGCGACGCGCGCGTGCAAACGGTGCTGGAAGACGCGAGTGGAGAGCCGGTGCGACTCGGAAGGCTGTCCCGCGAGCCGACGCCCGCCATGATGCGCCAACTCCGTTATCGCGACGTCGAGTGCCGCTTCCCGGGCTGCGGAGCGCGAAGATTCACGCAAGCTCACCACATCGTGTGGTGGCCTATGTCCCTTTCGTGACGTCGCCGAAGGGACGCAAGCCAGGGAGCGCTCTCGTATCGGTGGGACCGCCGGCACCTGCGTGATTCGCTCAGATCGGTTCGGCCACCTTGGAGATCCCGCCCCGAACGTGTTGAACCGCTGGTCGGATCAGTACGCGACGGAGGTCGTCGAGCGCCGGAGGACCGTGGCCCTAGGTGACGCAAGCGTCCGAGCCGCTGTCGATCACCGACCCTGTATCCGAGACGAACTGCCAGTCGTATCCCCCCGGATGCAGCGTCATCTCGAGGATGCCGAAATGGCCCCCGTCGGACGCTTCGGTGCCCGGGTAGAGCTTGCTGCTGATGCTGTGGTTCTCACCGCCGGTGCCGGCGATGATCTCCCGGATGCCGTTCGCGTCCGGGGCGCCGCTCGGGTTGAGCTTGGTGA
>VAXZ01000113.1 GCA_005885035.1 Actinomycetota bacterium
GGCGGCATGGTTGCGGTGATCCTCACGATCGCGACGATCTTCGGCGTTCGAGGTCGGTTCAAACGAGCGACCGGCGACGAACGGCAGCAGCTGCGGTGGCTCGTCTTCGTCACGAGCCTCGCGGGGATCCTGTTCATCGTCGTCTTCGCGAGCGGGGCCGTCGCGAGCGTCTTCTTCCACATCGAGAACCCACACATCGCTGGCGTCAGCACCGACCTGCTGTTCGGCCTGATGGCGGCCATCATCGTGATGGGGATCCCCGCGGCGTATCTGATCGCGATCTACCGGTACCACCTGTGGGACCTCGACATCGTGATCAAGAAGGCATTGGTCTTCGCCGTGGTTGCCGGCGGGTTGACGCTCGTGTCCCTCGGCGTCGTGCTGCTGATCCCGGTCTTCGTGGTTGGGACCGGTCTGACCGCGTGGGAACGCGGCCTGTTCATCGTCGGGGTTGCGATCGGGACGCTCTTCGGCCCGCTCCGGCACCTCGCGCGACGGTTCGCGGATCGGGTGGTCTACCACACGCGCGCGACGCCGTACGAGGTCCTGACCGAGTTCGGCGGCCGCGTCGGCGAGACGTACTCTACGGACGACGTGCTTCCTCGGATGGTGCGGATCCTTGCGAACGGTACCGGGGCATCGCGCGCCCGCGTGATGCTGTCCGTCGGCGGAGATCGGCGGGAGGCGGCAGCGTTCGGCGGGGCGAACGGCTCCGCTGACCTCGTCGTTCCCGTCATGCACCAAGGAGAGGAGCTCGGCGCGCTCGAGGTCACGATGCCGGCGAACGACCCGCTCGATCCGAGTCGAGAGAAGCTGGTGAACGACCTGGCAGCGCAGGCGGGACCCGTGCTCCGGAACGTCCGCTTGATCGAGGAGCTGCGCGCGTCGAGGCAGCGTCTCGTCGCCGCGCAGGACGAGGAGCGTCGGAAGATCGAGCGGAACCTCCACGACGGCGCTCAGCAGCAGCTGGTCGCCCTCGCGGTCGAGCTGCGGCTGCTGGAGCAGTCCGCGGGCAAGGATCCCGAACGGGACCGTCAGCTCGCGGCGAGGCTCGGCTCCCAGGCGAACGCCGCCCTCGAAGATCTGCGCGACCTCGCGCGCGGGGTCTACCCGCCGCTCCTGGCGGACAAAGGGCTCGCCGCGGCCCTCGAGGCCCAGTCACGCAAGGCGGCCGTCCCCACGACGGTCGATGCTGACGGCGTGGGTCGGTACCCCCAGGAGATCGAGTCGGCCGTCTACTTCTGCGTTCTCGAAGCGCTGAACAACGTCGCGAAATACGCGGGGGCCACGCGCGCGACCATCACGCTGGCGCAGGCCGACGGTCACCTCGTGTTCGAGGTGGACGACGACGGAGCGGGGTTCGAGGTGGATCGGGTGCGTGTCGGGACCGGCATCCAGGGGATGGCCGACCGGCTCGATGCGATCGGGGGCTCGCTCACGGTCCGGAGCGTTCCCGGCGAGGGCTCGACCGTCGGCGGACGGGTGCCGGTCGCGTAAAGCTCGGCCGATTCATGACCTGGAGGCGTCGGCCCAGGCCGCCTCCAGGCGGTCTGGGCCGAATACCGCCTTGGGGATGTACGAGGCCGCGCCGCATTCCGCGGCGCGCGGCGCGTACTCCTCTTCTTCGTACGTCGAGAGCAGCAGCACGACCGGCGGACCATCGGCCCCGAGGATGCGACGGGTCGCTTCGAGCCCGTCGATCCCGGGAAGGTTGACGTCCATCAGCACGAGGTCGGGCGCGAGGTCGGCCGCCATCGCGACGCCGTCCTCCCCGGTCTCGGCCTCGCCGACGACCTCGAAGCCATCGGTAACGTCGACGACCATGCGCGCCGCGAGGCGGAACGGCTCCTGGTCATCGACGATCAACACGCGAACCGACATCTGGACCTCCACGTCAAGCGTCGCAGAGGACCCGGGTGGCTGACAGTGGTGCCAGCACCACTCCGCGGGCGGGCCTGCACGCGACTCAGGATCGGTGCTGCTCGTCCGCCTCGCGGCGTTCCTTCGAGCCCGGCTTCTTGATCGCAGCGGTTCGTGCGAGCTTCGCGCGCAGATCGTCCGCCGCATCGCTGGGACCGTGGTCGGCGACAGGCTCCACCAACCGGTCGAGCAGATCCGAGGCCGATTCCGGGCCGGCCGACGCCCGCGCAGGCTGCAACTCCGGGACCACCACGACCTCAGGCCGCGCGCCGGCATCGGTCGGTTCGGCCTTCGCGACGGGCTCGGGTTCGGGTGTGGTGATCGGCTCCGGCGCGGGGGCGGGTTCCGGAGGTGGAACGATCGGTGCCGGCTCGGGCTGGGGCGTTTCGACGACGGGCTCGGGCTGGGGTGCTGCGACAGGTTCGGGCACCGACGGCTTCGGAGCAGGAACCGCAACCGGCCTCGGTTTCGACGACCGCCTCGGTGCTCTCTCCTTCTTCTTCGGGACGACCGATGACCGGCCGCGTGCCGCAGGAGCGCGTTTGGCTTGCGCAACCACGACCGGCTCGGTCTCCGGCGGGGCGACGATCTCCTCGAACTCGGGAACCTCGACGACCTCGCGGGACACCGGCGTCGGCTGCGGCACCGGCATCACACTCCGACGTCCCGGCTGCGCCAGCGCCGCCAGGGCTTGCTGCAGTCGACCTTCCGCCCGAAGGCGCGCGGCCTCGCTCACCTCCAGCTTGTGCTGGAGCGAGGCGAGGCGCTCCTTGATCCGATCGCCCGCTTGTTCGATCGCGACCGCGCGATCGACCTCGATCAACGCGAGGTCTTCCGGCACCGACCCGGCGAAGAAGGGCACCCCGGTCCCGATTTTCGCCGTCGGCTCGCGCATCGACAGCAACGAGAGGGTGAGGGCCAACAGAAGCCCGAGCCCGATCGCGATCTGGTAGCCGAGCCATGAGGCGCGAACGTCCGACGTCAGCGTTCCATCTCGGTACTCGAACTGCGCCACGAGCGGCTGGCCGCCGATCGCCGTGTACGAGTAGAACGCTGCGGGCCCTGGCTCGTTCGTCGGCGTCCGGTGCGTGACCACCCAGGTCGGCGCGCCCTTGGCCGCGATCGCCGTGTTGATGTCCGTTTCGTTCAGCGAGGCGGAATCGAGTGGCTCGTGGACCGAGGACCACAACAGGAAGTGTTGCTTCGACCAGAGCCGGACCGCTCGGATCCGAGTGTCGTTCACGAGGATCTCGTCGTGCACCTCCTCGGCGAGGACATCGCTCCGCGAGCCCGTGATCGATGACCATGCGAGCGCCGACGCCACGTTCGGCTCGATCACCCGTTGGCTGAGGTCGGCATCGACGGCCGCGGTGTCGCGGTGCCGCGCGGCGACGGCTCGGTGCTCCGCCGGGAAGGTCAACACGAACAGTACGAGGAGCACCATGGCGAACGGCCACCACACCTTGGCGCTCACGTCATCCAGCGTGAAGCGATCGATGAAGCGCATCCCCCTGGCGTCCCTCCTCAGCGCCCGACGGTTGAGGGTACCTTCCCAGGTCAGGTGGGTCGACGGCCGGAAGTCGGTGCGGCTGGCGAAAGGCCTACCCGCGTTCCTCCAGCGAGAGCTGGAGGAACGCACGTTCCACGACGAGCCGCGGGTTGAGGTTGACATCGTCAGCGAGGGCCGCCCGAGCCTCCTCCATCGCCGCGAGCCCCGCCACGGCCTTCGTCGCCGAACCCTCCTTGGCCGCCTTCCGATCCGGGTTCAGCAGGGCGCGGGCGGACACCCCCGTCCCGGCCGCCACCGAGTCGCGGAGCAGGGCCGAGGCGGCCATCAGCACGCGATCCAGATGATCGCGTTCGGCCCGACGCTCTCGGCGGTGGAACCGGGTCTCGATCCTCCGGATCGAGCCCCGGTACGCCTCCTCGGGCCGACCCTTCTCGTCCAGGAAGGGCGCGAGCTCGGCATCGAGCTCGCGCCCCAGTCCCTTCTTGTGCTCGGCCGCCGCCGCGATCACCGCGTCGGCGGCCTGGAGCGCGCCCGCCGGGCCTTTGGATCCGAGCTCCAGGGCGTGCGCGGCCACGTCGCGGAACGCGAGCCCGTCGTCATCCACCGCCATCCGCCGGGCTCGGCCGAGGTTCCCGCCCGCGAGCCGGGCGGCGAGCCGTGCGCGGGTCGCCGCGACGCCCTCGGCCTCGAGCTGCTCGACCACGAAGGGCTCGCTCAGCGCCGTGAAGGTCACGATGTGGCACCGGCTCCAGATCGTCTCGGGCAGCTCGTGCGCCCTTGCGGAGAGCAACAGGAAGACGGCGTCGGCGGGCGGCTCCTCCAGGACCTTCAGCAAGGTATCGGCGGCCGACGGCGACAGCCGGTCGGCCTCGCGGAGCAGGAAGACCTTCCGGCCCGGCTCCGGCGCGGTCAGGTAGGCGGGATGCCACACCTCGTCGCGGACGGTATCGACGTGGATGTCCCGTCCCTCCGGCTCGACCACGAACTCGTTCGGATGCTGGTCGCGGAGCGCGAGCCGGCAGTCGCGGCACTCCCCGCACCCACCGTTGGCACACAAGAGGGAGGCCGCGAAGGCCCGAGCGGCGAGCGACTTCCCCGAGCCTTCGGGCCCTGCGAAGACGTAAGCGTGGTGCGGACGTTCGGCGGCGCCACGGAGGAACGTCATGGCGGCGTCCTGCCCGGGCACCTGATCGAGAACCGTCTGCACCTCACCAAGACTAACGACGGTCGCGGACGTGCGGATCTTCGAGGGATCTAGCTCGTCGGGTGGTGATCATCGCGCTCGTGGACCGCGCGCTCCAGCGCCTCGCGGACCGAATCGAAGACCGCGGCCGGATCGCGGTTGGCGTCAACCACGACGAACCGCTCCGGATGTTCTTCCGCGATCTTGAGGTACGCGTCCGCGACCTTCGCGAGGAACTGTTGTCCCTCCTGCTCCATCCGATCGCGCGGCTCGTCCTCGGATCGTGCCATCCCGAGCTCGGGCTCCAGGTGCAACAGGATCACCATATCCGGGAACAACCCCTGGGTCGCCCAGACGTTCAGTGACAAGACGTCGGGCTCGCCCAACCCGCGCGCCCACCCTTGATAGGCGAGCGACGAGTCCACGTACCGGTCGCAGATCACGACCTTGCCCTCCGCCAGCGCCGGCCGGATCACGCTGGCCACGGTCTGTGCGCGGGAGGCGGCGAACAGCAAGGCCTCGGCTCGGGCATCCAGCTTGCCGGTCGCCGGATCGAGCAGGAGCTCGCGGATCTGCTCGCCCGCGACCGTGCCCCCGGGTTCGCGGGTGACGAGGACGTCGAGACCGAGCGACCGCAGGTGGGCCTCGGCCATCGAGATCTGCGTGCCCTTGCCGGCGCCCTCGACGCCTTCGAAGGCGATGAACAGGCCGGTGGCGGGAGGTCGCTTGAGTTTGGGCACGAGGGTGAGCGGGACGGGTCGCGACAGACGGTACCGCTTGAGCAAGCGCCTGGTGTTGATCGAAGCCCTGCGCAAGCGTCGGGAAGGCCGCGAGCGACAGGAACAGAACCATCCGCGACAACGTCGTCAACGAACCGAACGTCCGGCCACGGAACTCGTCAACGACGTTCTCCTGCAGCAGCGTGTACCCGCTGACCCACGCCAGACCGCAGAACGCCCCGAGCCAGACGGTGAACACGATGGCCCAGGAGAGGTTGGGCATCGTCGCCAGGACGAACAGGGCGGCCGCGGCGGCGACCAGCGACCAGACGAAAACGATCTCGCGCTCGACGACCTTGGCCGCCTGCCCCGCCGTCGCCATCCCGAGCCCCATCCCGACGCCGAACGCAGTCACGACTAGCCCCCACCCCGATGGCCCGGCTTCGAGCGTCGACGTCACGAACACCGGGCCGATCGCCAGCACCGCGCCGACGGCACCGAAGGCGACCACGATGCCGCCCGTCATCGCCGACGCGATCGAGTTCTCGCGCAGGAAGTTGATCCCGTCTTTCGTGTCACGCCAGACGCGCGACAGCGTCAGGCGTTCCGTCGAGTGGCTCGGCTGCGGTCGGATGGGGATCCCCGCGACCATGCTCGCCGAGAACAAGAACGTGCCCGCGTCCAGCAGCAGGGCGAGCGACTCCGGCTGGGTCGCGAGCGCCGGGATCCGACCGCCCATCCAGATGGAGACGGCGGTGAGGACCGCGAACGCCGCGCCGCCGATCGGAAGCGTCGCGTAGGCGCTCAGCAACACGAGCGAGTTGGCGTTCGCGAGCTGCCGTCGTGGCACGAGGTTGGGAAGCGAAGCATCCCGCGCCGGACCCCAGACCAAGGACAGGCACTCGATCGCGAAGGACAGCAGGTAGATCGCCCACAACTCGCGCAGGAAGACCATCGACAGGTACATCGCGCCGCGCGCCAGATCGGCGATGATCATCAATCGCTTGCGATCGAGCCGATCGACCAGTGTTCCCGCGATCGGACCGAACAGGAACGCTGGAAGCGTGCGGGCGATCATCACGCCCGCGACGGCGAGCAGGGCGGTTCCGCCACCCAGGTTCGCGACGATGGCCGTCACCGCGACGAACCCGACCCAGTCGCCGAACGACGAGACCGACATGGCCGCGAGGAGCCGGGCGAACGCCCGGTGCGTCAGCAGGTCCTTGAAGGTCGCCGACCGGGCGCCGCGGAGGACCTCGACCTCCTCGGCGATGGTCGACACGGCCGGCCGGGCCTCCTAGGCCTTCTTCGCGGCGTTCTTCTTGCTTGCCGTGGTCTTCGCCTTCGCAGTGGTCTTCTTCTTCGGCGCCGGCTTCTTCCGCGCCGCGGCCTTGCGCGCGCGCGCCTCGGCCTTGAGGCGTCGCGCCTCGGCCTCCGCATCCACGTCACCCGACTTGGTGACGTTGAAGTCCAGATCCAGCTCGGCGCCGCAGTTCCAGCAGCGCAGCGACTTCGGACGACGGAGCAGCAGGGAGCCACACTCGGGGCAGGGGCGATCCTTCTCGGGCGGGTTGTTCACCGCCAGGTCGCACTCGGGGTACCGGTCGCATCCGTAGAACGTCCCGAAGCGGGTGTGCTTCTCCACCAGCTCCCCACGGTGGCACTGGGGGCAGGTCACGCCGGTGGAGGTGGGCGGGTCCTTCTTGATGTACCGGCACTCCGGATACCCGCTGCATCCCACGAACGGCCCGTAGCGTCCGACGCGACGCTGGAGCTGCCGGCCGCAATCCGGACAGGTCTCGTCGAGCAGCTCCGGCTCGGCGCGCTCGGTCCCGTCCATGTTGCGGATGTAACGGCACTCCGGGTAGTTGGGGCACCCGATGAACTTGCCGTAGCGGCCCAGCTTGACCTGCAGCCTGCCCGGCTCCCTCCCCTCCTGGGGACAGAGCGGGCACAGCTCGTCGAGCTCCTCGGAGAACCGCTCGAAGGAACCCTCGGCTTTCTCGAGGGCGCGCTCGAACGGGCCGTTGAACTCCTCGAGCATCTGGACCTTGCGGAGCTGCCCTTCGGCGATGTCGTCCAGCTCCTTCTCCATGTAGGCCGTGAAGTCGGGGTTGACGATGTCGGGGAAGTGCTCGACGAGTTTGTCCGTCACCACGTAGCCGACGTCCTCGGGTCGGAACCGTCGATCCTCCAGGCGGACGTATCCGCGGTCCTGGATCGTCGAGATGATCGACGCGTAGGTGGACGGTCGCCCGATCCCGAGCTCCTCGAGCTTCTTCACGAGCGAAGCTTCGGTGTATCGGGGGGGCGGTTGCGTGAAGTGCTGCTCCGGCAGGACCTCGAGCATGCGGAGGAGCTGCTCCGCCGCGAGCACCGGCAGCGCGGCCTCGGCGTCCTCGTCCGGCTCGTCGTCGCGCCCCTCCCGGTAGAGCTTCAGGAACCCGTCGAAGGTGAGGGTCTGGCCGGTAGCCCGGAGCCCGTAGCGAGCCTGCCCGCCGCCGTGACCGTTGGCGGGTGCGAGCGCCTCGATGTCGATCCCCACCTGGTCGAACCGCGCGTCGGCCATCTGGGTCGCCACGGTCCGTTGCCAGATCAAGGTGTAGAGCCGGAGCTGATCGCGATCGAGCGCCGCCGCGACACGCTGCGGCGTCCGGAACACGCTGGTGGGGCGGACCGCCTCGTGAGCTTCCTGCGCGTTGCGGGAACGGGTCTTGTACCGGCGCGCGTCGGCCAGTGAATAGGCCCTGCCATAGTCCTGCTTGACGAGCTCCGCGATCTCGCGGAGCGCCGAGTCCGCGATCGTCACGGAGTCCGTCCGCATGTACGTGATCAGACCGGTCGTCCCCTCGCCCGGCAGGTCGATGCCCTCGTAGAGCCGCTGGGCGAGCGTCATGGTCTTGCGGGCGCTGAACCCGAGCTTGCGAGCGGCTTCCTGCTGGAGGGTCGAGGTCGTGAACGGCGGCGTCGGCGAGCGCTTCCGCTCCTTCTTCTCCACCGCGATGACCCGGTAGGAGGCCCGGCGGAGCCGCTCGGCGTGTTGCCCGGCGTCGCCCTCCGTCCCGAGGAGCAGCCCCTTCTTGTCGGGACCGGTGGCGAGCTTGCCCTCGGGGACCTCGGTGAGCCGTGCGAGGAACGGCTGCTCGACGTCCTCGGGGGTGAGACGGACGTCGATGCTCCAGTACTCGACGGGAACGAACGCGTCGATCTCGCGCTCGCGCTCCACGATCAGGCGAACGGCCACCGACTGGACACGGCCGGCGGACAAGCCGGGCTGGACCCGCTTCCACAGGAGCGGCGAGATCTTGTAGCCGACGAGCCGGTCGAGGATCCGCCGGGCCTCCTGGGCGTCGAAGAGCTCCATGTCGATCGTCCGCGGGTGAGCGAAGGCCTCGAGGATGGCGTCACGCGTGATCTCGGTGAAGGTCACCCGCTTCGCCCCGGCGGGCTCCACGCCCAGGAGGGTCGCCACGTGGAAGGCGATGGCTTCCCCCTCACGGTCGTAGTCGGTCGCGAGGACGAGATCCTCGTTCTGCTTCAGGGCCCTCTTCAGGTCGGCCACGTGCCGCTTCGAGTCCTCCGGGACCTCGTACTGCACGGCGAAGTCCTGATCGGGGTCGACCCCGAGCTTGGAGCGAGGCAGGTCCCGGATGTGCCCATACGAAGCGCGGACGGCATAGCCGTCACCCAGGTACTTCTCGATCGTCTTCGCCTTGGCGGGCGATTCGACGACGACGAGCGTCTTGGTCATCTCGGTTGCTTCCTCCGGTGCCGGACGGTACCACCGGCCGCCTCTGCGGCTGGCATGGCCGTCACGAGACCGCCACAACGCGCTGCTACGCTCGGCGTATTCCCCGTACCCCTTGAGGCCACCTCGGAGGACGCGTGCTCGCCCTGCTCACCGACACGATCATCCGGCTGGTCAGCGAGCACGGATACCTGGCCATCTTCGTCCTGATGTTGCTGGACTCGGCTTGCGTCCCGTTCCCGAGCGAGGTGACCCTCCTCTTCGGCGGAGCCCTCACCAGCACCTTGGTCGTCGGTGCGGGGCAGGAGTTGTCGCTGGTCGGGGTCGTGTTCTGGGCGATAGCCGGGACGTTGATCGGATCGTGGCTGGCGTACGGGGTGGGCTACGCGGGCGGCCGGCCCGCGATCGACCGCTTCGGCCGGTACCTGCTGATCCGACCGCACGAGATCGACCGGGCCCACGACTGGTTCGAGCGCCACGGTGAGGCCGTGGCCGCGTACGGGCGGCTCATCCCGCTTGTCCGGTCCTTCGTGAGCCTGCCGGCGGGGGTCGCGGCGATGCGGTTCTGGCGATTCACGCTGTACACCCTGGCTGGCTCGGTCATCTGGTGCGTCGGGCTCGCGTCGATCGGGCATGTGTTCGGCGATCGCTGGCGCGAGATCGAGCGGGTGATCCAGCCGTTCGCTTGGATCATCGCCGGCGTCGTCGTCGTGGCATTCGTCGTGTTCGTGTCGCGTCGCTGGGAGCAGGTCCGTCGCGAATACGCGGCGCTGGACGGCCGCGAAGATGGGCCGGCCAGCAGGTAACGCCCGTCAGAGGTTGGCGACCATCGTCCAGTTCCCGCCGGACTCCTCGACCTTCTCGAAGCCGGCCTTCTGATACATCATCCGCGATCGGTTGTGGACGGCGACCGAGAGTGACAACGCCTGGAACCCTTCCTCGCGGGCTTGCACCATGCACGATCGCAACAGGGCCTCGCCGATCCCCTTCCGCCGATGCAGAGGAACGACCGCGATCGAGAGCTCGGGGATCTTGTCGTCAACGAAGCCGTACCCGGGCTCCTCGGCGGTGAACAACCGGTACCACGCGGCCCCGACCGGCAAGCCCTCCACCTCGGCCACCACGCCGCCGTCTCCGTCCCGGCCCCACCCCTGGTGGTAGCGAACGAGCACGGGGTCGGCAAGGACCTCCTCGATCGGCTCGCGAGGCCAATCGGGGTTCCAGCGGGCGGCCTCGTAGAGCATCTTCTTCAGGAACTGCACATCGTCTTTCGTCGCGGGACGGATGTTCATCCTGCTGGGGCCTCCGTGAGAACCTCGGGTGCATGGGAACCCTAGCGCAGCGGACGTTGGGCCGACCGTTCGGTCGCAAGGTCGTGTCCGTTGCACGAGAGCTGCGAGGCAAGGCACTGCGCGACGACGTCGCAACCGAAGCCTCGGCGCTCACCTTCACGGCGTTCCTTTCCATCTTCCCCCTCCTCCTGTTGGCCACATCATTGGTCGGCTTCCGGCTCGAAGGCCGCGGGATGGCGTCCATCGATGAGCTCGTCTCGACGATCCCGGGGCTGACGCAACTCGTCGCGGGCCAGGCGCAGACGATCGTCGACGGCAGGTTCACGGCTGGCATCGTGGGCCTCGCCGGCCTGGTCTGGGCGGCATCGGCCCTGTCCAACCGGGCGCGCCGCGCGCTCGGCGTCATCTTCGGCCATCGAGAAACGGTCATCGCGAGCCGGTTCGTCGCCGTCGTCGACACGTTCGTGCTCGGCGCGCTCCTGATCGTGGGCGTGACCATCGCCGGCGTCGTCACGAACGTCGCGCATGATCGCACAGGGGGCTGGCCGGGCCTGATAGCCGCCGACATCGGGGTGTTCGCGATGCTCGTCGGCTTCTTCCTCATCGCCTACCGACTGCTGGCGCCCGGACGGCAGGCCATCCGCGATCTCGTTCCCGGCGCGGTCGTGTGCGCGTTGGGATGGACGATCCTGCAGGGGATCGGGAGCTGGTTCGTCGCGCGCCAGGTCGCGCAGTGGTCGGCCTTGTACGGCACGATCGCGACCGTGTTCGGCGTGCTGCTGTTCCTGCGGATCGCGGCGTGGATCTTCCTAGCGGGTGCGGAGCTGTCCGCGATCCTTCGTACGCGGAGCGTTGCTCAGACGGACTGAACGGGGACCTCCGCGGCATCCCGCTCGAGCAGGAACGGGACGCTCGTGAGCAGGACGCGATCCTCGTGCAGGAAGAGCCGCTTGATGAACAGCGCGCTCTGGTTGTGCAAGGGCAGCTGCCACCAATGGGACACGATCACCTCGGGCACCAAGACGTTGACCATGACATGGGGGTGGACCGAGAACCGCCGCACTTCGTTCAGCATGGGACGGGTGAGGTCTCGGAACGGCGCTTCCACGATGTCGAGCGGCACGTCGAGCCCGAGGTTGAACCATGACGCCTCGAGACGGTTCGCCTGATCGGGATCGACATCGAAGTAGATCGCGCGGGTGATCGTGGCATCCAGAGTCCGGGCGTAGTTGATGGCGCGCACCGTCACGTCGTTGACCGATGAAACGAACACGAGGGTCACCGTCTTCTGGGGGATCAGGGGCTTCGAGACGTCGGCGTGCCGCGCCGGATCCTCGACCACCGGTACGTCGGTCACGACGACACCGGGCTCGCCGAGGAGCCCCGCCTTCAGGCGGACCAGCTCGTTCTCGCCCACGAGGTACCGGACCAGACCTTGATCCACGATCTCCGGGACCATGACCGTCACGACGTCGCGGGGGCCGGGCTGCAGCCGTCGCACGTAGGCACGGACCGCCGAGGTGAGGTTGCCGGCACCGAGCGCCTCGAGCTCGGCGGTTCCCGGCTCGCAGAGCGATCGCCATCGCTCCGCCAGATCCGGCGGGACGGACCCACCGGGCGTTACGGGGTGTAACGAAGCCGGCCGGAACGAGCGCACGTACCCGAGAGCCTCCGCGGTGGATGCATCGACATCGCGCACCAGCAACACCACGTGGTTCGCTTCCAGCTCTCCCGGGCGCTCCGAACCGCGACGCGTCTGGGCCCGCACCCATGCGTAGTGCTTGTGGATCGAGTAGAAACCCGGCACCAGCAAGCCGATGATCAGGATCGAGAGCCACGCGCCTTCGGCGAACTTCGAGATCACCACGACGATCAGCACGATCGCGGTCGTGATCGCCCCGATGATGTTGATCACGATCGATCGACGCCAACCGCGCATCGCGGCATCGCCCTTGCGACCCTCGGCCAGCCAGTGCTTGACCATGCCGGTCTGGGAAAGCGTGAACGACGTGAACACGCCCACGACGTAGAAATGGATCAGCGTGTTCAGGTCGGCATGGAAGGCGTAGATCATCGCGCACGAAAGCAGCCCCAGCACGATCACCCCGTTGGAGAAGACCAGCCGGTCGCCCCGGTTGACGAACTGGCTCGGCATGAACCGGTCCCGCGCGAGGATCGAGGCGAGCCGGGGGAAGTCCTGGTAGGCGGTGTTCGCGGCCAGGATCAGGATCGCCGCGGTGAAGAACTGCACCACGAAGAAACCCGGCGAGGAGTTGCCGAAGATCCCGATCGCGATCTGCGCGACGACCGACCGCTGCTCGCTCGCGACGACGCCCGGCATGTGCGTGGCGAGCCAGGAGATCCCGAGGAACATCGTGACCGCGATCGTGCCCATGATCGCGAGGGTCGCGGCCGCGTTCCTCGCCTGGGGACGCTTGAACGCCGGCACGCCGTTGGAGATCGCCTCGACGCCGGTGAGCGCGGTGGCGCCCTGAGAGAACGCCTTCAGGATCGCGAACAGGCCGACGGCCGCGGCGGTGGTTGCGGCGCCCGGGAGCAGGTCCGAGTGGACACCGACCGCCGGACAGCCACCCAGGCACCGCGCCAACCCGATCATGACGAGGACGAGGATCGAGATGACGAACCCGTAGGTGGGGATCGCGAACACCGTTCCCGACTCCCGTGCACCCCGCAGGTTCGCGAACGTCACGAGCAGCACGAACAGGATCGACAGCAGGACCCGGTGCTCGTTCGCCCACTCGAACGCCGACCCGATAGCGAACACGCCCGCCACGACGGAGACCACCACGGTCATCATGTAGTCGAACAGCAAGGCGGCGGCCGCGACCAGCCCGGGCAGCGTTCCGAGGTTGTCCTTGCTCACGATGTACGCACCGCCGCCTCCCGGGTAGGCGCGGACGGTCTGTCGGTACGAGCTCACGACGATCGCCATCAGCAACGCGATCGCGATCGCGATCGGCATCACGTAGGACTGTGGGTGCGACGTGACTAGGGTGAGCGCGATCAGGATCTCACCCGTGGCGTACGCGACCGAGGACAGGGCGTCGGACGCGAAGACCGGAAGCGCGAGGACCTTCGGCAGCAACGTGTGCTCCAGGTGCTGACTCGTGAACGCTCGCCCCACGAAGAGGCGCTTGATGATCGAGGTCGGGGGGGCGTTCGAAGTCGCAGCCATGGTTGCTGATGCTACGTGTCGCTCAGGCTGGTTCACCCACCCAGCGGTAGCCGACGCCCGGCTCGGTGACGATCAGGGCAGGCGAGGACGCGTCGTCGCCCAGCTTCTTGCGGAGCGCGCGGATGTAGGTGCGGAGATAGGTCGTCTCGGTCCCGTATCCCTGACCCCAGACCCGGCGGAGGAGCCACTGGTGCGTGAGGAGCTTCCCCGGATTGGAGACGAGCGCCTCTAATAAGGAGTATTCGGTCGGGGTCACGTGCAGCTGCTCGCCGTCCAGGGTGACCAGGCGACGTGCGAGGTCGATCTCCAGGCCGCCGTACCGGAGGGTCGGTTGGGGGGGCTCGTCCGGGCCCGCGCGGCGGAGCGCCGCGCGGGCCCGGGCGAGCAACTCCTCCATGGCGAACGGCTTGGTCACGTAGTCGTCGGCTCCGGCGTCGAGCGCCGCAACCTTGTCCGACTGCGCCTCACGCACCGACAGGATGATCACCGGAACGTCGGAGAACCCGCGCACCCTGCGGATCACCTCGGTGCCGTCCATGTCCGGGAGCCCGAGGTCCAGCAGCACCAAGTCGGGCTGCTGGTCCGCCGATGCGACCACGCCCTCCTCCCCCGTGCCGACGGTCGCGACCTCGTACCCGTGCGCCTCCAGGCTCGTTCGAAGCGCCCGCCGGATCTGGGGTTCGTCATCGATGACCAGGACCTTCACAGCACCGTCTCCTCGAGCGGGACGTCGACCACCATCGCGGTCCCGCCTCCCGTCGTCTCCTCGATGCGGATGCGCCCGCCGTGGGCCGTCACGATGGCGCGCGCGATCGCGAGGCCGAGGCCGCTCCCCGAGGACTCAGGGCTCTCGCGGCCGCGGTAGAAGGCTTCGAACACCTTCTCACGCTCCTCGGGCTTGATGCCCGGGCCTTCGTCGGAGACGCGGACACGGACCGCGTCGCGCGTCTCGCTGACGTGGATCCGGATCGTCCCGCCCCTCGGCGAATGCCGCGCGGCGTTCTCCAGCAGGTTCGTCAACACCTGGTCGAGCTGCACCGGGTCCGCCGGAACCTCGGGCAGGTCGGGGGCGAGCTGCAGCTCGACCGCGAAGTCGGCGAGGAGGCGATGCATACGGGCCACGACCGCTTCCGCGACCTCGTCGACGGCCGTCGGCACCCGCTTCGGGATCAACGCGCCCGCGCGGATCTTCGCCAGATCGAGGATGTTCCCGACCAATCGGTTCAGCCGGTCGGTCTCCTCGAGGATCGTTGTGAGCAGATCCCGCTGCTGGATCGCATCGTGGATCGCGCTCGCGTCCAGCAGGCTGGTCACGCCCGCTTTGATCGAGGCGAGCGGGGTTCGCAGATCGTGCGTGACCGAAGAGAACATCGCGGCGCGGAGTTGGTTCGTCTCGGCGTCCAGCTGCGCCAGGCGCGCTCGAGCGTCCAGCCGCGCGCGGTCCAGGGCGACCGCCGCCTGGCGGGTCGCGGCCTCCAGGAGCAATCGCTCATCGCGCGTGAACGGGCGTCTGCCCTCCGGGCGTTCCGCGATCAAGGTGCCGAGCGGGATGTTCGACACGACGACGGGAATCACCTCGGTCGGCCCCCCGCGGGGCACCCCCGGGCGAACGGCCTTCGCCTCGATCTCCTGGCCGTCGAGCGTCACCGACACTTGACAGGACGCGAGTCCGAGCGGCTCCAGGAGCACCTGGACGAACTCGTCGAGCACCCGGTCGGGGACGTCTCCGGACAGGAGCTTCGCCGACAAGAAGGCGAGGAGCCGTGCCTCACGTTCGCGCCGGCTCGCGCGGTCGCGCTCATCGGCCGCGTTGCCGACCACCAGGCCCACGACGACGGCGATCGCCAGGAACACGACCGCGGCGATCAGATCGCGGAGCTGTTCGAAGCCGAACACGCGCTGGGGCGATTCCACGATCGGAAGGGCGATCGAGGCGAGCAAGGCGGCCACGACGCCAGCCCACAGGCCGCCGCTGACCGCGGCGATGGTCACGGAGAGGATGAAGATCGCGACGCCCGCGCCCTGGAGCTGGGACGTCAGCAGGGCCAGGACGGTCCCGGCGAGCGTGGCGAGGAAGCCGATGCCGATCGCACGCAGCGTCAAACGGGCGAGACGACCGGGAGGACCTTCGACGACCACGGCCGAACGCTACCGCCCGCGCGATGCCCGTTCACGCCTGGGGCGCGTTCACGACATCTTCACGCCGCCCGCAGCTTCCTTCACGCCCCCCTCACGGCCGATGCCGGAGCCTACTCACCGGAAAGAGGTTTCCTGCCGGACGGGCCGCGTGGCCGTCACCCCTAGGCGGTTCGCCGGGCAGGATGGGTACATCCACCGCTTTCCTCCGAGCCCGTCTTCGGGGCCGGCAGCTCCCTCCAGCTGCCGGCCTCAAGACATTTCTGGGGTTGTTCGCTGCGACGACCGTCTGCGCCCGAAGCGGTCACGTCATGTCATCGATAGAGCCCGGCGGTACGCTTCTGCCTCATGCACGTCCTGATCATGGGTTGCGGGCGGGTCGGCTCCGAGCTTTCGCTCGCCTTGCTCGAGGGCGGGCACGACGTGACCATCATCGACAAGAACCCGGAGGCGTTCTGGCGCTATCCACCCGGTGAGGGCGCTCGTCAGATGGTGGGCCTCGGCTTCGACCGCGAGCTGCTGGAGGAGGCGGGCATCAAGGATGCCGACGCCTTCATCGCTGTTTCCTCCGGAGACAATTCGAACATCGTCTCCGCACGAGTGGCGCTCGAGCATTTCCACGTGCCCAAGGTGATCGCCCGGATCTACGACCCGCGCCGTGCCGAGATCTACGGACGGCTCAACATACCGACCGTCGCAACCACGACCTGGGGCATCAAGCAGATCCAGCTGATGCTTCTGCACGACCGCGAGGAGATCCGCGAAAGCCTGGGCGGCGGCGAGATCCTCCGCGTGCGGGTCCCGGTCCCAGCGCACCTGATCGGCAAGCCAGCCAACACCCTGAACGTCGAAGGCAAGATCCTGGTCGCGGGGGTCTCCCGCGGCGGCACGGGCTTCCTCCCCACGCCCGATAGCACCCTGCAGGCGGGCGATTACCTCGTCGTGATGATGGTCAAGGATGGTCTGGAGATGCTTGACCAGCAGCTCGAACCCGCGTCGGAGCATCACTGATGCGGGTCGTGGTCACCGGCGGCGGGGCGATCGGGCGCCACCTGTCGGCGGATCTGGTGGAGCGCGGACACGACGTGACGTTGATCGAGCAGCACCGTTCCGTCGTGGACCGGCTCCGCGAGGAGATCCCAGACGTGAAGGTGATGCTCGGCGACGCGTGTGAGCCGCGCATCCTCGACGACGCGCACCTCTCCGATGCCGACGTCGTCGTCGCGGCGACCGGCGACGACGAGGACAACCTGGTCACGTCCCTGCTGGCGAAGCAGGAGTTCGCCGTGCCACGGGTGCTCGCCCGGGTGAACCATCCCGGCAACGAGTGGCTGTTCAACGAGCAGTGGGGCGTGGACCAAGCGGTGTCACCGCCGCACATGCTCACCGCGATGGTCGAGGAGGCCGTGACGACGGGCGACCTCGTCCGGCTCCTCCGGCTGGAGGGCGGTCGCGCCTCGATCGTCGAGACCAAGCTCACGACCGCATCCCCGGCGACCGGCAAGGCGCTCTACGAGCTTCGTCTGCCGCCGGACTCCACGATCGTGGCGGTCCTCCGGGAGGGTCACGTCGTGATCCCCCAGCCGGAAACGGTGCTCGCAGCGGGCGATGAGCTGGTCGCGTTGGCGGCGCCGGAATCGGAGCTGACGCTCCGTGAGGCGATCGTCGGCGACTGACCCTCCTCAGTCGCCCGGTTCGAACCGGTAGCCCATGCCGGGCTCGGTGATGAAGTAGCGGGGATGTGACGGCTCCGGCTCGAGTTTCCGTCGGATCTGGGCCATGTACACCCGCAGGTAGTTCGTCTCCTCCTCGTACCGCGGACCCCAGACCTCCTGCAGGAGCTGGCGCTGACTGACCAGCCTCCCCGGATGACGGACGAGGACCTCGACGAGGTGCCACTCGGTGGGCGTGAGGCGGACGGCCGTCCTGTCAGCCGCGACCACCTTCCTCGCGGCGAGGTCCACGGTGAACGCCGAGGTGCGGACGACGGCTTCCCCATCGTCGGACGAGACCGCCCGCCGCTCGGATGCCCGCACCCGCGCGAGCAGCTCCCCCATGCCGAACGGTTTCGTGACGTAGTCGTCGGCCCCGGCGTCCAGCGCGTTGACCTTCTCGGACTCCTGCTCGCGCGCCGACAGCACGATGATCGGAACCGCGGTCCACGTCCGGAGGCCCCGGATCACGTCGACACCGTCGATCCCGGGCAACCCGAGGTCCACGATCACGACGTCGGGGCGACGCCGCGCCGCCAGATCGAGCGCCGCCTCACCGTCCGGCGCCGTGTCCACGTCGTAGCCGCGGGCGACCAGGTTGGTCTTCAGTCCGCGGAGTATCTGCGGCTCGTCATCGACGACGAGCACCCTCGTCATGTCGACGCCGCCCGGAAGGCGAGCACCATCGTGAGCCCGCCACCGGGCGTGTCTTCGACCGAGAGCTCACCGTCCATCGCCTCGACGAAGCCCTTCGCGACGGCGAGCCCGAGCCCGATCCCGTCGCGGCTCGTGCCGTCGCCCAGCCGCTGGAAGGGACGGAACATCCGCTCGCGGTCCTGTGGCCCGACGCCGGGCCCGCGGTCGATCACCCGCAGCTCCACGCGCCCTACCGCCGCGGATCCGTGGATCCTCACCGGACAGTCGGGCGGAGCCAGCCCCGACGCGTTGGCGACGATGTTCGCGATCGCCCGCTCGAGGAGACCGGGATCGACGTCGATCCGTGGCAACGTCTCCGGCACCTCGACGACCAGCCCGCGGCCACCGTCCGGAAGGCTGGCGAGCGCCTTCGGCACCACCTCGTCGAACCCGACGACATCACGCACCAGTTTCAGGGCCCCGACCTGAAGGCGGCTCATGTCCAGCAGGTTCGCGACGAGGCCGGTGAGCCGGTCGGTCTCGTCCTCGATCGTGCCCAGGAACAGCGCCATCTCCTCGGGCGACCAGGCGACCTCATCGTCGCGGAGGCTCGAGACCGACGCCTTGATCGACGCGAGCGGGGTCCGCAGATCGTGCGACACGGCGGCGAGGATCGCGGTCCGGAGCGCGTCCGCCTCGGCGCGCGCCGCGGACGCCGCGGCCTCCTGTGCGAGCGCTCGGCCACGGACCGCGAGCCCGAGTTGCCCGGCGAACGCGGACAGCAGCTGCAACCGATCGGCCGGCAGGGGGCTCCCCCGGAGCGCGAGCACGGTGTCGTTGCCGAGCTGCACGACCTGCCCGGCCTCCTCGGGGGTGTCGGGCGCGTCGGTGCCCGCGGCCGCCTCTCGGATCCACCCACTCTCGTGGCCGCCTTCGGGATCGCGATCCTCCCGGCGGAGCACCGAGACGGCATCCACACCGAACGTCGTCCGAGCGTGCTCGACGAGCTCGGGGAGGGGGTCTCCTTCAGCCGCCACCCGCGCGGTGAGGCGCGCGAGCGCCTCCGCCTCCGTGCCCCGGCGCTGTGCCTCCGCCCGCTGCCTCGCCTCGCGGTCGACCAGGATGCTCACGCTCGCCGCGACGACGACGAACACGACGAGGGCCACCACATCCTCGGGGTTGGCGACCTTCCACGTGTGGACGGGGGGCGTGAAGAACCAGTTGATCAGGAGCGCCGAGACCACCGCCGCCGGGATCGCCGGTCGCAGACCGCCGCCGAACGCGATCCCGATCACGACCGTTAGGTACAGGAGCATGATGGTGGAAAGCGCCATCTGACGGTCGAGCGCGGCGACGGCGGTGGTCAGACCGACGAGGACGACCGCCCCGGCGAGGGCCGCGATGACCTGCCGGTCGCTCGAGAGACCGGTGACGACGCGGCCCGTCACGCGGGGACGTTGGGACGTCGGCTCGTGCGAGATGACATGCACGTCGATCGAACCGGAGTCCCGGATCACGTCGAGGACGACCGAGCGCCCGAAGGACCCCCGGAACCGCGAACGACGACCGGCCCCCAGCACGACCTGCGTGATGCCTTCGACGCGAGCCAGGTCGAGGATCGCGTCCGGCACTCGCGCCCCGACCACCTCCTCGAAGCGGCCACCGACCTGCCGCACGAGCTCGCGGACGGCCTCGAGGTGGGGCGCGTCATCCCGGCCCGCGTCCGGGATGACGTGCACGGCGATCAGCTCGCCGCCGCGCCGCGCGGCCATGCGCGCGGCGCGGCGGACCACCGGTTCGTCCTCCGGACGACCCTGCACCGCGACGAGGATCCGTTCGCGGGCCGTCGCCGGCTCGGATCCCCGAGCCGGCGACGGTCCCGCTCGCAGCTCCTCGTCGACCCGGTCGGCCATCCACACGAGCGACAGCTCGCGCAGCCGCGCGAGGTTCTCTTCACGGAACGTTCGCGCCAGGGCGGCGTCCATCCGCTCGGGAGGGAAGACGTTCCCGTGTGCCAGCCGGCGCTGGAGTGCCTGCGGGGTCATGTCCACGAGCTCCAGCTGATCCGCGTTCCGCACGAGCGCGTCGGGGACCGAGTCGGCCGGGGCCTCGCTCGTGATCCCCTCGATCACATCGTGCAGTGACTCGAGGTGATGGATGTTGACCGTCGAGATCACATCGATGCCGGCGGCGAGGAGCTCCTCCACGTCTTGCCAACGATGCGCGTTGCGCGACCCGGCGGCGTTCGTGTGCGCGAGCTCGTCGACCACCGCGACCTCCGGATGACGGGCCAGCACCGCATCGACGTCCATCTCTTCGGTGTGAGTGCCATCGCCATCGCTCCGGCGAGGCGCGACCTCCAGACCCCGGGTCTGCGCCGCCACCTCCTGTCGACCATGCGTGCCGACGACGGCGAGCAGCACGTCCGTCCCGCGAGCACGCCGACGACGAGCCTCGTCGAGCATCGCGTACGTCTTGCCGACGCCCGGCGCGTACCCGACGTAGATCCTCAGCCGACCGCGCTCCACGCATCGAGGCTAGCCCTCTTGACGTGATCTTGACGTCATCACGCCATCCCTGACGGAACCTTGATGCCTCCGCGGCGGGAGCAGCCCCTCCGCTCCCTAGCGTGAGATGCATGGAGCGCGACGTGGATCTCGGGACCGGGTACGCGTTCAAGCGCCTGCTGCTGGGACGGCCCCTCGCCACGTCCCGTCTGGAGCACGAGCGCCTGGGTCGGCCGACCGCGCTGGCGGTCTTCTCGTCCGACAACATGACCTCGGTCGCCTACGCGACCGAGGAGATCCTCCGCGTCCTGATCCCGGCGGTAGGGATCCTGGCGTTCTCCTACGTGCTCCCGATCTCGGCGGTGATCGTCCTGATCGAGGCCATCTTGATCTTCTCGTACCGCCAGACGATCAAGGCGTACCCGACGGCCGGCGGGGCCTACATCGTCACGAAGGACAACCTCGGGCTGCTGCCGGCACAGCTCGCCGGCGTCGCGCTTCTGGTCGATTACGTCCTGACCGTGAGCGTCTCGACGGCTGCCGGCGTCCAGGCGATCAGCTCGGTCGTTCCCCTCGGCGTCCCGCTCCGCGTCGTGTTCTCTCTGGCGTTCGTCTGGATGATCGCGTACGGGAACCTCCTGGGCGTGCGGGAGTCGGGCAAGATCTTCGCCGCGCCCACGTATCTGTTCATCGTCAGCTTGGGACTCACATGCGTGATGGGGATCTACGAGGTGTTGTCCGGTCATCTCCACGCGTTCCCGATCCAGCAGCAGGTGGCGCACGGAGGCCTCTCGCCGTTCGCGGGGGCGGTCACGGTCTTCATCCTGCTCCGCGCGTTCGCCTCCGGCGGAGCCGCGGTGACGGGGGTCGAGGCGATCTCGAACGGGGTCCCGGCGTTCCGTAAGCCTGAGTGGCGCAACGCCCAGATCACCCTGGTGTGGATGGGTCTGATCCTGGGTTCGTCGTTCCTCGCGGTGTCCTTCCTGGCCTCGCGGCTGCAGGTGATCCCGATCGCTGACGAGAGCAAGTCGGTCCTGGCGACCATCGCGGAGGCTGTCTACGGCACCGGCGCGGTGGGCCGGCTCCTCTTCCTCGTGCTCCAGATCGGCACGACCCTCATCCTGATCCTCGCCGCCAACACGTCGTTCGCCGACTTCCCTCGGTTGGCCAGCTTCCACGCGGGTGATGCCTTCATGCCGCGGCAGCTGACGAAGCGCGGGCACCGGCTGGTGTTCTCGAACGGGATCGTGGCGCTGGCCGCCGCCGCCAGCCTGGTGATCGTCGCGTTCAGCGCGAGCGTCACGAAGATGATCCCGCTCTACGCCCTGGGGGTGTTCACCTCGTTCACCCTCTCGCAGAGCGGGATGGCCAAGCGCCACCTGCGCCTACGGGAGAAGGGGTGGAAGTTCGGACTGTTCGTGAACGGTCTCGGCGCGATCGCGACCCTGGTCGTGGCGATCGTGATCGCGATCGTCAAGTTCGCGGGGGGCGCCTGGATCGTGATGGTGTTCGTGCCGATCCTCGTCGCGCTCCTGGTCCGCGTGAACAAGACCTACGAGGCGGAGGACGAGCAGCTCGTGATCGGCCCGGAGGACCGAGCGAACGGCGGCGCCACGCGGACCGACCACACCGCGCTCGTGCTGGTGGACGAGCTCGACGCCGATACCTTGCACGCCGCGCAGTACGCACTGACGATCCGCCCGACGCGCGCCACGGCGCTGCACCTGGGCGGTCGCGACCCGGAACTCGAGGCTGCGTGGAAGGACGCCGGTCTGCGAATCCCGCTCGTCGCCATCCCCGGTGACGAGCGGCCCGGCCGGGCGATCGCGCGCTACCTCCGCGGGCTCGGCGTGACCGGGGAGCAGGTCACCGTCATCCTCCCCGCGCCCGCCGACGAGCCCTTCCTCGCCCGGCTCCGTCGGATGCACGCGTGGTCCGGGCTCGCCGAGTCCCTCCGCGATCTACCGAACGTCGGCGTAGTGATCGTTCGCGCGCACGGCGCTACCGCCGATGCGGCGCAGCACCATCGCCTGCAGCTCTCCCCGCGCCGGCGTCACGTGGCGCTGATCCTGGTCGAGGACCTGGACCGGGCGACCCTCAAGGCCTCGAGGTACGCAAGGGGGATCCAGGCGCTCGAGGTGCGGGCCATCCACGCCGCGAGCGATCCCGATCGCGCCAGGATGTTGATCGACCAGTGGATCGCCTTCGGGTACCTCGCCGGGATCCCGCTCGACGTCGAGGAATGCAACGATCGGAACATCGAACGCAGCCTGCGACGCTACGTGTCGCGCTTCGAGGACGGAACGACCGAGGTCACGCTGATCCTCCCGCGCAGACACTTCCCGAAGCGTCGCCACCTCTTGCTGCACGATCGGACGAGCCGCAGGATCGCCGGTGCCTTCGCGGAAGAGCCCCACGTGGACGTCGTCGTCGTCCCGTACCACCTGGGCGCCGGCCGCGAGCATCGGATGAGAAAGCTCGCACCGGCCGCCGCTACGCGGTGAACTCCAGGCGCGGGTTGATCATCTGGACGCCGCCGCGCTGCTCGCCCAGCACCCCTTCGACGACCACCTTCGTGCCCAGGCCGAGCCCGCCGATCGCCCGGCGTCCCATGAATCGGATCACGACCTCGCCCGTCCCGTCGGACACCACGGCTTCGAGCGACTCGTTGTCCTTCATCGGGAACACGGTGAGCCTCCGGATCACGCCGGCGATCTTGACCCGTTGCCGCATCGGCGCGTCGGCGATGCGGACCGAGCCGGGCACCCGGTCCGCCCATTCGCGGATCTCGGACTCGAGGCGCGTCTCGTCGCTCTCGGTGAGACGCCGAAGCAAACGACGGAACCCTCCCATGCCGCGGTGAGCCTATCCGGATACGATCGCGTCCCCGGTCTCAAGCGGCCGTGCGCGCCTTGCGGAGATCCTCTTCGAGCTCGGACTTCCGGTTCTTCGAGACCCAGATCATCGCGGCCAGGATCGTGGCGCCCACCAGCGCCACCGCAACGCGGATCGCCGTGTCGTCGGCGTACTGGACGACGAGGGGCGCGATCAGCAGCGCCACCAAGTTCATCACCTTGATCAACGGGTTCAGCGCCGGACCGGCTGTGTCCTTGAACGGGTCGCCGACGGTGTCGCCGATCACCGCAGCCTTGTGGCTCTCGGAGCCCTTGCCGCCGTAGTTGCCCTCCTCGATGAACTTCTTCGCGTTGTCCCAGGCACCGCCGGAGTTCGACAGCATCACCGCGAGCAACTGCCCGGTGAGGATCGCGCCCGCCAGGAAGGCACCGAGCGCCTCCGCCCCCAGGAAGAACGCCGCGATCACGGGCGCGAGGACGGCCAACAATCCTGGGGTCGTCAGCTCACGGAGCGAGGTCCTGGTGCAGATGTCGACGACCGCGGCGTAGTCGGGCTTCTCCTCGTAAGTCATGATCCCCGGGTGGTCCCGGAACTGATTCCGAACCTCGACGACGACCTGCATCGCAGCCCGTCCCACCGCCCGGATCGCAAGCGAGGAGAACAGGAACGCGACGCACCCGCCCAACAGCAGGCCGACGAGCACGTCGGGTTGATCGACGCGGATCCCGAGGAACGTGTAGCCGGCGTTCTCGAGCGCAGCCTCGAAGGAGCCGAACAGCGAGGTCGCTGCGATCACGGCGGTCGCGATGGCCATGCCCTTCGTGATGGCCTTGGTCGAGTTCCCGATCGAGTCCAGCCCGCCGAGGATCTCCGCGGGCCGCCCCTGGAACTCGCCGGACATCTCGGCGATGCCCTGCGCGTTGTCGGAGATGGGGCCGAACGTGTCCATGGACACGATGACGCCGACGGTGGTCAACATGCCCATGCCCGTCAGCGAGATGAAGTAGAGCCGTTCGAAGGCCGTGTGACCGAGGTAGAAGGCGGAGGTCACGGCCGCCCCGATCAGCAGCGCCGACCACACGGTGGACTCGAGCCCCACGGAGAACCCGGACAAGATCGTGGTGGCTGGACCCGTGACGGTGGACTCCGCGATCTCCTGTACCGGCTTGTATTTCGCGTCGGTGAAGTACTGGGTGAGGACCTGGATCAGCGACGCGAGGACGAGACCGATCACGACCGCGGCGAACGGTCGCCAGTCCTTCGTGACCAGCTCGGACGCGACGAAGACGATCACCGCCGAAAGAGCGGCCGAGATGAAGAACCCTCGGTTGATCGCCTTCATCCCGTGCTCCTCCTCGGAGCGGGGAGAGACCGACAGGATGCCGACGATCGACGTCAGGACGCCGATCGCACGAACCCAGAGCGGGAACATCACGCCCGCGATCGCGCCGACCTCGCTGCCGCTGAAGGCGGCGGCACCCAGGATCAGGGAGGCGACCAGGGTGACCTCGTAAGACTCGAACAGGTCCGCGGCCATCCCGGCGCAGTCGCCGACGTTGTCGCCGACGTTGTCGGCGATCGTCGCGGCGTTGCGAGGGTCGTCTTCGGGGATCCCTTGCTCGATCTTGCCGACCAGGTCCGCGCCCACGTCGGCGGCCTTCGTGAAGATCCCGCCGCCGACCCGCATGAACATCGCGAGCAGCGCGCCGCCGAACCCGAAGCCGACCAGCACGCTCGTCGCGTCGCCCTTGTAGATGATGAGGATCAGCGTCGCGCCGAACAGGCCCATCCCGACCGTGAACATCCCGGCGACGCCACCGGCGCGGAACGCGATCCGGACCGCCCTGCGCAGACCCGTCTCTCGCGCAGCGTTCGCCGTTCGCACGTTGGCGCGGACGGCGAGCCACATCCCGACGTAGCCGGTGACCATCGAGGCGAGGGCACCCAGGAGGAACGCGATCGACCGCCCGAACCGGATGCTCAGCGCGCTGTGCTCGGCGTTCTTCGGGACGGGGAGCACGAAGAACAGCACGACCGCCAGCACGGCGAGGAACACCGCGAGCGTCCGGTACTGGCGGTTGAGGTACGCCTTCGCGCCCTCCTGGATCGCGCGGGCGATCTCCTTCATCTTCTCGGTGCCCTCGGGCGCCGCGAGCACCTCTCGGACCAGGTACCAGGCGAAGAGCAACGCGACGAGCGAGACGCCGAAGATGAGCCACAGGGCCAGGTTCTCGCCCGACCCGAACCGTGCCTGGATCGGGCCGCTCTCTTGGGCAAGCCAGCCGACCATCGAACCTCCTACGTTGGGAACGACCCTCATCCGCGCCGGCGTGGGCGAGCCTGACGCTGGAACCCGCAGAGGATACCCGAGCCCTCGGCGCTCTGACCTGCGACTTAGGCAGACGCGACGGGCGGGGAGTCCTGGACGCCGAGCAGGATCTCCAGCGCCTGATACGCCGCGAGCACGTCGCGGCGATCCGCAGGCTCGGGAACCGACTCCTCGGAGGCACGGAGGATCATCTCTCCCTCGTGGCCGAGGACCCCACGCTCCCGATCGTCCCCGAGCTCCACGGCGACCTTCGCCAGGTTCTGCAACTGCCGGATCAAGACCGCGGGCATCCCACGGGCCGACTGCCGGATCTTGTCCGAGGCCTTGCGCACCAACCCGTCGAACGTGATCGTCCGATCGACCAGTCGAATGACACCCTCGGGATCGCGGTAGAGCCCGCTCGGCAGGGGCCCGCGCCCGACCCGACACAGACAGTCTCCGAGCCAATCGATGCAGTTCAGGGCGGTGAACGGGTCGTTGACGGCCGGCGAGATCGCCCGGATCGCCACCTCGACGAGCTGGTCCACGGCGAAGCCGAGATCCTGCGTCAGGGTCCGGCTGGACCCGACGATGTGCGCGCGATCCAGCGTGTCCGCGACCACCTGAGCGGCATCGACGGGCCAGACCCTCGCCAGAGGTTGGCCCTCCGCGACGAAGTGGCCCGGACGGTGGAGCAGCTGGATCGTCGCGTTCGAGGACGCCGCGATCCGCACCAGCTGTTCGTGCCCTACGCTCTGGAGGAACCCGGCGGTTCGTGCTCTGACGAGCTCGCTCGCTTCCTCGAGCCGCGTGGACAGCTCACGTGCGTCGTCGTCCGGGCCAGAACGCGCCGGCAGCATCCGCGCCGCCTCGTCCTGGAGCGCCTGGAGCGTCGATCGGAAATCGCGCGCGATCCCCGCGATCACGGACGTGACCTGGATCGACGTCGCGACGTGATGGATGAAGAAGATCAGGACCCCGAGGTCGCCCAACGTGAGGACGAGCGCGACCGTGACCGACAGGTGCGGAACGAACCCGGCGGACCCGTGCGCGACGGATCCGAGCGTCAGGACCGAGTAGACGAACGTCGCCACGAAGGCACCGAGGCTCACCTGGGTCCCGATATCGCGGATGAAGTTCCGCAGCATGCGGGGCCCGAACTGCTGTGACGCGAGCTGCAGCGCCAGGATCGTGATCGAGAACATCACGCCGGCGACGGTGATGACGGCTGCGGCGATGCCGATCAACACCTGTCGCGAGGCGTCCGCCTCGCCGGCGATCGCCCATCCGGGCAGCGACATGCGCCCGTTCGCGATCGCTCGGTCGAGGCCGTACGTGACCCCGAACAGCAGGATCGCGGCCGCAACCATGGCGGTCGGCACAACCCAGAGCGTCGTGCGGAGGGCTTCGCGACGCCACGGCGTGAGCAGGGGGCGTCGCTCTCCCGAGCCCCGGACGGTCATGCTGTTCGTCATCGCCGGCCTCACCTACCCAGTCAGGATCCATGCCGACCAGTCTTCCCGGCTCGCCTGCGTGACGGTGCATCGTACCCCGCAACGGATGCCAGGAGCGTCCTCGGGTGGCTTCACGAACTCGCAACGCGCAGATGCCAAGAACGGGCGAGACCCCTGGTAGCCTCGTCGCGTTTTGGCAACCGAAGACAAGACCCCGCTCCGGGAGAGCAGGCCGTCCAACTCCGGGCGAACCACGAAGACCGCCGATCGGTCGAAGGTAGCCCGGAATCGGATCATCGGCGGCGTCGTCGCTGTCGTGGTAGTGCTCATCGCCATCTTCCTGTTGACACGGGGTGGCCGTGTCATCGACAACACCCCACCCGGCACGGTCGACTTCAAGCTCAAGGGGTCGACGTTCGTACCCACGCAGCTCCAGGGCGACAAGAAGGCGCAGCAGGACGCGGCGAAAGTCACCGCCAACGACCTCCGGGTGCGATTGGACGTCCTGTTCGACACCGCGTACGTGGATCCCGATACCTGGGGCGACACGGGCAAGATCAAGGACCTTTTCACCGGTAGCGCACAGGATCAGCTCGACGGCGACATCAAGACCCTTACCCTCGGCCCGAACGCCGGTGACACCTACGACTCGGTCGACCCCCGAACGAGCACCGTGAAGGTCCGCGTTCTGACCGACGCGAGAGGCAACGCGATCCGTGCTTCGGGGGCCCTCACGTTCACCGCGCTCGCGACCCACGACGACGGCACCTACTCGGCGGTCACGGTGATGGGGACCGCGATCTTCGTGCAGGACAGCGGCACGTGGAAGATCGAGGCGTACAGCCTCTCCCGTTCGGAGAAGCCGACGACGGCTCCTGCCCCGTCCGGTTCCACCTCACCCACCGCGGAGGCGACGTGACCAGACGTTTCGTGGCGATCGTGCTCGTCCTCGCGGCCTGGATCGGTGGCACCGTCGCCGGCTCGCTCGGACAGGTTCCGGCCGCCGCTTCGAACCCCGGCATCCTGATCGGGAAGGCGCACGCCGACTACACCCCCTCGCTCACCGGCTCCAAGCCGATCGTGATCCTCGCCGTCGGCAGCGGCGCCCGGCCGGGTGAGGACCTGCTGCATTCACTCTCGGATTCGCTGCACCTGATCTTCCTGAACCCCGATCAGCATCACGCGACGATGGTGGGCATCCCGCGGGATTCCTGGGTGGACATCCCTGGCCACGGCAGCAACAAGATCAACAGCGCGCTCGCGACCGGCGGCCCCGATCTGATGGTCCAGACGATCGAGTCAAGGTTCGGCGTGCACATCGACTATTGGGCGATAACGACCTTCTGGGGCTTCAAGGCCATGATCGACAAGATCGGCGGCCTTGCCGTGAACGTCCCCTTCCGGATGCTCGATACCTACTCGGGCGTCGATCTCCAAGCCGGCGCCCAGCGGCTGAACGGAGAGCAAGCCCTCGCGATGGCTCGGGACCGCCACAGCTTGCTGGCGGGCGACTTCGGCAGGCAGGAAGACGGTGGTCGGCTGATCCTTGCAGCACTCGCCCAGTTCCAGAAGGAGTACGACAAGGACCCCAGCGCCCTTCTGACGTGGATCGGGGCGGGCCTGTCGAACATGAGCACGACCCTCACGGTGGACCAGGTGCTGCAGCTCGCGTACACCGTGACGGCACAGCCGGTCAAGAACGTTCAGAACATCGTCCTGCCAGGCTCTTCGGCGTCGATCGGAGGCCTCTCGGCCGTCGCGCTCAACACCGCGGCGGCTTCGGCGATCTTCCGGGACGTCACCCCCGACGGCATCGTCTCCAAGAAGAACGCGCCACCGAGTCCGACCGCGAACCAGCCGCGGTGATCCGGCTCAGAGCTTCGTCACGACGTACGCGACGTACCCGCCGTAGAACACGCCCTGCAGCAGCAAGAGCGGTGCGGACAGACGTCCCCGGATCCGAAGGGTCAGGTACAGGACGGAGCCGGCGAGCAGCGCGACGCACGCCGCGACCAGCGCCTCATGCGCGAGTTCCCACGGAGTGAGCAGCAGTCCGACCGTCACCGGGAACGACGACTGGAACACCATGGCGCCGGTCATGTTGCCCATCGCCAACGTGTCCTTGTTCCGGCGCACCCACAGGACGCTGTTGAACTTCTCAGGGAGCTCCGTCGCGAGCGGGGCGACCAGGAGCGAGAACGCGAGCGGCGGCAGACCCGCCGCCTTCCCGAGGTTGCCCACTGCGTCGACGAAGAGCTTCGCCCCGCCCACCATGAGGATCAACCCGACGGTGACCTGAACGAAGGGCGCGGCCGTCGAGCGCTCGAGGGTCCACGCCGGGAGGCTCCGCACGCCCATCCGAAGCACCACCCACAGGCGGAGCGGCCGGATGTCGTTCCCGCTCTCCTCGCTCTCGGGTTGCGGCGCCTGGAAGTGCCGTCGCACGTAATACGCGTACCCCACGACCAGCACGATCGCGAGGCACACGTCGATCGTGCGAACGTGGAGCAGCCCGGCGACCATCGCCAGGGCGTACATCACCAGGAAATAGCCCAGATCCTGGTGTATCACGCGCCGGTCGATATCCAGATCGAGGCTCCGACGCCCGCCACGGCCGTAGAACAGGACCGCGACCCCGATCACGACCATCGCGAGCGTCGTCAGCATGAATGGCGCTCCCAGGATGGCGCCGATCCCGATCTCATCGCCGGCCTCGTGTCCCGAGACGATCGCGACGATCGGCAGCAGGGTCTCGGGCAGGGCGGTCCCGATCGCGGCGAGGACAGAGCCGACGGCTCCCTCCGACAGGCCGAACCCCTCGCCGACCCACTCGATGCCGTTCGTGAAGAGCTCCGCCGCAACGAGGATGATCAAGAGAGAAGCGACCAGGAAGACCCAATCCATGTGGCGGGCCATGCTCGCAGGGGTGCTAGGGTCTCGCAACCGATGAGCCGCGCGGAGGCGACCCAGCGATCCGGTCTCCTCTCCGAGATGGCCCGTCGGGTGACGTCGCCGGACCCTCGTAGCCTGGGCCGGTGGACCCGCAGGCGTTCCTCGATCACCTGACCGCCGATCCCGAGGTCGACGGGTCGCTGGTGCACGTACAGGAACTCCCCGCACGACCACCCCTCGTGCAGCCGTTCCCCGCGGGTTTCCCTGAGGTGCTGGTCGGACGCCTCGGCTTGCTCGGCATCGACGGGCTCTATCCGCACCAGGCCGAAGGATTGGCGGCGCTGGCGGACGGGCGTGACGTGATGCTTGCCACCGGCACCGCCAGCGGCAAGTCGCTCGTGTACCAGGTGGCGTTCGCGCAGGCCGCGCTCACGGTCCCCAAGGCCACCGCGCTGTTCCTGTTCCCGACGAAGGCCCTCGCGCGCGACCAGCTCCGGTCCGTCCGGTCGCTCAAGCTCCCGCAGCTCAAGGCCGCGGTGTACGACGGGGATACGCCGCGGGCGGAGCGCCCACTGATCCGGAGGACCGCGAACCTCGTGCTGACCAACCCCGACATGCTCCATGCGTCGCTGCTCCCCGATCACGCCCGGTGGGCCGACTTCTTCCTCCGCCTGTCGCTCGTGGTGATCGACGAGGCGCACGTGCTGCGCGGGGTCTTCGGCTCCCAGGTCGCGATGGTCCTGCGCCGGCTCCGGCGGCTGATCGCGGTGCACGGCGGCGAGCCGCGCTGGTGCCTCGCAACCGCCACCGTCGGGAACCCGGCAGAGCTCGCCGCTCGCCTCACCGGACTGCACGTCGAGGTCATCGAACGCGACGCCTCGCCGCGCGGCCGGAAGCTCTTCGCGCTCTGGAACCCGCCGGTGATCGATGACGAGACCGGGGCGCGACGGAGCGCGCTGACCGAAGCGTCGTGGGCGATGGCCGGGCTCGTCGACCTTGGCGCGCGCACGATCGGGTTCACGCGGAGCCGGCGTGCTGCCGAGCTGCTCGCCGAGTTCACCCGTCGTGGGCTCTCCGACCCACGGATGCGAACACGGGTCAAGAGCTACCGGGCCGGCTACCTCGCCGAGGACCGCCGCGCGATCGAGCGGCAGCTCGCGAACGGCGAGCTGCTCGCGGTCGCGTCCACGAGCGCGCTCGAGCTCGGGATGGACATCGGCTCGCTCGACGCCGCCGTGTTGACGGGCTATCCCGGGACCCGAGCGTCGATGTGGCAGCAAGCGGGCCGAGCGGGGCGTCGCGAGGCCGAGTCGCTCGCCATCCTCGTGGCGCAGGACGACCCGCTCGACCAGTACCTCGCGCAGCATCACGAGGAGCTGTTCGACCGGCCGGCCGAGGACGCCGTGATCGACCCGGGCAACCCGTACGTGATGGGACCGCATCTGCGCTGCGCGGCAAGCGAGCTCCCCCTGACGCAGGACGACCTCGGCAGGTTCTTCGGTCCGGAGGCCGAGCCGTTGGTCGAGGAGCTGATCGCCGACGGTGCGCTCTCGCGACGGCAAGCCGGAACGCTGCACGACGTCGGCCGCGACTCCCCGCACCGTGAGGTCGACATCCGCGCCGGTTCCGGTCACGTCTACCGGATCGTGCTCCATGGGACCGGCGAGCTCCTCGGGACCTCCGACGAGCATCGGGCGTTCGGCACGCTGCATCCCGGAGCCGTCTACCTGCATCAGGGTGAACAGTTCCTGGTGCAGGAGCTGAACCTCACGGACCGCGTCGCGGTCGTCACGGAAGCCGATCCCGACTTCTACACGCAGGCGCGCGACGTCACGGACATCCAGATCGTGGATGTCGTTCAACGTCGTCCGCTCGGTGGTGCCGAGGTGTGCTTCGGCGACGTGCGCGTGACGAACCAGGTCGTCGGCTACGTCCGCAAGCTCGTCTCGACCAACGAGCTCGTCGGGGACCATCCGCTCGCGCTGCCGCCCGTGACCCTCGACACGCGGGCGACCTGGTGGACGCTCCCCGGCCGCCTCTTCCACGAGGCGGCGGTCGGCCCCCGCCAGCTCCCCGGCGCGATCCACGCCGCCGAGCACTGCGCGATCGGTCTCCTGCCGTTGGTCGCGACGTGCGACCGGTGGGACGTCGGCGGCGTTTCGACGCCGATGCACGAGGACACCGGGCTCACCACGATCTTCGTCTACGACGGATACGAGGGAGGAGCCGGGGTCACCGAACGAGGGTTCCGGAACGTCGAACGGTGGTTGCACGCCACGCTGGAGCGGCTCCGTGAGTGCCCGTGCCGCGACGGTTGTCCCTCCTGCGTGCAATCGCCGAAGTGCGGCAACGGCAACGAGCCGCTGGACAAGGCAGCCGCCGCGGCGCTGCTCGCGGTCGTGCTCCGCGGTTGACCGGCGCGGACTAGTCTGCGGCCGTGCGTCTCACGCCCACCGACGAAGATCGCCTCCGGATCTTCTCGGCAGCCGAGCTCGCCCGGCGGACGCTCGCCCGAGGTCTGCAGCTGAACGCGCCCGAGGCGATCGCGCTCGCCTGCGACGAGATGCACGCCGCGGCGCGCGGGGGTGCTTCGTACGAAGACGTCGTCCAAGCGGGACGTGTCGCGGTCGCGCCAGACCAGGTACTCGACGGCGTGGCCGACGTCGCGCCGGAGATCCGCTTGGAAGTCCTGCTCGACGAAGGCTCTCGTCTCGTCGTGATCCGCGCGCCGTTCGGCCCGCGTTCCGATGACGGACCCGGGGCCATGCGATTCGCCGAGGGCGACGTCTTGCTCGCTCCGGAGCGACCGCGCATCACGCTCACCGTCACCAACACGTCGGAACGCCCGATCCGCGTCTCCTCGCACTTCCCGTTCGACGAGGCGAACGCGAAGCTGGCGTTCGATCGCGATGCCGCGCGCGGGTTCCGGCTGGACCTCCCCGCCGGGGATTCGTGGCGATGGGCCCCGGGCGAGACCCGCGACGTCGACCTGGTGCAGTTCGGGGGCTCGGCGGGTGCCTGATCGCATCTCCAGGCAGGAACACGCGCTCCGACACGGACCCACGATCGGCGACCGGGTGCGACTGGGCGATACCGACCTCTGGATCCGGATCGAAGACGACCTGACCGAGCCCGCCGATCAAGTGCTCTGGGGCTACGCGAAGAACCTCCGCTCGCGGATGGGCCAGCACGATCGCGCGACGTCCGAGAGCGAGCTCGACGCCGTGATCGGTGGCGCGATCGTCGTCGATCCGCTGGTCGGGATCGTCAAGGCCGACGTCGGCATCAAGGACGGCCGCGTCGTGGGTATCGGCAGGGCCGGCAACCCGGACATCATGGACGGCGTGGACCTGACGATCGGCCCCGGGACCTGGCCGATCCCTTGCCACGGCCTGCTCGTTACGCCCGGCGCGGTCGACTCGCACGTGCATCTGCTGAGCCCCCGACTCGTTCCCGTCGCCCTGTCGGCAGGCGTCACCACCCTCGTGACGGCCGGGTTCGAGGAGCCCGCGTGGCGGATGATCCGCACCTTCGAGGCGTTCGAGCGCCTGCCGGTGAACCTCGGCTTGCAGGCCTCGGCCCGAACGGATGTCTCGGGGTCCGCCGAGCGTGCGATCTTGTCGGGCGCGATCGGCCTGAAGGTCCACGAGGACTGGGGCGCCTCGGCGCAGATCGTCGACGCGACGCTCGCGACGGCCGAGGCCTTCGACGTCGCCGTCTGTCTGCACACCGACGGCCTCAACGAATCGGGCGAGCTGGAGGAGACGGTCGCCGCGATCGCCGGTCGGTCGGTCCACGCCTATCACGTCGAGGGCGCCGGCGGTGGACACATCCCGGATCTGCTCGCGATCGTCCGCGAGCCGAACGTGATCTGCTCGTCGACGACGCCGAGCCTCCCGTACGGCCGGGCGACTGCCGCCGAGCATGTCGACATGATCCAGATCGTCCACGAAGGGAACCCTTCGCTCCCAGAGGACGTGGCGGCCGCGCGCGAGCGGATCCACCCCAAAACGATGGCCGCGGAGGGGCCGCTGCACGAGCTCGGCGCGATCTCCATCGTGAACAGCGACTCGCAGGGCATGGGGCGGATCGGCGAGACGGTCCGCCGGACGTGGCAGCTCGCGCACGCGATGAAGTCGTGGCGCGCGTCGGCGGCGGGGGAAGGATGGCCCGACGCGCTTCCCATCGAGGACGACGACAACCGACGGGTCCTCCGCTATCTGGCGAAGCACACCGTCGAGCCGGCGAGGACCCACGGCCTCCACGAAGAGGTCGGATCCCTCGCACCCGGTCACCTGGCCGACCTGGTGCTGTGGGACCCGTCGTCCTTCGGCGCGAAGCCTCTCGCGGTGATGAAGGGCGGGGCCATCGCCTGGGGGCCGATCGGCGAGGGCAACGCCTCGGTCCACGGTTCGGAGCCGACCAGGTTCGGTCCCGACTGGGGCGGTACGGGCGACGCACCGCCTGGCCTCGCGGCCACCTTCGTGTCGGCTGCAGCCGTGGAGTCCGGCATCGCACACACCCTCCGAACCCGCCGGCGGGTGGTCGCCGTCCGGGGGACGCGAGGGTTCCGGCGGACCGATCTGATCGCCAACACGGCCGTCCCGCCGATCGAGGTGTCGCGGACCGACGGGGCCGTGACGCTCGACGGCCGAGAGCTCGCCGCGGAACCCGTCTCGAACGTCCCGCTCAGCCGGCGCTACTTCCTGTGAACGATGCACTCGAAGTTCGGATCGACCCGCCACCGCGACCCATCCCTTGCACCACGAGGGCATCTTCGGCCAGACTCTGCCGATATGTCCGCTGAGAGGGGAGTCGGCGAGATCGACGTCGGCTCGGTGGAGCTACTCGGCGTCACGAAGCGCTTCGGGACGGTGACCGCGGTCGACGCGATCGATATCCAGGTTCGTCCCGGCGAGTTCCTCTCGCTCCTCGGGCCATCCGGGTGCGGCAAGACGACCACGCTTCGGATGCTCGCGGGGTTCGAGGATCCGGACGAGGGCGAGATCCGGATCTCGGGTCGGGCGGTCCAAGGCGTCCCGCCACACCGGCGCGACGTGAACACCGTGTTCCAGAACTATGCGCTCTTCCCCCACATGTCTGTCTCGGAGAACGTCGCCTACGGCCTCCGCCAGAAGAAGACGGACAAGACCGAGATCGGGCGGCGGGTGGGCGAGGCGCTCGAAATGGTGAAGATGAGCAGGCTCGCGAACCGCAAACCGCGGGAGATGTCCGGCGGGCAGCAACAGCGGGTGGCGCTCGCCCGGGCGCTGGTGAACCGGCCGAGCCTCTTGCTGCTCGACGAGCCCCTCGGCGCGCTCGATCGCAAGCTCCGCGAGGAGATGCAGATCGAGCTGAAGCTGCTGCAGTCCCAGGTCGGCATCACGTTCATCTTCGTTACGCACGACCAAGACGAGGCCCTGTCGATGAGCGATCGGATCGCGGTGATGTTGGACGGGCGGGTCGAGCAGCTCGCCGACCCGGACACGGTCTACGATCACCCGAGGTCTGCGTTCGTCGCGGGGTTCATCGGGAAACAGAACTTCTTCGAAGGCACGTCGCGCGACGGGGGCTCCATCGTCGAGGGGGATGGATGGACCTTCCGTACTTCGCTCGTTCCAATCGGCGCCGTGGATGGGCACGCCGCGCTCGCCGACGTGATCCAGTTCGTCGTGCTCACACCCGGTCGCAAGGAGGTCATCGCCCGACTCCCGCGCCCGGACGCTCCGCGTCTGGACGTCGGTGGGCGAGTGTGGTGCTCGTGGGAGGCGGATCACACCCACGTGTTCGGGGCAGAGCAAGCCGAGATCGTGCTCGCCGACCCGGCGAGCGATGAAGCCGCGGCGATCGCTGGTTGAGGCGGTATCGAGGCAGTACGAGAGGAGGAGACTTGATGAGCGATTCAGATGAGGGTCTGAAGATCCTGGCGTCGGTGGAAAGCGCTCAACGGATCAGTCGGCGCGCGTTCATGGGCGGATCCGTCGTAGCGGCATTCTCGGGGAGCATCTTGTTGTCGGCATGCAGCACCAGCACAGGCGGTGCCGCGAGCTCGGGCGCCGCATCCCCGACCCTCGAGGATCAGCTGGAATTCTTCCACTGGGCTCAGTACGACGACCCGAAGCTCTTCAAGAAGTTCACCAACGAACTGGGACCCGTTACCCACATCGACACCTACACGTCGAACGAGAACGCGATCACGAAGCTGGTGGCCGCGCAGGGCAGCAGCGGGTACGACATCGTGGTGCCGACCGGCCCGTACATCCCGCAGATGGTCGCGAACAACCTGCTCCAGGAGCTCGACCTGTCCAAGATCCCGAACTTCCAGAACCTCGAAACCGTATTCACGAACCAGCCCTGGGATCCCGGCAACAAGCATTCGGTCTGCAAGGACTGGGGAACGGTCGGATGGATCGTCGACAAGAGCCAGATCTCGACACCGATCAACACCTGGAAGGACTTCATCAACGTCGCGATGACCGAGGCGAGCGGGAACGTCTCCCTGCTCGATGCCCAGAACGAAGTCATGGGCGTCTACTTCTGGGCGAACGGGATCGACTGGACGACCACGAACCCTGCGGACCTCGACGCGTACGAGGCGTGGACCCTCCAGATGGCGCCGCACGTCAAAGCGTTCGAGTCGTACCCCGGCTACCAATTCGCTCAATTGGGATACGGGTTATCGCACGTGTGGAACGGTGACGCCCGGCAGGGGTTCAACTCGTTCAAGGATCCGAGCCGCTATGCCTGGGGCCTCGGCTCGCCCAACACCGAGCTCTGGATGGACAACTGGACCATCGTGCAGGGCGCCCCGCACCCCGAAGCGGCGTACGCGTTCATCAACTTCATCCTCGATCCGAAGAACTCGCTGCAGGACCTGGCGTTCCACGGCTACAACACCGGGATCACGGGGGTGAAGGAGGCTGCCCAGGCAGCCGGGATCCCCTACCTGGACATGATCTTCTTCGACCCCGCTCAGCTCGCCACGATGCATGCGCAGGAGATCAACTCGGCGTTCGACCGCGAAGTGCAGATCTTCCTGAACATGAAGAACGCCGCGGGCGCATAGGTTCGAAGGTGGCCCAGCGGGTAGCGGCGTCCGAACGCGGTGCCCGGAGGATCCGGGCACCGCGGTTCGTCATGGCGCTCCCCGCGTGGGTCTGGTTCCTGTCCTTCTTCACGCTGCCGGTGTTGTGGATCGTCTACTACTCGTTCGGCTACAAACCGGACATCTACCACCCCATCGCGACCGACAAGCTCTCGCTGCATTCGTACCACGAAGCGTTCTCACGGGCGTTCGTGCACGTCTTCTCGCAGACACTGCAGATCTCGATCATCGGCACGACCCTGTGCTTGCTGATCGGCTTCCCGTTCGCCTATTGGCTCGCGACACGAGTGTCACCTCGATGGCGAGGTGTTCTGCTCGGACTGGTGGTGGTGCCGTTCTTCGTGAACTTCCTGGTTCGCACGGTTGGCTGGCTCATCCTCTTGTCGCCAGCCGGCCCCGTCTCGAGTCTCCTGCAACGTTGGGGGGTCCGCAGCGAGCCGCTGCACCTGTTGCAAACCCGGGGAGCCGTCCAACTCGGCGTCGTCTACAACTACCTGGCGCTCATGATCCTGCCTCTCTTCGTGACGCTCGACCGGCTGGATCCCGCGATGCGCGAGGCATCGAAGGACCTCGGCGCGAACCGCGCGAAGACCTTCCGCCAGATCACCCTTCCGCTGGCGGCTCCCGGCATCGTCGCCGGGTTGCTCCTGGTCTTCATCCCGCTGACCGGCGACTACATCACCGCATTGGTGCTGGGGGGTGCGAAAGGGAACATGGCCGGCGTCGTGGTCGCGAGTCAGTTCACGGTCGCGCAGGACTGGGCGCTCGGAGCGGCGCAGGCGGTGATCCTGATCGCCATGATCATGGGGACGGTCGCCGTGTTCGGTCTGTTCGCACTCGCGATCCGCACGATCGTCCGAGCGAGCCGCAGGATCACGCTCCCGCCGGTCGCGGAGGAGGCCGTGTGAGCGCCGTCGGAGCCGGCAGGAAAGGGCGTCGCCGGGACCTTGCCGACGTCGGGCTCCGTTCATGGGCGATCATCGTGTACGTGTTCCTTTTCCTTCCGATCCTCGTGATCGTCGTGTACTCGTTCAACAATGGCCGGGCGATGATCACGTGGAACGGCGTCGGATTGAACGGTTATCGGACGGGCTTGACCGATCCCACCATCCGGGACGCGGTGAAGACCTCGATCGTTGCGGCCGTGGGGACCGCCCTCATCGCGACCATCCTCGGGTCGTTCGCCGGGATCGCTTTGGCCAGGCGCAAGGGCAAGTGGACGATCTTGTTCTTGGCACTCGTGTTCCTGATCCTCGTGACACCCGAGATCGTCGAGGCCATCGCGCTCCTCCTCTGGTACGTCCGTCTCGGCGGACCATTCGGACCACACACGCCCATCCCCGGCATCAGCTATGGGATGGTCCGCTTATGGGTAGGTCACTCATTGTTCGCGACGGCGGTCGTCACACTGATCGTCCGAGCGCGACTCCAGGGGCTCGATGAGACGCTGGAGGAGGCGGCCGCCGATCTGTATGCCACGCCCGCGCGGAGGTTCCGACAGGTCACGCTCCCCCTCATGCTCCCCGCCGTGCTTGCCGGCGCCCTCCTCGCCTTCAGCTTCAGCCTCGACGACACGATCATCTCGTCGTTCGTGAGCGTTGCCGGTGCATCGCCGTGGCCGGTGTACGTGTTCAGCGCGGTCCGCAACGCCCTTCGACCCGAGGTCGCCTCCGTGTCGACGCTCCTGCTGATGCTGACCTTGATCGCCATCGCGTCCGTGGCGCTCGTCCTGCGTCGGAGCGGTCAATCGAGCAAGGACGTCGCCAAGACGATGACGGTGGGTGGCTGAGCGCTCGCGCCGACCGCCGGCCGCTGCGCCCCGAACCGCTGAGATACTCGGGACCATGAACACGCCGCCGTACGTCGCGGTGATCGGGGCGAGCAACGCCACGGAGTGGGAGCTGGCATCGGCCGAGCGTGTGGGGCAGTTGCTCGCGGAGGCGGGATACGTGCTCGTGTGTGGAGGGCTCGGGGGGGTGATGGATGCCGCCGCCCGCGGCTCCGCCGCGGGCGGCGGCATCTCGATCGGCATCCTCCCGGACAACGAGCGCGACTCCGCGTCGCGTCACCTGACCGTGGCGATCGCGACCGGCTTCGGTGAGGCGCGCAACGTGATCGTCGCGCGGAGCGCCGACGCCGTGATCGCGGTCGGCGGTGACGCGGTCACGCAGCTCCGCCGGCTGCTCCCGCAGATGTCGTAGGGCTCACGGGGTTGACCAGGGTGCCGTCCGAGCGCACCATCGGGTCGTGTTCGACACCCCCATGTTGTTCATCGTGCTCGCCACGACGTGGTCGGCCGTCGTGATCGAGCTGGTGATCGAGAGCGCGAGGACGAGGGGGCGGGAGCTGGTGGCGTTCGGCTCGGTCTTGGCCGCGCCGGGCGGCTTCGCCGGCATCTGGATCCTGTGTGGAGTGTCGGCCACCGCTGCGCTCGCCATGGTGACCGCGGTCGCGTATGCCCGCGGACGCCGGCTCGAGCGCCGGATGGCCGCGGAGCTCGACGGGCGCTGGGAGGAGATCTCCGAGCGCAGCGCCAGTGACGCGACCCGGATACGGTTGCTGTCCTGGCGCGTCGCCGAGCTCCAAACCTTGACCGACCGGCTGGCGGACGACCGCGCAGCGAGAAGGACCGGGCCTGCGCGGCTGGTCGTGGTGCCCGACTCGCCGAAGGATGTCGCCAGCGGTCGGTAAGGTTCGCGGATCGCTCCCCCTCCCGATGAGTCGGAAGTGGAAAGCGTGCACGGTGACCGTCGTGAACCCGATCCTTGGTTGCCGGAAGATCCGGGGGTGTAGGTCGCAGGCCGACCTCACATCTGAGGTCGCGTGAGGAGGATGTCGGAGGGCTCCGCGACACGTGGAAACGATGGCTGCCTGATGTGCCGCAGAGCCCCCGAGCGGGCGGATCGTGAGTCAGCGACCGCGGAGCTTCGCGATCCCGTTGCGGAGGGCGACCTTCTCGCCCGGCGCGAGCCCGAACGCGAGCAGCGCCGGCACGTAGGCGATGCCCCCGAGCACTGCCACCGTCACGAGCTGGACGTACCACTTCGTGTCGGCGACCGCCACGTGCACCGCCACCATCACGACGGCGCACACCATGGCCGGAACGACGAGCCGCGCGTAGGTGCGATCCCACGGGAAGATCCCGACGAACCGCCGGACCAGTGCGAGCCGGAGCCAGTTCGACGCCGTGATCGTGATCGCCTGCGCGGCTGCGGCACCATCGATCCCGAACCGGGGTACCAGTAGCCAGGCGAGCGTGAGATCGAGCGCCGCAGACGTCGCGTAGACGACCAGGTCCCAGCCCGTCCGACCGGCCATGATCAGGACGAACCCCGCGGCACCGACGCTCACGTTGATCGCCTGCCCCACCACCAGGATCCGAAGGGCATCGCTCCCGGTCGCGAACCGTCCGCCGCCGAACACCTGCAGGATCGCTTGCGGGACGATCAGCATCAGCAGCAACAGCGGGATCGTGCCGGCGACCGTCCAGCGCGTGATCGCCTTGAACAGCGCGTCCAGCCGATCGCGTTCGCCGCGCGCGTGGAGGTCCGCGACGAAGGGCGAGAACACGTACGAGACGGCGGTCAGGAACAGCACCATCGCGAGCGCGACGCGAACGCACGCCGAGTAGACGCCCACCTCCTCGGCGGTGACGTATCCGGCGCCGATGAAATGCGACGCGACGAAGTAATCGATCCAGAAGAGGCCTTGGGAGAGCAGGGCGGCGGGCGCGCGTGGCGCGCCGTAGCGCACGAGCACGCTCGCCGTCCCCGGCTCGAGCTCCTCGCGCGCGTGCCCGCCACTGATCGAGCTCCAGAGGAACCGCGCCGCCACCGACGACAGGCACCACGACGCCGCGTACGCCCAGACCGCCATCGCCTCGGTCTTGTGGATCTGCCAGAGGACGAGCATCAGGACGATCCAGAGCAGCGGCTGGGCCATCCACTGCACGTAGAGCGTGTGGCGCATCACCTTCAGGCCACGGCCGCCGGCGACCCAGACGTAGGTGAGCGCGACGAACGGGATCGCGACGGCGGCCGCGCGGAGCGCGGCCGCCGTCGGCCCCGCGGTCTGCGCGTCCCCGAGCGCCCGGCCCACCGGCCCGGCGACCAGGTACACGACGATCCCGACGGCGATCGATATCGCCGCCGCGATCTGGATCGCCTTCCCCACCAGCGGCCGGATCCGTCCCGGATGCCCGGCCCCGATGTCGATCGCCACGTACCGGACCGCTGCCATGTCCATCCCGAACCGCGTCCCGGCCGCGACGATGAACGCGAACTGCGTGCCGATCGTCACGATCCCGAGCGCGACGGCGCCGGTCCCGCCACCGCCGAACGCTCGCGCGATCAGGATGTTCGCCGCGAACGTGCCGACCACGAACACCGCCAACCCGACGATGTTCTGCGCGGTGCCAGCCGCAAGTACCCGAAAGTCCTTGCCACTGGTGCCCGAGAAGACGCCGGGAGGGCGCGCGGCCGACTCGAGCCGGCCTTCTTCCTCCATGTCCACGGGCGGGAAGTATCCCAGGGGCCTCAGGCCGAAGCCGCGTTCGTGCGGGCGACCCACGGCTGCGCGCCGAGCGCGCCGAACCCCTCGCGCGCGTCAGCGAAGGCCGTCGTCGCCTCGTTATCCCGGCCGAGCGCTCGCAGGCAGCGGCCGCGGCCGAGGGCCGCGGCCGCTGCCTCGAACGTACATCCGTACGCTCGCCATCGCTCCTGCACGTTCGCGTACCGAGACGCGGCGCGCTCGGTGTCACCGTCCATCTCGGACACCATCGCGTTCGCCGCGTCCGCGTACAGCTGCTCGAGGGGCGTCGTGACGTCGAGCCGGCCGATCCTTCGCGCGAGGTCTGCGTCGCCGAGGTCGAAGCACACCCGCACCGCCGACGTGGCGTTCGTCGCCCGATAGGTCGCTACCAGACCCCGCGTTGCCTCCTCGAACTCGACGATGTACGCGCGGGCGAGGGCTCGGTCGCCCCGTGCCAACGCGATCCTCGCCGCGACCGTCGAGGCGAGCGCCAGCATCTGCTGCTCGCCGGTACGCCGGGCCGGACCGATCAGCTCGGCGGGATCATCGAGCCCTTCTCGTTCGCCGCGGGCGAGCAGCAGCCCCGCACGCGTGCTTCGCAGCACCACGAGCAGCGGCGGTTCGATCCGGTCGGGACCCAACGCTAGCAATCCGTCCACCAGCCGGAGCACGTCGTCCCAGCGACCGAGCTCCACGAGAGCGCTCAGGGACGCGACCTTCGCCTGCGTCCCTTGGTTGAACGCGCCGCGGTGCTCGGCGAGCGTCACCGCCTCCTCGTAGGCCTCGAGGCCAGCTTCCGGGCCGTTCATGAGGGACAGCCATTCGGCAACGTAGGTGCGGGAGATCACGATGTCGGAGGCGCTCCCACGCGCCGTGGCGATCTCCAACGCCTCCCGCAGATCATCCAATCCACCGATGTCACCGGCGGAACAACGTCCATCGCCGCGGATGTGCAGCGCCACGATCATGACCTCCGGCGAATCGAGCGCGCGGCCCAGCTCCAGCCCGCGCTCCGCCCACGCCAGCGAATCCTCCAGGTGCCCAGCGAACATCTCCTCCTCCGCGCGGAACGCGAACGCCTTCGCCAGCTCGACGCCGGGAGGCAACGGCTCAAGGAGCGAAACGGCCTCGTCGTACGCCGCTCGAGCGCCCGCGGCTTCCCCCAGCGCCCCGAGGTGCACGCCCAGTCGAACGAGCGCGTCGCCGATCCGGCGAGGATCGCCACCGATCCGTTCGAGGACGAGGGACGCTTGGAGCCGCGAGAGCGACTCGATGCCAGGCAGCATGCCAGCGTAGCGGCCGAGCACCCCGGTCCTCGCCAGGGTGTACGCGAGGGCTTCCGACCGTTCGGCCGCCAGCGCTCGAGCCCGATCGTAGAGCGCGAAGGCTCCGGCCTCGTCGACGCGAGCGGCCAGGTCGCCCGCGGCGACGAGCCATCGGACAGCGGACTCCCGAGCCGCTTCTTCGACATCGGTCTCGCCGGACGCCGACGCCTGTTCGGCAGCGCTCGCGAAGTGGTTCGCCAGGAGGTCGACGGGTGCGCCTGCGAGCGAACCGGCCACAGCCTCCAACCATCGCCCCACCCCGAGATGCTTGGCGGCCCGGATCCGGCGTGGGAGCCGCTCGTACGCCACCTCCCGGATCAACGCATGCGTGAAGCCGTACTCGTGCTCGGCCGGGACCAGCGAGGAAGCGGACGTGGATACGAGTCCTCGGCGGACGCTCTCCCCGAGCACTTCCAGGATCGCCGGCTCGTCGCCCTCGCCGTCGGCGAGGGCGACGAGCGCCCCCGGCCAGAACGCCGTGCCGACAACGGCCGCATCCTGCAGCACCGCGCGCTGCTCGCGCGGGATCGCGTCCAGCCGGGCACCGATCACGGCCCGGACCGACGTCGGCACCGTCGCCGCGCCGCCGGGAGCCTCCTGCAGCATCCGAACGAGCTCGAGGGCGAAGAGCGGGTTGCCACCCGACCGCTCGATCACCGCCTCCCGGACGTCATCCGGGACGGATTCGTCCACCACCAGCCCACCAACGAGCTCCCGCGACTCCTCCTTCGAGAGCTCCGAGAGCCGGATCTCAGCGCCGATCGGGAGCTGGACAACGTCTGGACGGGCTGTGCAGAGCACGAGCATCGGAAGGCCGGCGAACGACTCTGCGAGGTTCCTGATCGCGTCGAGGAGCGCCGGCTCGGCCCAGTGGATGTCTTCGATCGCGATCACGGCCGGCGCACTCGCCGCCGCGTGCGCAAGGAGCCTTGCGCACGCGGCGGCGGTTTCGGCCGCAGGGATCGACGCAGGATCCCCGTCGCCCGCATCGGGCTCGAGACCGAGCAGCGGTTCCAATCGGGCGAGCAGCCACGCGCGCTCGGGGATGGACGGCTCAGCGCGCTCCACGAGCGCGCGGAGCCGGCCGCGTGCCGAGGGCGCGTCCGGGCCGCGCCGGATGCCCGTGGCTGCGCGCACAAGGTCCGCGAGCGCTCGGAAGGTCACGTCCTCTCCGTAGGGCACGCATGCCCCTTGGAGCCAGGTCACCCCCACAAGCCTCCGCCGAAACTCCTGGAGGAGCCGAGTCTTCCCGATGCCTGGTGGGGAAACCACGGTCAGGGACGCCTCGGTTCGCTCGGATACCGTGCGATCGAAGAGCTCCCGCAGGAGCGCGAGCTCCCGGCTCCGACCGACGAGCCGCGTCGGCTCCGGGCTGTCCTCCCGTTCCCCTCGTTCGCCGAGCACGCGCCAGACGGCGATCGGCGCGGCCTTGCCCTTGCACGTCGCCAGCGACGGCCTCCCCGACCTGCGGCCCACGACCGGGAGTCACGACCGCGTCGCCGGTGTTCACGGCGACACGTACGGATCCCGCCGCGACCGTGGCCAAGAGATCCATCGCCGCACGCACCGCTCGCTCGGGATCGTCCTCGTGTGCGACCGGGGCGCCGAATACACCCATCGCGGCGTCGCCGATGAACTTGTCGAGCGTTCCGCCGAACCGTTCGATGGCGGCCTTCGCCGCCGTATGGAACGGGATCAGCGTCCGGCGGACGTCCTCGGGGTCCGCCGCGTCCGACCGTTCCGTGAAGCCCACGAGGTCTGCGAACAAGATGGAGATGACCCGCCGCTCCTCGGTGGGTGTTGGTTCGAGGGACGCCCCGCAGGCCATGCAGAACCTCGCCACGTCGGGGTTGTCCGTCCCACACGTCGAGCAGGCAAGCACGCGGCGAGTGTAAGGAAGGTCGCCACTCTCGACGGCACGTCCAAGCCGAACCGTTCGCCCCTACCTTTTGGCAGAACCCGGAAGGAGAAACGGATGCTTCGCATGATTCCCCTCGCCCTCGTGGCTGCGCTCACGGTGGCCGCGTGCGCGAGGAGCAACACGTCGATCACACCGGCCGCGTCCAGATATCGATCTCCCAGGTCGCGCGGACCGCTGCACCAAGAAGTGTGACAAGAACGCCCGTCCCGCTTGACGCCTCGTATCCGGCGACCGTAGGGTTCCGGCTGTCCTCATCGGATGGAACCGGGGACGGGGGAAGGCAAGGGACGCTAGCCGATACCCCGGGGTCCCGGACTGGCCGCAAGGTTAGTTCGTCCGGAACTATCCGGTGGGGGCACTTTTCATGTCCGAACCGCTCTTCCTTTCCCTGGACTTCCTGTACACGCCGAGTCGCGACGTCGCCGCCGACCTCGTCGTCTTCGAAGACATGCTCGGTGCTCGCGTTCGCTTCGCGATCGACGGCATGGGGACACGCGTAGCGGCGGTCGAGCTGGCCGAGGGCGCGCCGCTCATCCTGCTTGCCGACCATCTGGAGGGCGAACGCCCCATCGCCGTGTTCCGCGTCGACGATCTCCCGACAACGATGAACGAGCTCCGATCGCGTGGATGGAGTCCGTTCCGGACCTTCGAGATCCCGCACGGCCCGTGCTGCTCGTTCACGACCTCGGGAGGGCACGGGATCGCGCTCTATCAGCTGACGAGGCCCGAGGTGGCCGAGCACTTCGAGGGACGTCGCGACTTCTGATGAAGAGCCTCACGCCACGGACCCTCTGGAGCGCGACGCGGCAACTCGCCGCGGCCGACCCCCTGCTTGGCGCCTCGGTCGAGCGGTTCGGGCCGCCGCCGTTGTGGGCACGGCACCCGAGCTTCGCGACCCTTGTTCATCTCATCCTGGAGCAGCAGGTCTCTCTCGCGTCGGCGCAGGCTGCGTTCGATCGGCTCGTCGACGCGATCGGCAAACCGACCCCGACGCGAGTGGTGTGGCTGGACGATGACCAGCTCCGGGCGATCGGCTTCAGCCGGCAGAAGGCGGGCTACGCGCGCGAGCTCGCGATGGCGCTCATGGACGGCTTCGACCTGGATGCCCTCGCGAGCCTCCCCGACGATGCCGTCCGCGCCGAGCTCCTGCGGCTCCACGGCATCGGGCGATGGACCGCCGATGTCTACCTGACGATGTGCCTGTTGCGTCCCGATGTCTGGCCCCACGGGGACCAAGCGCTCGCGACCGCTGCGATGGAGGTTGCGGATCTGCCGCAGCGTCCCACGTTCGCGCAACTCGGCGAGATGGCGGAGCGCTGGAGGCCGTACCGGGGGGTCGCGGCACGGATCCTCTGGCACCACTATCTGCGGGTGCGCGGCCTCCCGATCGACTGAGACGGGGCGAAGGGACCTTACTGGGCTCGCACCGCTTGTTCCAGATACTGGAACCAGGTTCCACTATTTGGAACTGTTTGCGTGAACCCCCGGACCCCCGCGTTATGGCACGCCGGGCCGACGAGGCGCGTCATCGACGGCGGCCGGCGCGTGCCATACGGCCTCCACGTTGTTCTTATGCAAGTCGTTCACGAATGCGGCGTAGTACCGCTTGGAGTACTGCGTCCACACGCCGGGCTCGCCCCGGATCGTGGCACCGTTCGCGACCGCGGCCTCGAAGAACGCGTCTACCTCCTCCCGACCTTCGGCGGAGAACGCAACATGAGCCGCCGTGGTCACGGACTCCCCTTGGCAGATCGTGAAGTCGTCCAGGTCCTCGGCCCCGTAGCTGACACAGTCTTCCTGAACGAAAAGTTCCAGGTATCCAAGCGGAGCCAGGGCCGCCGTATAGAGCCGCCGGCTCGCGTCAAGGTCTTCGACGACGAACAGCACGTGGTCGACGATGATCCGCCGCTCGGGCATATCCCGAACCTAGTCGTTGCCGTACTGCTTCGTCTGCGGTCGTTCCAGCATCAGCCCGTGCGCGCGTTCCTCCGCCACCGGCCGGTGCTCGACCCCTCGTGGCACCACGAACAGATCGCCGACGCCCAGCGTGACGGGCTCGCGACCTCCATCTCGACCCGGAACGACCCGTCCCAGCACAGGAACAGCTCGTCCTCGTCGTGGTGGTGCCACGGGAACGCGCCCTCGAATCGCGCGAGCCGCACGACCGCGTCGTTCGCTTGCACGACGTCGACCGGCTGCCACGGCCCGGCCAACCCGGCGATCAGCTCCGGGATCGACACGGCGTCGCTCACAGGTAGCCCTCGGGCACCGGCCCGGCCAGCTGCACGGAGAACCGCTCGGCGATCCGATCGAATAACCGTCCATCACCCGGGCCGACCACGAAGCCGTGATCGCTCGTCACGACATCTTGCCCGGACGAGGAGGCGCTCCCAGCCGGAGGCCGAGGCGGTTCGCGACACGGAGGGCCGCTCTCTCCGCGCCGGTGACCGGGATCAGCTCGGCGATCCGTGCGCGCTCGGCACGGTATCCGAAGTCATGCTCGATCACCTTCCCGGCCAGATCGACCCGCCCGATGACGAGATCCCCTTCGCGGTGCGGGAAGAGCGTCAAGGGTTCCAGCTCCTTCATCGCATAGAAGCCGCACGAACACCCTTCTTGGGGTGCACGATGCGCTGGACCACAAACCAGGCAACCCGACGTTCCGTCACAGGCGTGATCGCTCACGGGCCGAAGCCGCCTGCGTCTGTCCACCCGACACGCAGCGGTAGCCCAACCGAACACGGCGACGTCCCATGAACTGCCGAAGCAGCCAGGTCCCCCGAGCGAATACAGGGATACGCCCTGGCGATCGAGCGCGAATCGCCACGCCCGGTAGCCGACGAGCGGCTCGATCCCATCGGGTGCCAGCACGGTCGAGACGTCCACGTCGACGTCAGGCCGGGACGGGCTCAGTGTCCCTGTCCGGGGCACCGACGGGTTGATCGGGGCGCGGCGGCTCGTCCGTCGGCGTCTCGATCGGCTCGATGTACACGGTTCGACGCTCCTCCCCGATCATCATGTTGAAGCCCCTCCTCTCGATCTCGGTAACCCTCTGTCGCGTTACGCGGCTGGAGGGAGCCCGTCTGGGCTGGACCATCGCAGGATCACGGGGTCGAGCGGCAGCCCCAAGCGTTGCGCGAGCCGCTTCACGGTTCGTTCGTTCCC
>VAXZ01000078.1 GCA_005885035.1 Actinomycetota bacterium
CCTCGGCAAGCAGGGGCTACATCGACAGGAAAGGTGTGAAGAGAACCGGGACCTCGCTACCGGCCAACTTCTCTCTCAGCTCTGCGCTCGGCTCGCCGAGGAGTTCGCCGTGTACGACGGTGACCGTGGCAAGGACTGCCCCGAAGAGGTCGCCAAGGTTCGAAGCATGCTCGATGGCCGCCTCGGAGTCCCTGTACCGCTCCAGGACGACGCACTCGGACTGATCGTCATTGAGGTAGACGTCGTATCGCAGAGTGCCCGTGTCCTTAGTCCGCACGATCTCCATGGCTTCAGCGGACAGGCGCTTGAACTCCTCGAGCTTGCCCTCGTGGAACTTGAACCGAGCGATACCCCAAAGCTCACTCATAGCTCGACCTCCTGACTGTGCGTTGCTGGCTGCGATCGACGCTTGGTTGTGCGAGCGTTCGCGAATGTACCTTGGACCGTACGAGTCAGGGAACGCCGGGACGGCGAGGCGCGTCGACGACCGGCTCCGGTGCATGCCAACGGCCTCGCGCAACCCAGCCGAGCTCAACGTGAGCATGAAGTCCTCGTGGCGATCGCGTGCGACGACTATCCCGATCGAGATTCGACGTGCCAGGGTTACTTCGTGCTCGGCGACGTGCAGTTTCCGACGCTCTGGCTTCCGGTCGGCCTCAGCTCGGCGGCGGTCGTTGGGGCGGCTGTCTGGCCCGGCGATCGATTCACTCGTGTGGTCGTTGCCGTCTGTCTGATCGCGCTCGTGATCGTCGGGTACTTCCTCTTGCCGTCGGTCTTCGACGTCGATCAGCTGATCCGAGGGTAGACCACGGACGACGCCGGACGGTCGAGGTCTACGTGGATGGAGCGGTGCGGCGGACCCAGAGGGTGCCGTATCTGAGCATCATGATCTGTCACGCGCCCCGGCACGTGTCGATCTACTCACTGCCTCGGGACTACGATCCGCCCTGGCTCTACTACAGCGTCGCCTCCCTCTCGGTCGGTTCCGCCGCCTTCACCGCCATCGTGTTGTTCATCGGTGGCGTCATCGCGGCCACTCTGCTGGTGTCAGGCTTGCGGCTGCGGCGCGGATCGGGGCCAGCGGGGCCTCGAGGTCCCTTGGGGAGCCACGACAGGTCCAAGACGGAAGGCGGCAGATGTCATCCGTTGGTTGGCGATGGTCAGTGGCGTGCTGCTCGGCGTGTGGTCGATCTACAACGCCGCTACTCGCCCCAAACCGAACGAACTCGACGTCATCGACCTGCTGCTCGGCCTTGCCATCGCGGTCACCCTCGTGGCTGTCAGCATGCGGTTTCGGCAACACCGCAGCCCGTGGCGGTCGTTCCTCGTAGGGTTCGCTCTGTCCCTCGGCCTCTTCGTGCAGGCGCTGCGGGTGGCGTTCCGAACCTTCAACTAGACGTGCTCCGGATCGTCGAACCGCAGCCCTGCGCCGGGGGGCAGATAAGGTCTCTTTGAAACGTAACTGAGGCCATGGCGAACGGGCCCGACGTCTCGCGGAGGCGGTGGTGATACGCCGTTTTCGGCCGGCCGGATCCCTACGGTCACCCGGATCCCAACGCGCTGGGCGAGCTCGATCGGGTGGGCGCGCAGATCTGACGGACGCACCAACACGGCACCATCACGATCACCTTCACCGGTCAGGGGCCGGTGGTAGCGTCCGAGCATGGCCACCCCTCCTGCCGTCACCCTCCTGTGGGGTGAGGATCCCTACCTGCTCCGGGAGACGGCGTTGGAGCTGGTCGGCGAACGCAGGGCCTCCGAGGTCGACGCGAACGACTGGCGGGGGAGCGAGCTCCAGGATCTGGCCACGCCGTCGCTGTTCGGTGAGGCGCGCGCGCTCATCGTGACCGACGTCCGCGCGCTCCCGAAGGAAGCGATGCGCGAGCTCGGCGGGTACGTCGGCTCACCCGATCCGGACGCGCCCCTCGTCTTGTGCTGCACGGTCGCGGAGCGCGGCAAGCCTCCGGCTGCGCTCCTCAAGCTGATCGAGCCCGTCGGCGTCATCACGCAGGTTCAGCTCCAACGGAAGGACTTCGAACCTTGGCTCATGCAACGGGCCGGCCGGGCAGGGGTGGATCTGACGGCGCCAGCCGCGCGCGAACTCGTCGAGACGATCGGGCCCTCGGCCGCGCAGCTCCTCGGAGCCATGCAGCAGCTCGCGGACGCCTTCCCGGCGCAGCGGATCGGCCCGGCGGAGATCCACCGCCAGTTCCGCGGTCTCGGTGAGCAGAAGACCTGGGATCTGTGCGACAAGGCGTTCGGCAAGGACCTGCCGGGTGCGATCCGAGCGCTCCGCTCCATCGAAGAGGGCGGGGACGAGGCGCTCATGGTGCTCGGCGGGATCGCATCGCGCCTCCGCGATCTGATCCGGGTCCGGTCGGTCTCCGATCGCCTGTCGCCGTCCCAGGTGGCCAAGGCTGCCGGCCTCCGATTCGACTGGCAAGCGCGACGCTACCGACAGCAGGCCGGGAACTTCTCGCTGGAGGAGCTGGTCGCGATCCACCGGCAGGTCACGGATGCCGACAGGGCGCTCAAGTCCGGGGCGACCGGCGACGTCGTGATGCCCGCGCTGGTGACCGCGATCGCTGCGTGAGAACGCGGGGAGGAGCTGACGGATGGAGACCGCTATGCGGCCGAGGTCCTGTTGACGGCCTTCGCCAGTCGGCTCTTCTTCCGAGCCGCCGTCCGCTTGTGCAGGACGCCTTTGCTGGCCGCCTTGTCCAGAGCTCGGGCCGCCTGGCGCTGACGCGCGATCGCGGCCTCCGCATCGCCCTCGCCGACGGCCGCGAGGACCTTCTTGGTCGAGGTCTTGAGCGCGCTCCTGACCGTCGTGTTGCGGTCGTGGCGCTTGCCGTTCTGCCGGTTGCGCTTGATCTGTGACTTGATGTTGGCCATAAGAGCTACGAAGTTTACCAGTGGCCCTCTCGGTGCAGGTCGACAGGGGTAGGACGGCTGACAACGGCCGGCTCGGATACGCGCCGTCCTCACCCGTACCATTGGTGCGCCGTGTCGACCGAGATCTCCCGTATCCGCAACTTCTGCATCGTGGCGCACATCGACCATGGGAAATCCACGTTGGCCGATCGGATGCTCGAGCTCACCCATACCGTCGATCACCGCGCGATGCGGGCGCAGTACCTCGATCGGATGGACCTGGAGCGCGAGCGGGGCATCACGATCAAGGCCCAGGCGGTCCGCCTGTTCCACGAGGGCTACGAGCTCAACCTGATCGACACCCCCGGACACGTCGATTTCACGTACGAGGTCTCCCGGAGCCTGGCGGCGTGCGAAGGAGCGATCCTGTTGGTCGACGCCGCGCAGGGGCTCGAGGCGCAGACCCTCGCCAACTACCACCTCGCGCGTGATGCCGGTCTCACGATCGTCCCGGTGATCAACAAGATCGACCTGCCGGCGGCCGAACCCGCGAAGCGTGCCGAGGAGCTCGCGAAGCTGCTCGGGACCGATCCGGCCGAGATCCTCCACATCTCGGCGAAGACCGGCGAAGGCGTCGGTGACGTCCTGAAGGCCGTGATCGATCGAGTGCCGCATCCGGAGGGCGACCTGCGCGCCCCGGTGCAAGCGTTGATCTTCGACTCCGAGTTCGACACGTATCGCGGCGTCATCACGTACATCCGCGTGAAGCAGGGGACGCTTCCCTCCAACGCGACGATCAAGATGTTCGCGACCCACATCACGTCGGAGGCGGAGGAGACCGGCGTCATGGCGCCGGAAGCGACGCCGGTCGACGCGCTCGGCCCCGGCGAGGTGGGGTACCTCGTCACCGGCCTCAAGGACGTTCACCAGGCGAAGGTGGGCGACACGATCACCCTCTCGGGCAAGCTGGGCGCCGCCGAGCCGCTCCCCGGCTACCGCGAACCCAAGCCGATGGTCTGGTCGGGGCTGTACCCGGCCGACGGGAGCGACTATCCGGCGCTGCGCGAAGCGCTCGATCGGCTGAAGCTCTCCGACTCGGCGCTGGTCTACGAGCCCGAGACGTCCCAGGCGCTCGGGTTCGGGTTCCGCGTCGGGTTCCTCGGCCTGTTGCACATGGACATCGTCCGCGAACGCCTGGAGCGCGAGTTCGACCTGGAGCTGATCTCGACCGCGCCAAACGTGGAGTTCTACGTCTTCCGCGGCGCGGACGAGATCGTCGTGCACAACCCGGCCGAGATGCCGCCGGGCGGTGACTACGACCGCGTCGAGGAGCCCGTCATCTATGCGACGATCATCACGCCCGCCGCCTACCTGGGCGCGATCTTCGAGGTCTGTCAGGCTCGCCGCGGCGAGATGGTGGATATGGAGTACCTCACGCCGGAGCGCGTGGAGGTGCACTACCTTTTGCCGCTCGCGGAGGTCGTGTTCGACTTCTTCGACCAGCTGAAGTCGAAGACCCGAGGCTTCGCGAGCCTCGATTACGAGCCCTGGGGTTTGCACGAGGCCAAGCTCGTGCGGGTGGATATCTTGCTCCACGGCGAGCCCGTGGACGCGTTCAGCTCGGTCGTGCACCGCGACAAGGCGTACGAGTACGGCAAGAGGATGACGGAGCGGCTGAAGGAACTGATCCCGCGGCAGCTCTTCGACGTGGCGATCCAGGCGTCGATCGGCTCGAAGGTGATCGCGCGCGAGACCGTGAAGGCCAAGCGCAAGGACGTCCTCGCGAAGTGCTACGGCGGCGACATCACGCGCAAGCGGAAGCTCCTCGAGACCCAGAAGAAGGGCAAGGAGCGCATGCGGCGCGTCGGCAAGGTGGACGTCCCGCAGGACGCGTTCATCGCCGCGCTCCGGGTCGACGAAGGGGCGAAGAAGAAGTGAGCGCGCCTGCCGGGATCTACGTCCACATCCCGTTCTGTCTCACGCGATGCGGCTACTGCGACTTCAACGCCTACGCCGGGCTGGATGGGCTGAAACCGCGGTACCTCGCGGCGCTGTTCCGCGAGGCGGAGCTGGCCGCGCCTGGCTGGGCGGGGACCGAATTCGTGAGCGTGTTCCTTGGGGGTGGGACCCCAACGACGATGGAGCCGGCGGACCTGCGCGCGCTCCTGGCGCAGCTGCGCGACCGCTTCGAGATGACGCCCGACGCCGAGGTCACGACCGAGGCGAATCCGGACACCGTGACCGAAGCGACGTTGACCGGGCTGCTCGAGGCGGGGTTCGCGCGGTTGTCGATCGGGGCGCAGTCCTTCGATCCCGCGGTCCTCCGGTCGCTGGAACGGATCCACCAGCCCCCGTCCGTCCGCGCCGCGGTTGTCGCTGCGCGGCGGGCGGGGTTCCGCAACCTGAGCCTCGACCTGATCTACGGCGCGAACGGAGAGTCTCTTGGGTCCTGGCGACGAACCCTCGACGAAACGCTGGCCCTTGGTCCTGAGCACGTCTCGGCGTACGCGCTCACGATCGAGCCGGCGACAGCGCTCGGACGGCAGGTCGCGGCCGGCGAGGTGCCAGGACCCGACCCCGATCTGCAGGCCGACATGTTCCTGATGGCGTGCGAGGTCCTCGGCGACGCCGGCTACGGTCATTACGAGATCTCGAACTGGGCCCGCCCGGGCTTCGAGTGCGTGCACAACCTCGGCTACTGGGAGCGCAGGCCGTACGTCGGCCTGGGCGCCGGCGCTCATGGGTACCGCGAGGACGTCCGCTGGTGGAACGTGCGCCCGCCCGAGGCGTACATGGAAAAGGTCGAGTCCGGCGAGCTCCCCTTCGGCGGCTCGGAATCGCTCGATCCCTCCGACGCATATCTCGAGGAGGTCTTCCTGAAGCTCCGCATCCTCCAGGGCGTGCCGGCGTCGTGGTTCGATGCGGGGCGGTACGAACCGTACGTGCAGAGCGGTCTGCTCGTCGACGACTGCGGGCAGCTGGTCCCGACCGAACGCGGGATGTTGCTGTTGAACGAGCTGGTGCTCGGTCTGACCTCTGGGTAGCGATCTCGATCAGGGTGTGACGGGCGCCCCGCAGAAGTCCGTCCCACCTCCATCTGGCAGCAAGCCCGCTGCGCCGACGGCGGATGATCGCTCGACATGATCGAGTTGGACCGTAGCGCCGTCGATCCGCATGAACCGTTGGACGAGGTGCCAGGCTCCGGGCGACCGATCCGCGTACCAGGTGACGAGCTCGTCTCGGGGCCCGCTCCCCGCCGGTCCCGAAGTGAAGCAGTAGGCGCCTGAGCGGTACGTGCCCGCGTCACCCCAATCGAAGGAGAGGGGTGTGCGCTTCCCGTTGGCGAGGTACGTGATCTGGGTGAACGGCGGATCGGCATGCGGCTCGATCCGATAGAGCTCGATCGAGTCAGCGCCCGTGCCGTCAACGACCACGACCGCGAGCTCAGGTCGTCCGTCTCCGTCGATGTCCGGCGCTCCGAAGATCCGGCATCCCGTGAAGCAGTCGATGGGACCGAAGATCTGTGGCTTCGGTTCGGGGCCGAGATCGCCTACGTTGAGGCCGAGATATGCGTTCCGACCGTTGAGCTCCGGGCAGGGGCCCTCCGCCGTGCCGCGGCCGAAGAGGTAGATGGATCCAGCAGCGGAATACGGAGAAAAATAGGTGAGGCTCGTCGGGTGACAGGCCGGGAACGGGACGCCGGGGATCGTCGCCGCGACCGCCGCCTGAGAAGGAAAGGCAGGCGAGACCGTCGCCGTCGATCCGGGCTGCACGGAGCCACCGCGTTCCGCGAGGGCGTAGGCCATCGCTCCTGCCAGGCCGATGACGAGGACGAGACCGACAGTGCTCGCACGGTTCATCCGCTCGCGCCGAGCCCGCTTCTTCAGCAGTCCGGCGAAGAGTTGCGGATCGACCGGAAGCGGTCTCTCCGCCTTCCCGAACCGCTCCGTGAGTTCCTCGTCAAGCTTCGACATCGTTCTCCTCCTGCTCGTCGATCTGCAGGTGGGCCGCGAGGGCGTCTCTCGCCTTCGACAGCGAGTTCTTGACCGTCCCCTCGCTCACCCCGAGCGCGTCGGCGACCTCGCGCGTGTCCATCTGGAGGAAGTAACGCAGGACCGCGATCTGTCGTTGACGCCGCGGCAACCCGGCGAGCGCCCGTTGGACATCCACGCGGTCGACGTTGCGGAGGTCGTCGCTCGCTTGCCGGGAGGGAGTCGATGACGTCTCCGCGATCGCTCCGGATCCATGCGCGCACGAGCGCCTCCTGGACGGCATCCTCTGCAGCCGGTAGGTCGCCGGTCAGCAGCGCCACGGCGTTCACGAGCCGCGGGTAGTCGTCACGCAGGAACTCCCGGATCGTCGTGTCGTCGAGCACGTACTGACTCCGACCTGAGACGCACCAACGGACCGATCCGTTGTCCCCGAATCGTAGGTCGACGGTCGCGGCTTGGCTTCGGGTCGCTCCTGAACCCGCCGACGCGGTCCGTCTACTTCGCGCTGGCGTCGGGGAAGTTTGCCGCAGACCCTTGAAGCGGAGCTCCACAGATCTCGTTCCCTGGAACCGGGGCCTCCGCGAGCGGCATCCGATCGTTCGAGGCGGCGATCACCGTCGCGGTCGCGCCGTCGATGCGAAGCGTTGTGGTTCGCACCTCTGTCCTGGGATCGAACTTGTCGTAGCCGAAGATCGTCAGCGTCGTCCCGCTGGGCGACGACTCGCATCGCGCGCCTTCGGCATGCCCGACGACATCCGCCCATCCGAACTGAAGCGGTCCGGCCTGGACGTTGCCGAGACCTTGCGGGTCGATCACGGTGATGGGTTCGACCGCCGGCGGCGACGATGTCACCGCGAACAGCCACACGCCGTAGCCGTCCGCTCCTGCGTTCGACACCGCGATCTCCGTGGTGCCGTCGCCGTTCACATCCGGCGCGGCGAACTCCTCGCATCCCACAGGCGGGAAGCACCCATCGAGCTTGACGGGCGGAGTCTCCACGACGCCATCGCCGTTCAGATCAGCGGCGACGAACCGAGTCCCTTCGCCCGGCTGGGGGCAGCCACTGGTCGCGCGGGTGAAGACGTACGCGTTCCCGGGGGCGCCCGCATCCGCTATCGGCATCGACATCACGCGACAGATGGCGAAGTCGAGGCCGAGGTTCTCGACCGGTTGAGTTGGGGAGATCGCTGGGATGGGAGTGGTGCGGAAGGCCCGGCCGAGGGCGAGATAGGTGCCCGCCGTTGCGAGCAGGACGATGGTGACGAGCCCGATCGAGCCGATCCTCCGGAGGCTGGCTCGCCTACGCTTGCGAACGCCGAGGCGTTCGACGAGGTCGCCGGCGCCGGCGGCCCGCGGCGCCGCCTCCCGCATCCGGGTTCTGAGTTGGTCATCGATGCTCGGCATGGCTGTTCTCCTCATCGGTGTCCTCAACGAGTGAGAGCGCGTCCGCCAGGTGCGCGCGGGCCTTGAAGAGCTGGCTCTTCACCGTGCCCTCGCTCGTGCGCATCTGTTCCGCGATCTCCTCGGTGCTGAGATCGAGGAGGTAGCGGAGGACGGCCACCTCACGCTGGCGGCGGGGAAGATCGGCCAGCGCACGGGCGACGTCGATCCGATCCCCGCTGGGCTGGACGGGGAGCGTGGCGACCAGCTTGGGGTGAGCGAGCCGCTCCACTCGGAGGCGTCGCAAGCGGCTCCGGGAAAGGTTCATCGCCACGGCCGCGACCCACCGGTCGAGCGCGACGATCTGCTCACCGCGTTCGGTCCGCTCCCACGCCCGCACGATCGCCTCCTGGACGGCGTCCTCGGCCGCGGCCGCGTCGCCTATCACGAGCGCGACCGCGCCGACCAGGCGCGGGTACCGCTCGCGCAAGAACTCCCGGAGCTCGACCTCGTCCACCGTCTCCCCTCGACCGAGCCTAGGACGCTCGAGCGCGGGGCGAGGTTGCCTCGGGGACGCCGATGCGCTCGGGTATCGTGAGCGGCCATGCCGGAGGTCACCTGCCCGCGGTGCGAGACGCGTCAGACGATCGAAGCCGGCGTCGAGGGCTACACGTGCGTGCGCTGCGGCGCGCGATGGGTGTTCGCGACGTGCGAGAACTGCGGCCAGCGGTTCCACATGCCCCCCGGGACCACGTCGTGGACCTGTCCGAACTGCGGGCATCGGCATGGCGCCCCAGCCCATCTGGCGCCGACGGCGCCGTTCGCGACCCCCACGGCGATGGCGGCAACCGCAAGCATCGCCGCGCTACGGAGGCGGCGGCTCCGGCTCGGCATCATCGCGCTGGTCGGGATCGCCGCCATCGTGGTGGGATCGTTCCTCCTCACCAGGGGCGGGGAGCCCACGGGCGCGCAGAGCCCGAGCACGACCCTCGATCCGGTCGCCGCGATGTGCCTGCACCTCCGCGATCTCCAGACCCCTCGCGTCGACGCGTTCACGCGCGTCGCTACCGAGCTCGCAGCCGACGCCGATGCGATCGAAGCGGCCGGCAACCCGCAGGCTGCGGACGCCATCCGGAAGCTCCGGCGGGCGGTCATCGGCTACCGGGACGCGCTGCAGACCCAGGGCGGCGACGACTCGGCGGCCGCGGCCGCGATGGCGCAGGCCCTGTCCGATCCCAACATCCCTTGCTAGGGAGCCGAAAAGCGCTTCTTAGCACTCTGGGGACGAGAGTGCCAGCTATCATCGGAGCATGGCGGAGCATGGCGAGCTCGGGCAGCGCAAGGCCGCCGTCTTGCACACCATCGTCGAGGAGTACGTTCGAACGGGTGAGCCGGTCGGCTCGGAGACGATCGCCGAGCGCGCCGGCCTGGGCGTGTCGAGCGCCACGATCCGTAACGAGATGGCCGCGCTCGAGGAGCTCGGGTTCCTGAGCCACCCGCATACGTCGGCCGGGAGGATCCCGACAGACGCGGGATACCGGCACTACGTCGACACGTTGCCGGCGCGCGGCCGGCTGAAAGACGTTCAGCGAAGGGCGATCGCCTCGCACTTCGCCGAAGCGATCCTCGACCTCGAGGAGGTGCTCAAGGGCTCGGTGATGTTGCTGTCCCGGTTGACCCAGTACGCGGGGGTCGCCGTCCCGCCGGGCGCCTCCGAGGAGCAGCTGGTTCGGCTCGAGCTGATCGACATGGGTCCCACCATGATGGTGCTCGCGGTCGGGCAGCACGGTCGGGTCGACAAGCAGATCCTGGATCGTCCGGAACACTGGAGCACGGAAGCGTTCCACGGGGCGGAGCGGAAGCTCCGCGCGTTACAGGGAAAGACCTATTCCAGCTCTCAGGCGAAGCTCCTGGAGCTGGCGGCGACGGTCCCGTCCGATGAGCACGACCTGCTGCTGATGGTCGCCGATGTGCTGCGTCTCGCGACGCGCGGAGAGCACGCGACCCACGTCATGGTCGGCGGTGTCGCGAACCTCGCCGACGAGGCGCAGACCTGGCGTCGCGAGACCCTCCGGCGCCTGTTCGAGACCCTCGAACGCGAACAGGAGATGCTCCAGGTGCTGCACGACGTCGCGGCCGACGACGTGAGCGTAACGATCGGCGCAGAGCATCCGACGACGGGCGGCTGGGAGGCTTCGATCGTCACGGCCCCGTTCCGTGCGGGCGACGTCAACCTGGGCACGATCGGGATCGTCGGACCCACGAGGATGGACTACCTGTCGGCGATGGCGTCGGTCCGGGCGGTCGCTGAGCGCCTGTCGGAGGCCGCGACGGAGCTCGACCAGTAGGGCATGGCTCCGGCGCGCGATCTCTACGAGGTCCTCGGCATCGAGCGCGATGCCAGCGACGAGGACATCCGGAAGGCGTACAGGCGCCTCGCGCGCGAGCTTCACCCGGACGTGAACGCCGAGCCGCGCTCCGAGGAGCGCTTCAAGGAAGTCGCCGGCGCGTACGAGATCCTCTCGGACCCAGAGAAGCGAGCCCGTTACGATGCGTTCGGCGCGGGTGGCCCGGCCGGCCAACCGTTCGCCGACATCTCGGACATCTTCGAGATGTTCTTCGGACAGGGCGGCTTCGGAGGGATCGGATCGCGGCGTCGCGGGCCCCGCACGCGCACCCGTCGCGGCGAGGACGTCGGGGTCCGGATCGGGCTGTCGTTCCAGGAAGCGGCCTTCGGCGTTCGCCGGGACGTCGAGCTGGAGCGCCTCGTGGTGTGCGACCGTTGTCTGGGCAACGGGGCCGAACCGGGAACCGCGCCGATCGCCTGCCGGACGTGCGGAGGGGCCGGCGAGGTCCAGAGCGTGCGGCGGAGCGTCTTCGGGACCCTGATGACGGCGTCGCCCTGCGCGACCTGCGGAGGGACCGGCCAGGAGATCCCCGACCCGTGCGAGAAGTGCATGGGACAGGGCAGGATCCGCCAGCCGTCGGCGGTCGCGGTCGAGATCCCGGCAGGTGTGTCCGACGGGATGGAGCTCCGCGTTACCGGGAGCGGGCACGCCGGGGTCTCCGGCGGGCCCGCGGGCGACCTGTTCGTGCATCTGGAGGTCGAGCCGGCCGAGCGGTTCGAGCGGCGAGGGCAGGATCTGTTCGCGGTGCTGGATATCTCGGTGCCGCACGCGGCGCTCGGTGGGGACGTGCAGATCCAAGGGATCGACGGGACCGAGACCGTGCGCATCGATCCCGGGACCGATTCAGGCACGATCGTCCGGCTCAAGGGCAAGGGTGTTCCCAACCTCAACCGCCGGGGGAGGGGCGACCTGTTCGTGACGCTGCACGTGGTGACGCCCAGGGAGTTGTCGCGCGAGGAGCGCGAGCTCCTCGCGCGACTGGCGGAGCTCCGCGGCGAACCGCGCAACGGCGCGGTCGTCGCGGAGCTCCGCCGCCCAGAGTTCTGAGAGCCGGGGTAGGCTCGCCCGGATGAGCGACCCCAACTGCCTGTTCTGCAAGATCGCGGCGCGGGAGGTCCCGGCGGAGATCCTCAGGGAGTCCGATCGGGTCGTCGCCTTCCGCGACGTCAACCCGCAGGCCCCAACGCACATCCTGCTGATCCCGAAGGAGCACATCGAGTCTCTGGCCCACATCCGGGACGGCCACGGCCCGCTGCTCGCGGACATCGTCCAGGCGGCAGCGCATCTGGCGCGCACGGAGGGCATCGAGGAGCGCGGCTGGCGATTCGTGTCCAACGTCGGCCCGGACGCCGGTCAGGCGGTCTTCCACCTGCACTTCCACCTCCTCGGCGGCCGTCCGATGGGCTGGCCCCCGGGCTGACAGCGAGTAGCATAGATGTGGCCGTCCGAAGGACGGCCTTCGCACTTCGAGCAGGAGGGAACGGGGCGTCGCCCCGGATGTCGGAACACGTGGCAGCCGCCACCACACAGATGAAGATCCTGGTCCCGGGTCACCAATCGATGGTCGCCCTGCTCGGCCAGCGCGATTCCTTCCTGAAGCTCATCGAAGGCGCCTTCGGCGCAGACATCCTCGTTCGAGGCAACGAGATCACCATCTCGGGGCCCCCCGACGAGGCCGAGCGCGTCGGCCGCATCTTCGAAGAACTCCTCGAGCTCTTGGAGCGGGGTCACGACCTCACGGAGGACTCGGTCGGGCAGACGATCGCGATGGTCACCGGTGGCGTCGTCGAGCCCGGCGAGGAGGAGCTCCCGCGGCCGAGCGAGGTGCTCGGAGACAACCTGCTGTCCTCGCGCGGCAAGAAGATCGCGCCGAAGACCTTCGGACAGAAGCGCTACGTCGATGCGATCCGCCACTCCACCATGACCTTCGCGATCGGACCGGCCGGAACGGGCAAGACGTACCTCGCGGTCGCGGTCGCCGTCCGAGCGCTGCAGGAGCGTCAGGTCTCGCGGTTGATCCTCACGCGGCCGGCGGTCGAGGCCGGCGAGCGGCTCGGGTTCCTGCCGGGCTCGCTCTACGAGAAGATCGACCCGTACATGCGTCCGCTCTACGACGCGCTCTACGAGATGACCGGTCCCGACACGCTGCCGCGGCTGATGGAGCGCGGGGTCGTGGAGGTCGCGCCCTTGGCGTTCATGCGTGGCCGCACGCTTAATGACGCGTTCATCATCCTGGACGAAGCGCAGAACACGACACCCGAACAGATGAAGATGTTCCTCACGCGGATGGGCTTCGGTTCGAAAGCCGTCGTGAACGGGGACGCGACCCAGGTGGATCTCCCGAGCGGCCAGCTCTCGGGTCTGCAGGTAGTCCAGGAGATCCTGGAAGGGATCGAGGGCATCTCGTTCGTCCACCTGGGGGGCAAGGACGTCGTTCGCCACAAGATCGTTCAGGACATCGTCGAGGCGTACGGCCGCTACGGCCAGCAACGGCTGGCGGCCGATGACTGAAGCCCGATGAGCGACGATCCGAGTCCCGGCGGCCATACCTCGCCCACCGTGCCCGCGGTCCTGATCAGCGACCGCCAGACCGCGCCGGTCGACGTCGACGCGTTGGCGGCCCTCGCCCGCGAGACCCTGATCGCCGAGGGGCTTCGGGGGGTGGAGCTGTCGCTCAGTTTCGTCGACGACGCCGAGATGGAGGAGTTGCACGTCCGGTACCTCGACGAGCCGGGGCCGACCGACGTGCTCAGCTTCCCGTTGGACGGCGAGGACGAACGCGGCCTCCGCGTGCTCGGCGACGTGGTGATCGCGCCGGCTGTGGCCATCCGCAACAACCCCGACGATCCCGGCGCGGAGCTCCGGCTGCTCGTCGTCCACGGCGTCTTGCATCTGCTCGGGTACGACCACGAGGAGGACGCGGAGAGAGCGAAGATGTGGGCCAGGCAGACCGCGTACAGCGGGGTGCAGGCGCCATGACCTCGACGGATTGGTTCGAGGTCGTCTTGATCATCCTGCTGATCGCGGCGGTCGGCGTCCTCGGCGCGTCGGAGGTGGCGATCACGAGGGCAAACCGGGTGCGTGCCTATCGGCTCGTGGAAGACAAGCGGCGGGGCGCGAGCTCCCTCGCCAGGATCGCGGACAACCCGGCTCCTTATCTCAACGTCGTGTTGCTCCTCACGCTGCTCTCCACGATCGGTGGCACGACGATCGCGACCTCCCTCGCGGTTCGCCACTTCGGTGGCGCCGGCGAGGTCGTCGCCACGATCGCGATGACGCTGCTGCTGTTCGTCTTCGCGGACGTGACGCCCAAGACGTTCGCCATCCAACAGACCGATCGCGTCGGGCTCCTCCTGGCCCCGATGCTCGTCGGTTTAGGTCGCCTGGTCGGTCCTATCGCGACCGGATTGGTGAAGCTCGCGAACGTCATCATGCCGGGGAGGGGACTGCCGCAAGGTCCGTTCATCACAGAGCAGGAGCTCCGCGCCTCCGCCGAGGTCGCATCGGAGGAGGGCGCGATCGAGGAGGGAGAGAAGGAGCTGATCCACTCCATCTTCGAGTTCGGCGACACGATCGTCCGCGAGGTGATGGTGCCGCGGCCGGATGTGATCGCGGTGGAGGACACGGCGACCCTGCGCGACGTGCAGGCGCTCGTCCTCGAACACGGGTACTCGCGGATCCCGGTGTTCCGTGAGGACCTCGACGACGTCGTGGGGGTCGTCTTCGCGAAGGACGTCCTCAAGGCGCTCTACCAGGGCGACGACGACATGCCGCTCGGCGACATCTGCCGGCCGGCGCGGTTCGTGCCCGAGTCGAAGAAGGTCGCGGACCTGTTGCGGGAGATGCAGCAGGAGAAGTTCCACCAGGCGATCGTGACCGACGAGTACGGATCGGTCACCGGCATCGTTTCACTCGAGGACCTGTTGGAGGAGCTGGTCGGGGAGATCACCGACGAGTACGACACCGAGGTGCCCGACATGGTCGAGGTCGGTGACGGCGTCTACCGCGTGTCCGGGAAGACCTCGATCGACGACGTGAACGAGCTGCTGGATTCGCAGCTCCCGGACGAGGAGTGGGACACGGTCGGGGGATTCGTCCTGGAGCTGTTCGGCAAGATCCCCGAACCGGGCGAGGAAACGGAGTACCAGGACCTGCGGTTCAAGGCCGAAGAGGTCCATGGACGCCGGGTCGCGACCGTGTTGATAACGCGGGCTCCCCAGCAGGCCGACGAAGAGAACCGCCTCGTGGGTGAGTGAACGTCTCAGGTCGCCCCCGCGAGGCTGGACTCGCACCCGGCAACGGTCGTTTCCCAGTCGAGGCAGACGTCGTAGCCTCGGGCCCCGTCGACGGAGTCCTTCCCTTCGTTCCCGAACAGGACGTCGTTCCCGGGACCGCCCAAGATCCTGTCTGAGTGGTAGCCGCCCCCGACGAGGTCGTTCCCGGCGCCGCCGAAGATCAGGTCGTTCCCGTCGTCGCCATAGATCGCATCGTTCCCCGGCCCGCCTCGGATGACGTCGTCTCCGTTGCCCCCGTGGATCGCGTCGTCTCCCGAGTCACCGCGCATGACGTTCGAGCCGCGCCCGCCCTCGAGAAGGTCCGCGCCCGCGCCGCCGATCGCTTTGTCGTTCCCGTCCCCGCCGTCCAGGAGGTCTCGTCCCTTCCCACCGCAGATCACGTCGTTGCCTCCGAGACCGAACACCGCGTCGTTGCCGCCCAAGGCTGCGATCACGTCCGGTCCAAGGGTTCCGATCAGGACATCCCGACCAGGCGTGCCGAGGATCGTGGGCCGGAGCCCATCACATCGGGTACCGCGCATCCCGCCGTCGATGATGTCGTTCCCGCCCGCGCCGAGCGACAGGTCTGATCCGGATCCAGCGATCATCGCATCATCGCCCTGGCCACCAGTGAGCTTGTCGTTGCCCGGGCCGGCGTTCAGCATCGCATCGTTCCCGGGTCCCCCGACCAGGAGGTCCCGCCCCAGATCACCCCCGCCCGAGGTCATCAGATCCCGGCCCCATCCTCCGAACTGATCGTCGCTACCGGTCACCCCGAACACACCATCGATACCTGCGCCTCCGAGCAAGATGTCGTTGCCGCTGAACCCGATCAGCTCGTCGTTCCCCTTGTTGCCGCAGATCAGGTCGTTCCCGGCCTTGCCGAGGATGATGTCGTTGCCGCCGAGGCCGACGATCACATCCGGCCCTTGTGTGCCGACCAGAAGATCGTTCCCAGGGGTTCCCACGATCGTCGCTCTGCGACCGTGGCAGGTCGAGGTCAGCGCTCGACCGATCGAGGGCATCGGGTTCGGCGAGGGCATCAGGTTCAACGAGAGCAACGCGCCCAGCAGTACAACGGTTGTAAGGGAACTGAATCTCTCGAACGATCGCACCACGAACCGGCAACCTCCAGCGATCTGGATCCGGATCAGCTTCGGAACCGGGTGTCCGATGATGCCACACCCCGGGTCAAAGGTCGCGGGGTAGCATCGACCCCGATGGATGGGCACGCGCTGATCGACGAGGCGGTTCGCGAAGCTCGAGCCGCGATGGATAGGGCGTACGCGCCGTACTCGGGTTTCGCAGTGGGCGCCGCGGTCATCGCGAACGCTCTGATCTTCACGGGCCAGAACATCGAGAACGCGAGCTATCCCGTGTCGGTCTGCGCCGAGCGCAACGCCGTAGGCCGTATGATCGACGCGGGCGAACGCCGGATCGCAACGCGTTCGGCCCGAACGACCTGGGACGATGACCGCCTTCCGGAGCGGCGTCGTCGCCGTGGTCGGGAGGCCGAACGTGGGCAAGTCCACCCTCGTGAACGCGCTCGTCGGGCAGAAGGTCGCGATCGTCTCGGACAAGCCCCAGACGACCCGCCGCGGGATCCACGCGATCTGGTCGACCGAGGGTGCGCAGGTCGTGCTGACCGACACGCCGGGGTACCACAAGCCGAGGACGCTTCTCGGCGTGCGGCTGAACGAGCTCGTCGGTGACGCGGTGTCGGGCGTCGACGTCGTGCTGCACGTCGTGGATGCGGCGGCGGGGGTGGGGACCGGCG
>VAXZ01000114.1 GCA_005885035.1 Actinomycetota bacterium
CCGACGGGATTCGAACCCGCGACCCCCAGGACCACAACCTGGTGCTCTAACCAGCTGAGCTACGGCCACCATGCGCGACGGGGAAGCGTCATCACGATACCAACGCGAACGCCGCCCAGGTTGCGGCTCGCGTCGGCGTATGGCACCATCAGGCTAGTTATTGAACGGCCGTTCAAATCGGGCCGGACGGGGTCCGGATGGCCGTCCCGCGAGGAGGCGGGCAGCATGGCTGCCGATCGATCGATCGAGTTCGACTTCGACAGGATCGACGGGTTGATCGCCGAAGAGGAGGCAGCCCTCGAGCCGAAGCACAAGGCGTCCATCGCCTACCGGACGGTCGCCGAGCGCTACGTCGCCGGCGGCGTCGCCTCCAGCTGGCAGGATTCCCGACCCCACGCGATCTTCATCGATCACGGACGGGGGGATCGGATCTACGACATCGACGGCAACGAGTACATCGATTTCCATCTGGGCTACGGCGCCATGGTGGTTGGGCACGCACACCCCTTGATCGTGGATGCGATCGAGAAAGCCGCTCACGGCGGGACGCACTTCGCCCAGCCGACGAAGGACCTGGGCGTGATCGGGGAGAACCTCGCGGATCGCTTCAAACTGCCGCTCTGGCGCTTCGCGAACTCCGGAACCGAAACGACGCTCGAGGCTATCCGCCTGATGCGGGCGAACACGGGCCGCGACATGCTCATCAAGATCGAGGGGAGCTATCACGGGCACCACGACTCGATCATGTTCAGCGTCGGTCCCGACCGCTCGCAGATCGGGCCGCGCGAGCACCCGATCACCGTCCCGCAGGCGATGGGCATCCCGCAGGCCTTCGCCGATCTCGTGCGCGTCGTGCCGTTTAACGACCTGGTCGAGGCGCGTCGCGCGTTCGAGGAGAACCCGGGGAAGATCGCCGGCATGATCGTCGAACCGGCCATGATGAACTGCGGCGTGATCCTCCCGGAGGCTGGCTATCTCGAGGGGCTCAAGGAGCTCTGCCACGAGCACGGCGCCTACCTCTTCAGGCCCGTCATCGAGGCCGAGTACGACATGGCCGGCACCTTCAACGGGAACCCGCTCACCATGGCGGCGACGCGCACGACCCTCACCGAAGTGCTCACGCCCGATGTCTACGAGCAGTTCAACCGGGTCGACAAGGCGATGAAGGACGGGCTGACCTCCGTCGCAGAGCGCTACCGTCTCCCGTGCTACGTGACGGGCGTCGGGGCGAAGGGATCCGTGATCTATTCGAAGCAGCGGGTCCGGGAATACCGCGACGCGGTCGGCATCGACGAGCGGATCAGCTACCTCGCGTGGCTGTTCCAGCAGAACCGCGGCGTGTTCAAGTCCCCATGGACCACGCAGGAGACGTGGACGCTCTCGGTCTTCCACACCGAGGATGACGCGGCACGCTACGTGGCGAACTTCGAGGAGTTCGCGGCCGCCGTGGCCTCGTGAGCGCGTTTGCGGCAACGCCGGCTCCACACGAGACTAACCGGATGATCGACATCGCCGCTCCGATGGAGCTTCCCCTGCCCGATGGCCGGGTCGTCAACGTCTACGTCGACGGCCCCGAAGACGGGACGCCGCTCATCTCGCACCACGGGACGCCAGGGGCCGGGGTACCGATGCCGTCGTTCGTTCGAGCCGCCGCCGAGCGCGGGCTCCGTTGGGTTTCCTACAGCCGTCCGGGGTACGGCGAGTCGACGCGGGCGGGGGGCCGCGCCGTCGCGGACTGCGTCCGCGACGTCGCGGCGATCGCCGACCACCTGGGCGCCGATCGATTCTTCACGTCGGGAGGGTCCGGTGGAGGGCCGCACACGCTCGCGTGTGCGGCTCTGCTCCCGGATCGGGTTCGGGGCTGTGCGGCGATCGCCTGCCCCGCCCCGTGGGGCGCCGAGGGGCTCGACTGGCTCGCGGGCCAGGGTCCCGAGAACCTCGAGGAGTTCGGCGCGGCCCTCGAAGGACCGGAGGCCCTCGAGACGTACCTCGTGCGGGAGTCGGGTCCGCTCGGCGCCGTGAGCGACCCGGACGAGATGATCAAGGCGCTCGGGGAAGGACTGTTGCCCGACGTCGACCGCGCGGCGATCAGCGGCGAGTACGCGACCACGCTGATCGCATCCATGAAGCGCGCGGTCATGAAGGGCGTCTGGGGATGGTTCGACGACGACATGGCCTTCCTGCATGACTGGGGCTTCTCGCTCGATGCGATCGAGGTCCCCGTAGCGCTCTGGCAGGGCAGGCTGGACAAGATGGTCCCGTTCGCGCACGGCGAGTGGATGGCGTCCCACGTTCCGAACGCGCGTCCCCACCTGCTCGAGGATCAGGGCCATCTCTCGATCGCGGTCGGCTCGTTCCCGCTGATCCTGGACGACCTCCTGGGGCATGCGCTCCCGTGAGCACCGGGACCGACGTCGTCGAGATCGACCTCGCGCTCGTCGAGGAGCTGACGAAGCGTGAGATCGCGGCGCTCGACGAGAAGCACGTTCGGAGCCTCGCGTACCGCGAGGAGGCGAAGACCCACCTGCCGGGCGGCGTGTCGTCGTCGTGGCAGACGTGGCCGCCGCATCCGATCTACGTCGCGCGCGGTCGGGGGTCCCACGTGTGGGACATCGATGGGAACGAGTACGTCGACTACCACAACGGCTACGGCGTCATGGTGATGGGTCATGCGCACCCGAAGATCGTCGAGGCCGTCCACCGTCGCGTCGAGCTCGGGACGCACTTCGCCCAGCCGACCGAGGACGCGCTCGTCGTCGCGGAGGAGCTCGAGGCGAGGTACCGGCTCCCGTACTGGCGCTTCGGCAACTCGGGGACCGAGTCGACGCTCGACGCGGTCCGGATCATGCGTGCGCTCACGGGTCGGAACCTGATCATGAAGATCGAGGGGTCGTACCACGGCCACCACGACTCGTTGATGGTCAGCGTCTTCCCGCCGAGGGACAAGGCCGGCCCGCGGGACCATCCAGTACCGGTCCCGCAGACGCTGGGGATGCCCGAGGGTGTTGCCGAGCAGGTCGTCGTGGTGCCCTTCAACGACGCCGACGCCTCGGCGAAGGCCTTCGCAGAGCACGACGGGCGGATCGCCGGGATGATCGTGGAGCCCGTGATGACGAACTGCGGCGTGGTCCTGCCGGATCCGGGCTACCTCGCGCGGCTCAGGGAGATCTGTCACGCGAACGGGGCGCTCCTCGCCTTCGACGAGGTGAAGACCGGGTTCACGGTCGCGTGGGGCGGGGCCGTGGAGGCCTTCGACGTCGTGCCCGACATCGTGTGTCTGGCGAAGGCGCTCGGCGGCGGGCTCCCGTGCGGCGCGATCGGCGGCACCGAGGACGCGATGTCGATGATCATCGACGGCTCGCTCGAACAGGTCGGCACGTTCAACGGCAACCCCCTCACGATGGCAGCCGCGAGAGCGAACCTGACCGAGGTCCTCACGAAGGACGCCTACGACGAACTCGACCGGATCCGAGCCGTGTTCCAAGGATGCGACGACGTGATCGCGGAGTTCCGGCTGCCGGCGTCGATGAAGCTCCTCGGCGCAAAGGGTTCGATCGATTGGCACACCGAGCCGATCCACGAGTATCGAGACCTCTGGGACATCGATGACCGGATCCCTCAGCTCGCGTGGCTCTGGCAGCTGAACCGGGGCGTGTTCAAGTCGCCCGGATCGAAATGGGAGTCGTGGACGTCGTCGATCGTGCACACCAACGACGACGTCCAGCGATACGTCGACAATTTCCAGGAGATGGCGGACGCCATCACGGCATAGCCGCGACCGCCGTGCTACGCCCGCTTGGGCGGGGTAGCCTCCGCGTGGGGCGATGAGCGAGACCGAGGACCTGGAGGCTGAAGCCGCGGTGGAGAGGGCCGCGCCCGCCGACGGGTCGATGCCGCCGTGGCTCCCGGAAGCCATCAAGATGGCCGGCAAACGGCTCGGGTTCGCATTGTTCGCCGCCGGGATCTCGATCCTCGTCTTCCTCTACCTCGTCGACCAGCTCAGCAGCTTCCTCACGATGATCGGGATCGCCCTGTTCCTCTCGTTCGCGCTGGAGCCGGCGGTCGACTACCTCGCCACGCGTGGATGGAAGCGAGGGGCCGCCACCGGACTGATGCCCGCTCGGCATCAAGCTCTCGACCGACCAGCTGATCCAGAAGCTGCAGGAGAACGCGCAACAGGTGATCAGCTCCGCGACGAACGTCGCCGGGACGGTCTTCGGGATCGCGAGCTCGTTGATCGGGGGTCTGTTCCGCTGGGCGACGATCGGCTTGTTCACCTTCTACTTCGTGGCGCAGGGACCGCAGTTCCGTCGCGCGTTGCTGTCACGGATGCGTCCCGAACGGCAGGCTCGCGTCTTGTTCGTGTGGGAACAGGCGATCCAGCAGACGGGCGGCTACTTCTATTCGCGTCTCCTGCTCGCCGTGATCAACGGCTCGGGCATGTACCTGACCTTGCGGTTAACCAACGTCCCGTTCGCGGCGCCGCTCGCGATCTTCGAGGGCCTCGTCGCGGAGTTCATCCCGATCGTGGGGACCTACATCGGCGGCGCCGTGCCGATCCTGGTCGCCTTCCTGGCTGCCGCGACTAGCCTGGCCTCCCCGGCAGCGGGCCTCTGGGCGGTCGGGTACGTCCTCGTCTACCAGCAGATCGAGAACTACATCCTCAGTCCGCGGATCACCGCGAAGACCATGTCGCTGCATCCGGCGGTCGCGTTCGCGGCGGCCCTGATCGGCGGAGCGCTCGGTGGGTTGTTCATGGCGTTCCTCGCCTTGCCGGTCGCGGGGGTGATCCAAGCGTCGGTGAAGGAATGGTCGAAGAGCTACGACGTGGTGGGCGACGTCTTGACGGCGCCGAAACCGGTTCCGGTTCGTGAACACTTGCTGATGCGTGTGCGAAGTCGGTTCCGGTCGAGGACCGTTCCGCCCGGCGACGGCTCGGACCGTTGAGCGTCAGATCCGCGGCGCCGGCATCTGGGGATTGTCGCGGGCCCGGTCCAACGCCTGGATCGCTTCGTCGGGCAGGCCCTGCGCCGCCGCGGTCGCGCGGAGCATGTCGAAGTACCGCTCGGTCGGCCGGACGAAGGTTTCCTGGGACTCGACCGCGAACGTCCGTGCTCGCACGACCCCCTCCGGCCCGGCGATGTCGACGTCGAGGACCCGATCCTGCTCGGGGGTACCCCGATTGATGGGCTCCAGATGGTCCAGCTCGACATCCTCGAGCTCCCACAGGACGCCCCAGACGCTCGAGCGAGCGTCCGGGACGGCGTTGGCGGCGCCACCGCCCCACGCCCTGCTGTTCACGTTGAACACGAGCCGGTAGCCGTCCAACCGGCCGGGGCCGACCAGGCGAGCACCCGGGATCGAGCCGGTCATCTTCTCGGCATTCATGCGGTCGCCGTAGGCGAAGTAGAAGGCCATCGGTGGATGCTACGCCGTCGGATCCTCGCATGTGCCCGTTCGCCATCGGCGGGCACCGCACCCGGTCGGTAGACTCCGGCGCATGGACGGTCCCCTCGTCGGCGTCATCATGGGCTCGCGGTCGGACTGGGACACGATGCAACACGCCGTCGAAACGCTGGAGGACCTGGGGATCTCCTGCGAGACACGCGTCCTTTCGGCCCACCGGACGCCCGACGCGGCGGCCGAATATGCCAAGACGGCGGAGCGACGGGGGCTCCAGGTCGTGATCGCCGGCGCCGGAGGCGCCGCCCACCTGGCCGGTGCGATGGCCGCGCAGACCCATCTTCCGGTCCTCGGGGTCCCGATCGAGTCGCATGCGCTTCGGGGGATGGACTCCCTGCTGTCGACGGTGCAGATGCCGGCGGGGATCCCCGTCGGGACCCTCGCGATCGGCCGGGCCGGGGCCGTCAACGCCGCTCTGCTGGCAGCCTCCGTGCTGGCGCTCCAGGACGAGAAGCTTCGCGATCGCTTGCTGCATCTGCGGATGTCGCAGTCGCAGAGCGTGTTGGAGCATCCGGACCCCGCCGCCAACTGAGCCTCGACCGGGAGCGACCGAGGCGGAAGGTCGGTTGCGACACCCGCCGGTCGGAGCATCAGGGGTCCTTGCGGGCCAATCTTCTTCAGGTCTGGGGGCCGCTCGCCGATGCCTCGGTCGTGGCGTATCTGACCTGTCCCGACTGCATGATGCCGAGCCCGGTCGGCGACGATGCGATCGCCTACCGGTGCCATTCGTGCTTCACCGAGGTCGTGTTCGAATCGTGCGGCGGATGCGGCTTCCGCCAATCGATCCCGTCCCGCTGGCACACCGCGTACACGTGCGGCAAGTGTGGCGCGAAGTGCCTGATCCCACGGCGCCGGCTCTATTCGACATCCACGAAGGCGTTCGGGGTCCAGGGCTACGGACACACGTATCCCAAGTTCTGACGCATCCGACCTATCCCGAAGGTCGCCCGTTCCTCCGGCCGATGCCCCCCTCCGCATCCGCCGCTATCCTCCGAAGCTCCCCGGAACCCTCGGACGTGTGGTGATGATGCGAGCGAAGATCGTGGCCTGCCTGGCGATACTGGGCGCGACCCTGGTCGCGAACCCGGCGCGCGCCACCGCAGCCGATCCCCGGTTCCTGGCCGCATCGGTCCAGAGTGGGGGCTCGGTGCCCGTGGCGACCGCGATCGGTGATGTCAGCGGGGACGGCCTGCGGGACCTCATCGTCGCCAACGGTTCGGGGGGCACCTCGGCGACCGACGACACAGTCTTCGTCTTCGAACAGGACCCGACCCATCACACGCTCCCATCGAGCCCATCGTTCTCGGTGACCCCGAGTGCGGCGAGCAACCACTACAAGGTGGCTGTCGGAGATCTGAACGGCGATGCGGCCGGGGACCTGGCGGTCGGCATCCCCGGCGTGGGGATCGACGTGTTCCTGGGGAACGGCACGGATCTGCCATCGTCGCCGGACGTGACGATCGGCGCGCCGAAGCTGGTCGACCTGGCGGTCGGCGACCTGAACGGAGACCACCTGGACGACCTCGTCTCCACCGAGACGGCGAGCTCCTACGACGTGGTCCTGCGATCGCAGATCCCCGTCCTCGGAGGGTTCACGTCGGCGACGGTCCTGGCGCACAACGTGCCCACTTCCGGGCTGTCCCTCGGCGATGTCAACGATGACGGTGCGACCGACTTCGCCCTCGATGGTCCCTACGACGCCCCCACCGCTCCCGCGGTCTACCTCCAGGACGCGGGGCTGCACACGTTCGCCGAACACGATGTGACGCTTTCCACGGACGTGACCAGGTTGTTCCTCGCCGACGTGAACCACGACGGCTCTTCCGACGTCGTCGCGGCCGAGGTCGGGGGAACCCTCGGCTGGGCGATCGGCAACGGCGACGGCACGTTCGGGACCTTCTCCTCCGTGGAAGCGCCGCAGTTCTCGGCCAAGGAGGTCGGTGACCTGAACGGCGATGGGCACGACGACGTGGCCGCGTTGTCCGCGGATGGGACCCTTCGCCTTTACGTCCAGCAGGACGGCGGCGGGCTCGGCGCGCCATGCTCGTTCCCGGCGCCCGACGCGTCGGGGGACGATGCCGCGACGTCGATCGGAGATCTGACCGGGGACGGCGCCGCCGAGATCGCCGCCGCCGAGGGCGGCGGCGATCTCGGCGGCGCCACGGTCTTCCGGCAGCTCACCGGCGCACAGAAGCTGGCTACCGCGCTCAGCCTCGCGCCATCGGCGTCGTCGATCCTCTACGGGGCCACGGTCACGTTGACCGGTGCTCTAACCAACCCAGAAGGGGGATGTCTCCGCACCGGTTCGGTGAAGATCTACCGATCGGGGCCGGTGGGCGGGACGGCTGTGGTCGCCACGGTGCCGCTCGCCGCCGACCTCACGTTCACTGCCGACGTGACCCCGCCCTCGGGCGGGACCTACACGTACCGGGCGACGTGGGCAGGGGACGAGACCCATGTCCCCGCGACCAGCTCCAACGTCGAGATCGACGTCGCGAAGACCCCGACGTCGCTCGGTCTACGCACAAGTAGCGGAACCGTCGTGTTCGGCAACTCCCTCACACTCACGGCGACCCTCCACGGGGTGACCAACACCCCCAAGGTCCGATTCTTCCGGATCATCGGCGCCACCAAGACCCTGATCGGGGCGGTCAACGTCGACGCCTTTGGGGTGGCGACGCTGAAGGTCACCCCCAGCCGAATCGGGTCGTACCAAGCTGTGTTCCCCGGCGGGGCCGGCACGCTCCCGAGCACGAGCCCGAAGCGTTCGGTCGATGTTCGCGTCGTCGTCGTCGGTTCGATGGTGAGGTACGTCGATCGTCGCAGCGGCACCGCGATCTACAACTGCTGCAAGTCCTTCTACCACTTCTTCGTGAAACCCAAGATCCCGGGCGGAACGGTCCGGGTCGCGGTCCAGTACCTCGCTGGGGGAACATGGCACAAGCTGCCCTCGTCGGTGGACACGTTCACGCTCGGCAGCGACGGGACGGACACGATCTTCCTGCACGTCGCGGGTGGCAAGGGATACACGTTCCGGGTCCGCTCGTACTTCGCTTCGGACGGCGCTCACCTAGGCGCATGGTCGTCGTACGTGCGGTTCCGGTTCCGCTGAGTGCATGGTGAGTCCAGGACGGGGAGGCCGATCCCGAGACGACCAGTCGCACGGTAGGACCTGACGTGGAAGGACGTCCCGATACACGTCGGCACGATGTCGCGAGAATGCCCGGGGATCTCTGAGGAGTGCGTCGGGTCCGGAGCGTCCCGAACCCTTCGGGTCGAGTCTCGCCATGAGGGCTCGGCGGTCGGCGTCGTTCATCTCGACGCCTTGACCGAACTCGGCGCCTTGACCGAACTCGGCGCTACGCGGATCGGAGCAGGGGCGCGATATGGACGCCGCGGAAAGTCTCCGCCCCGATCAACATCAACACCTTGAGGACCATCGGCGAGGGCGTTTCAAGGACAACGCTTCCTCGGCCAGCGATGATGCCGCCGACGACCCCGATCGCATGGCCGCCGGCGACGTCCATGAATGTCAGCTCGCGCAGATCCAGCGTGATGGTCCCGCCTCGGTTGATCGCCTGCCGAAGACTGTTGAACAGGTCGTCGACGTTCCCCATGTCGAGTTCGCCGACGAGCGCGAAATGCCCGTCCGCGCCGAGGTGCCTGACGTCGAACGCCCCATCTCGTCTGACCTCGAAAGACCCGTTCGGGGGCATGGCGTCCTCCATGAAGAGCGTGAGCGGCAGCGGTATACAGCGGCCGAAGGACGGTGTCGGTCAACTACCGGACGTAGCCGCTGACGAAGTTCGCCAATAACTCCGTCGAACTCTGCGGCCACCAGTACGGCTTGCAGATCCGGGTCCGACGTCTCGAAGGCGGGGAACCGCTCGCCAGCGGTCAGGAGAAGGGCGAGAGGAGCTGCTCGTATTCCGATCGAACGACCGCGTAACACTCGCACGAGGCTTCCTCGAGGCCTGATCGGTCGAGGATGGTGACCTGTCCCCGGTGATATTTGATCAGGCCTGCGGCCTGGAGCGTGCCAGCGGCGACGGAGACCGACGGGCGGGTGACGCCCAGCATGTCGGCCAGGAACTCCTGCGTGAGCTGGAACTCGTCGCCGTCCGCTCGGTCGTGGGATTCGAGGAGCCATTTCGCGGTTCGTTGCTGGATCTCATGGACGCCGTTGCACGCCACGGCCTGTGCGATCTGGGCGAAGAGCGCTTGCATGTACGCCATCATGATGTCGCGCATCTTCCCGTCGCCATCGACGAAAGCCCGGAATGAGTCCACGCCGAGCGACAGCATCTCCCCAGGGACCTGGGACATCGCCTGCCCGTTGTTCAGTACCCCACCTCCGAGGAAGGCATGGACCCCGACCATCCCCTCCTTGCCGACGGTCGCGGTCTCGATCGCCCTGCCGTCCGCGAGCGGCGTCATCAGAGAGACCACGCCGGACGTCGGGAAGTGAACCTTCCGCATCGGCTGGCCCGCGGCCTGCAGCACATCGTGGGGCGTGATGGGTCCCCGGTCCATCATCGAGACCAGGTCGGACCGTTCATCGTGGGGTAGCAGATCGAGCAACCGGTTGCGCGGGCGCGCCGCTTCGGCCATCGCCTTCTCCCTTCGGCAGGGGCGCGTATCGGGGTCCGGGGCCGAAGAGGCGACTGGCGAAGCCCGTCAGGAGGGCCGGGAACACCGGCAAACGTCCGGTGAGTTCCTTGGATCGAGTCTACTCGTCCGTCGAGCTCCGATGCGTTGGCTACGCCGCCCTTCATCGTTCTTCGCCCAAACGCTCGGGTACCACGGCCATCCGCGCCCTCAAAGGCGTCTCCACGAACGTCTGCGGCCACCAGTACCCATGCCGAGCGGCAGACGCGCAGACCTTCGCGCTTCCGATCCCGCCGCTCATCGTCGGGAAGGAGGCCAGGGCCCCACCCATCGGACCCTAGCCTGGATCGCTGAGTCCGGACCCTCGAGCTGCGTGGACCGATCGGGCGGTTGCATCCGGATGTCGCGACGCCGGGCGTAGCAGAACCTTCCGACCGGGAGCAAGGCCCGGGAGCCTCGCGCGGAAGAGACGAGCCAGAAGGGGATCGAACGCGACTCGCGCTGATGGTTGTCCGTCCGGGCCCGATAGACCGCCAAACTTCGTCGTTCGGTCAGCTACCGGTCCGACGCCACCGACCGGCGGCCATATACGGTCCGTCGTCGGATCTTCCAGGGGGTAGGGGATGCCCGTGGATAGCACGGGGATCAGCGGGTTGTTCGAAGTCGGCCGTCACGCCGCCGCATGCGGAACCGCCGTCATCGTCCGGACGCCCTCACCGCCGGTCCTCAGGGTCTTGGAGATCGTGCGGGCCGATCGGTTCGCCGGGATAGGGATCGAGATCCCTCCGTCTGCTGCCTGACAGACGTCGCCCCGCGGTTGGACAACGATCGTGGTCGGTTCCTCGGGTCCCTTGGTTCCCGTCGGGGACACCGAGGACCACGTACCACCTTCGGGGCGGCCCGGCCTTCGAGCGGAAGGGCCGCCCCGTCCATATCCCCCGGACGAGCGTGCCAGTGAGCCGCACCCTCATCGTGAGGGCGGGTCTAAGCAGCCCTCGGGCTCGGGGGCGCGAACGACGCGCGAAACAAGTACCTCTCCGTTCGCCCGCCTGGTTCGCCCTCCACAACCCGGCGCCCCCGGCCGGGATCTGGGTTACGAAACGCACCGGCTCTCCATCGGATCCAGGGCGATGCGCCCTCGTTCACCCCAGTAGACATTCACTGTTGCGCGAGCGAAGGTTGGCCGCTGCCTGACGTGGCAGCTCAGAAGGAGGAGAGTCATGAGCGATCCGATGCCGCCGCCCGAACCGGAAGAGCCGCCTCAGCCCGAGCAGCCGCAGGCGATGGAGTCGGCTATGCGGCCCGAGGACGCCGATACTCCCGAAGCGTAGTTCTGGAGGACGGTCAGTTTTCCACGACTGGGCCAGCCGCCCCGGTCGTGGGTGAACCATGTGCTCAGTCCGGCCGTGGATCGCATCGTGTCAGCTATCATTCGCCGGATCAGATCGAACATCCCTTGCGATCTCCCGCACCCGCCGCGTCGCAAGCAAGCTGAGGACACTCGGGATCGAGATCGTGGATGGTTCAAGGTAGCCGTTGACAACCGTGTTGTTGCCCGGTTGTCAGGGGACGCAGATGATCTCAGTGAGAGTCTCGCCGTGAGCTTGCGGGACGGCAGAGGATCCCACCAGTGTCCCTGTTCACGGCACCCACAGGCTCAGCCCTCTCGAGGGCTTCGGGGGGCTGGTTTGCAGGAGCGTCACAGGCTGCAGGTCGTCTGCCGGGTCTTCTTCGTTTCCGCAGGTGAGAAGAAGCGCGCCGGGCAGGATTCGAACCTGCGGCCTGAGGATTAGAAGTCCCCCGCTCTATCCGGACTGAGCTACCGGCGCCACCGGGAGGGTACCCCTGGAGCGGGCGACGGGAATCGAACCCGCATAGCCAGCTTGGAAGGCTGGAACTCTGCCATTGAGCTACGCCCGCAGGAGGCCAAGCATAGCCGCCCCTACACTCGAACGATGCGCGTCGGGTTCACGCTCGTGGACGTCTTCACGGACGTCCCGTTCGCGGGGAACCAGCTCTGCGTCGTCCCCGAGCCCCCGGATGACCTCGGCAGCGCGACGATGCAGGTCCTCGCGAGGGAGATCGGCTTCTCCGAGACCACCTACGTGACGGCGGTCCGCGAAAGCGGTTACGACGTCCGGATCTTCACGCCGGTCTCCGAGCTCCGGTTCGCGGGGCATCCGACGCTGGGCACGGCGTTCACCCTCGTGCGACTCGGGGTCGTTCCCGCGAGCGTGGTCCAGACCAGCACGGCGGGTGATGTGCCGGTCGAGGTCGATCTGGGAGCGGGAGCCGCGACGATGCGGCAGCTACCGGCCGAGTTCGGCGAACCGTTCGACGATCGCGGCGCGGTCGCGCGGGCGGCGGGTGTCGAAGCCGACGACCTCGGCCCCGGCCCGATCGCCCCCGTGAGCACGGGGATCATCCACCTGATGGTTCCCGTCGTGGGGGAGGACGCGTTGCGCCGCGCGTCTCGGGACGATCGAGGGTGCGTGACCGTCTGCGAGCGAGCGGGCGTCGAATCGCTCTATCTGTTCGCGGTCCGGGGCCGCGGCGACGTGATGGCGCGGATGTTCGATCGCTCGGCCGAGATCGGCGAGGACGCGGCCACAGGATCGGCGGCCGGTCCCCTCGGCGCGTACCTCTCGGAGCACGACGCTGGCGGGATGCCCGGGCATGTGACGATCGCACAAGGGGAGATGATCGGTCGGCCGTCGTTCATCGAGGTCGACGTCGCCCGTCATGACGCGGGCTGGGTCGCCTTCGTCGGGGGAGGGGTGCAGATCGTCGGCGAAGGGTCGTTCGAGCTCTAGACAGCGGACGCGTTGCACGTCATGTGCGGCTCGCTCACCGTATCGCTCCCGTCGGCCTGGACGCGCACGGAGAGATCGCGGGTCTGCCCTTCCAAGAGACTGACGGGCTTCACGAGCTGGCCGTCGTCGAACGTCGCGCTCGTGCCCGGAGCGGCGTTGAGTTCGCAGGTCGCGTACAGGGGTCCATGCCCGTTGTTGGCGACGATGAAGGTGTAGCAGACGGGGGCGTGGCTCCCGACCGGGCAGGCGGTGTGCTGGGGACCGCTGATGTCGATCGGGGGCCCTGTCGTCTCCGAGCGCGTGGCGAGGAGGAGGAACAGGCTCGCGCCGGCGAGCAGGCCCACCGCCAGCAAGGCGATCGCGACGTAATATCCGGGCGAAGGTCGCGCATCTCCCGCCATGGAAGGAGCGTACCCTTCGCTCCCCTCGACCGGTAGGCTGCGTGTTCGCGGGGCGTAGCGCAGCCTGGTAGCGCGCGTGCTTTGGGAGCACGAGGTCGCGGGTTCGAATCCCGCCGCCCCGACCGCGAGCGCGATCACCCGGCGAGGACGCGTGCGGTCGCCGTCACGGCTGCTGCGATGATCACCACCAGCAGCACGGGCGCGCGGAACCGGATCGCGACGGCGGCGGCTCCGACGCCCAGCACGCGTCCGTCGAGCACCAGCCGCTGACCGCTCGCGAACGTGCCGATCGCGACGAGCGCGGCCAGCAACGCAGGCGCCAGCAAGCCGACGACCCCGGTGAATCGGTCGGGGAGCGGTTTGCCTCCCAAGAGCACCGGGCCGGTCGCCTTCAGCGCGAGGGTCCCGACGCCGGACACGATCACGACGTTCCACACGTCGCTCATCGGCGTCTCCGAAGACCGATGACACAGGCGGCCCCAGCGGCGACGATCGGGACCCCCGCGGGTGTGAACGGCGTGAGGACGAGGGCGATCGCCGCACCGATGAGCGCGGCGATCGCCGGTGGCGGGGCTCCGATCCGGAGCCCCGCCACCTCCGTGACGCGCTCGCGCGTTCGGAGCTGAGGCATCAGCAGCGCGAGGAACAGCGCCGGGAAGGCGGCGTCCAACCCGAGCCGGGCGGGATCGCCGATCACGTTGCCGAAGAGCACGCCACCGAGCGTCCCGAGGATCCACGCGATCCAGAGCCCCATCCCCGCGGCCAGCAGTACGCGCGGGTTCCATCGGCCGGTGCCCTCGGCCGCGATCACCCAGGACTCGTCGACCGTAAGGTGCGCATGCAGGAGGCGAGACCAGAAGCCGCCTTCCAGCCACGGCGCGACGGTCACGCCGATCGGCAGGTACCGAGCGTTGAGCATCAGGGCCGACAGAGCGGCGGTCGCCGCCGCGCCGCCGGCTTGGAGGACCGAGGCGGCCGCGAACTGCGCCGATCCCGCGAACGTGGTCGCCGACATCACGACAGGCGCGACCCCGCCCATACCCGCCGCCCGAGCGAGGACCCCGTACGACAGTCCGAACCCGAAGACCGCGACCGCCATCGGGACGACCGCCACCGCGCCCTCCCGGAAGCCGCGATCGCCCGAGGTCTCCGCCATCCGCCGATGCTATCGACGGTCGCTCGTACCCTGGTGGCGCCATGAGGGTTCGGTCGAGTTGCCCGGAGCTTCCCGTCGAGCGCGTCCGTCGCGCCCTGGCCGGACTGCCCGACGCCCACCGGTACGCGATCGAGGTCAAGCCGCTCCGCTACCGGCAGCGGCCGCACCTGTCCGCCTGGACGGACTTCTCGGTGCGGACGATCACCCTGCAGGTCCCCGAGCCGTTCCTTCCGTTCGGCGAGGTCGTTCCTTACGGGGCACGGCGCCGGCCGGGCAAGGGCCTGAAGTTCATCTGGCTGACCGAAGGCGTCACCTTCCGGACCGAGCGAGAGGTCCTCCGGTTCCTGTACCTGCATGAATGGATGCACTGGTACCTGCGAGAGCGGCTCGGCAAGAAGTCGGCCGCGGAGACCGCGTGCGACCGGTTCGCACTCGGGAACTATCGACGGCGTGTCGTGACGCAGGACGACGCCGAGGCGGCGCTCATCCGCCGACCGGTGTAACGGTTCCCGCGGCTCCGATCGCGCTCTGGAGCAGCACGCCGAAGTGATCCACGCGCATCCGTTGGCGTTCGGGTTGGTTCCGCCAACGGTGGAAGAGGCCGGGATCGAGCTCCTCGGTCACGAGCGCGTCCTGGATCGATCCCGAGAGCCAATCCACCAGGGACACGATCGTCTCCAGGTCGACGTCCGTGCGGACCTCACCTCGCCCCTGTCCCCATTCGACGAACTCGAGCGTTCCGTACGGATCCTCGCTCACGAGCCACCGGTTGATGTCGCGCCGGAGCTCGAGGTCGGTGCTGTAGTTGCCGATCAGGACCACGCGGTAGGGGATGCGGTCCTCTTCGACGTAATGCTCCGTCCGATCCAACCAGTAGCGCACGACCGCGAAGAACCCCGCCGCCTGGATCTCGTCCGGAGCGTCGAGCCACGTGGGGAGCGCGGCGACGGCGCGCTTGTAGCACGCGAGGAACAGGCCGGCCTTCGAACCGTAGTGCTGGAAGATCGAGCCTTTCGCGATCCCGAGCTCGATAGCCATGTCCTCGATCCGCGCGCCCTGCAGGCCCTCCTCGGCGAAATGCCGCATCGCGCAGCCGACGATGAGCTCCCGCTTCGCCTCGGCGCGGGGACTGCGCTTGCGCGTGACCGCGTCAGGCCTCATGCGCGGCCGTCGACGACGCAACGTCGGCGAGCGTGTCGTCGACCCTCGCGAGACCCTTCATCGTGTATTCGATGTCGTAGCCGAACCCGAAGCGGATCCCCTTCTTGAGACCGAACATCGCACCGGGCACGAGCAGCACGCTCTGCTCCGTTCGGATCCGCTCCACGAGTGCCGACGATCGGACCGGGAGGTCGTAGCCGACGTACGCGATCGCGCCCGCGACGGGTCGCACGTAGCGGAAGTAAGGATGGGCCTCGACCCATGCCTCGAGCCGGGGGACGTTCGCACGCACGATCGACCGCGTCCGAGCGAGAACGGTCTCGCGGACGTCGGGCCGCATCGTGACCCCGGCCAGCCGGTCGCCCACGATCCCCGGGGTGAGCGTCGTGTAGTCGTGGCGTGCCCAGATCTTCGCGATCGTATCCTCGGGCGCCACGGCCCACCCGACGCGCAGCCCCGGCATCGCGAAGGCCTTCGACAACCCCGACGTGACGACCACCTTGTCGTAGCGTCCCCAGAACGTCGGCGAGGCGACGTCGGTCTCCAGCTCGGCGCCGCGGTAGATCTCGTCGGCGACGATCCAGGCGCCCGCCCGGGCGGCGACGTCGATCACGGCCTGCATCTCGCCCTCGGTGAGGACAGCCCCGGTCGGGTTGTTCGGGTTACACACCATGATCACGGACGTTCGCTTACCGACGGCCCGGTCGAGGCCCTCGACGTCCAGTGACCACCGCCCGCCGCGGAGCTTCAGCTTGAAGGTGTCGACGCCATCGCCGAAGAACGGACCGAGCCCGAGACCCTGGCAGTAGTTGGGGAGCATGAAGGCGAGCCGGTCGCGGGGTCCCAGGAGGGACCAGAGCGAGAGCAGGTTGGCCTCGGATCCGCCGTTCATGAGCGTGACGTTCTCCGGCGCGCATCCCGGGTACCACTGGGCGATGTTCGCGCGGGTCTCGTACGACCCTTCGGACAACGGATAGCCGAGGGCCTGCTGGAGGAAGAACTCGGGGTCGGCATCCGGCCCCAACAGCTCACGGATCGTCAGCGGCGTGACGCCGGATTCCGAAAGGTCGTAGTCGACGAGGTGCCAGTAGAGCGACTGGTAGCGCTCCATCTCGAAGGCGTCGATGTGCGTCATGGGGTGACGCTAGCGCGACCGGTCAGGGCCGCCAAGTCCGGCCGGGTTGACCCGAGGGCTCGCGGCGCGCGAGGCTCCTGCAGCGATGACGCCCAGCGTTCGGATCCTGCGGGAAGACGACGTCCGTGCCGCGCTCCCGATGCCGGCCTGCATCGATGCGGTCGAGGCCTCGTTCGTCGCGTACTCCGGCGGCTCGGCCGAGCTCCCGGACGTGATCCATCTCAACGTTCCCGAGGCCCGGGGCGAGATCCACGTCAAGGCGGGGCATCTGCACGGCGCTTCGGCCTACGCGGTGAAGGTGTCGAGCGGTTTCTCCGGCGTCGACCCGCCGGCGCTCGACGGGCTGGTGATGGTCTTCGACGGGAGGACCGGCGCACCCGTCGCGTTCTTGCTTGACGGTGGGTTCGTGACGGACCAGCGGACCGGGGCGGCCGGCGGGGTCGCGGCACGATGGTTGGCGCCGGAGCGCGTGGACGTCGTGGCCGTGATCGGCACCGGCGTCCAAGCGCGAAAGCAGGTCGAAGCGCTCCGGGTCATCCGGCCAGAGGTGCGCGAGATCCGGGTTTGGGGCCGCGACCCCGAGCGGGCGGCGCGCGCGGCCTCCGACGTCGGCGGCATCGTGACCGCCACCGTCGCGGAGGCTGCGCGCGCCGCCGACGTCGTCATCACCTGTACGGCCTCGCGGGAGCCGATCCTCATGGCCGACCACGTGCATCCGGGCGCCCACGTGACGGCCGTGGGGTCGGACGGGACGGGCAAGCAGGAGCTCGATCCCGAGCTGCTCCGAGCTGCCGACCTGGTCGTGGTCGACGCGCTCGAGCAGAGCCTCCGGCTGGGCGAGCTGCAACACGCACCCGAGCTGGCGGATCGCGCGGTCGAGCTCGGGAGGATCTGCGCGGGGACGGAGCCCGGGCGGACGGACGGCGATCAGCTGACGGTGATCGACCTCACTGGGGTCGGCGTGCAGGACGTCGCGGCAGCGAACGCCGTGCTGGCGAACGTCCCGGCCGATGCGGGCGAGTGGTTCCGGCTCTGAGGTCACGGGCCAGCGAGCCGCGCCAAAAGCGCGTCATGCAGGAGCCCGTTGGTCGCGAGCATGCTCCGCTCATGCCCGAGCGGTCCGCCCTCGAAGGTCGTGCACCGGCCGCCCGCCTCCTCGACCACGACCTGGGGCGCTGCCAGGTCCCATGTTGCCAGCCGGGGCTCCAGCATCGCTTCGGCCGAGCCTCGCGCCACAAGCATGTGCGCCCAGAAGTCGCCGAACCCGCGCGGACGCCAGCAGTCGGCGATCAAGGCTTGCGTCGCAGCGGAATAGGGCCCCGCGAGCAGGGTATCGAGCTCCTGGAACAGCATGTGAGCGTCCCCGACCTCGGCGACGTCGCTCACGCGGATCGGGGTGCCGTTCAACGTCGCACCCTCGCCTCGGACCGCGACGTACCGCTCACCCAGCGCGGGGGCGTTGACGACACCGAGGACGCCCTGGCCGTCGATCTGCAGCGCGATCAGCGTCGCCCACACCTGCACGCCGCGGGCGAAGTTCGCGGTCCCGTCGATCGGGTCCACGATCCACACCCGTCCCGACGGATCGTGGGTCCCTCCCTCCTCCTCGCCGAGGATCGCGTCGTCGGGGAAGGCCGCCTCGATCTGTTCGCGGAGCATCCGCTCGACCGACGTATCCGCCTGCGTCACGAGGGTCATGTCCGCCTTGTGGCGGACCTCGAGACCGTCGCCGCGGAATAACCCCATCGCGATCTCGGCGGCGCGGTCGGCCCATCCGATCGCTGAGGCTCGCTCGTGCTCGAACACCCGGCGCAGCCTACCTGCAGGTCACAACGGTCGTGACCTGGGATCTCCGGTAGCCTTGGTCACGGCCATGCAGACGACCGTCGAACGCACCGCGGAGCACACCGTGAAGCTCACGATCGAGGTGCCGTCCGACCAGTTCGACAAGGATCTCGACAAGACCTACCGCGCGATAGCCCGTGAGGTGAAGATCCCCGGGTTCCGTCCCGGCAAGGCGCCCAAGCCCATCATCGACGCGCAGGTCGGCCACGACGTGGTCCTCGAGGAATTCGTCAACGCTTCCGTGCCAACGTATTTCCGAACAGCGGTCAGCGACGAAGATCTTGCTCCGATCGGTGACCCCGAGGTCGATGTGGAACAGCTGGAGCCCGGCAAACCCTTCATCTTCACCGCCATCGTCGAGGTCCGTCCGCGCCTCGAGCTGAGCGAAGACGACTACAAGGGCGTCCACGCTACGAGGCCGTCCACGGAGGTCTCCGATGAAGAGGTCGACTCGTGGATCGAACGGTTGCGTCGACAGTTCGCCGAGCTCGAGCCCGTCGAGCGTGCCGCGCTCGACGGCGACTTCGTGACCGTGAACATCACGGTCACGAAGGGCGGCACCGAGGTCGAGCGTCTCACGCGTGAGGACTACCTCTACGCGATCGGCTCGGGGGAGTTCGGGGCGCGTCTGGACGCTGAGCTGAGCGGCACGAAGCCCGGCGACATCCTTCGCTTCGACGACACGCTCGAGGCCGACCGGGTCGGGGAGGATCTCGCGGGCCTCGCCTCGTTCCAGGTGCTCGTGAAAGACGTCAAGGCGCTGAAGCTTCCGGATACTGACGACGCCTTCGCGAAGACGGCGTCGGAGTTCGACACGATGGACGCGCTCCGCGCCGACCTCCGTGAGAAGGTCCGTGAGGTGAAGGAGCGCGAGGTCGAAGGCGTGATCCGCGACCGGGTCCTCCAAGCCATGGTGGACACCGTGGACGTGGATCTCCCCGACTCCTTGATCGAAGACGAGACCACGCACCGGGTGCATCATGCGGAGGAGAACGCCGGCAGGTACGGGCTCACGCTCGATCAGATGCTCGAGATCCAGGGGTGGGACCGCGACCGGCTCCACGACGACAGCAGGGACCATGCCGTCCGCGCGATCAAGGCCGACCTCGTGCTCGAGGCCGTCGCCCGGTCCGAGGGGATCGAGGTGACGGCGGACGAGCTGGGCGCCGAGATCGGCTCCCTCGCACAGGCATACGACCGCGACCCGAAGGAGCTGGCCAAACAGCTCGACCGGACCGGCCAGATCGTCACGCTGGCCGGGGATATCATCCGTACGAAGGCGCTCGACATCCTCGTCCGAGACGCCGATATCGCCGACGAGAGCCCCGAGGCTGTGAACGCGACGCCCGCGGAACCAGCCGAGGAGCCGAAGGAGACCGACTGATGGAGCCCATACAGGATTACCTCGTACCGGTGGTGGTCGAGCAGACCAGCCGCGGGGAACGCTCGTTCGACATCTACTCGCGCTTGCTGAAGGACCGGATCGTCTTCCTGGGGACACCGATCGACGACGCCGTCGGGAACCTCATCATGGCGCAGCTGCTCCACCTGGAGTCCGAGGATCCGGACAAGGACATCAACCTGTACATCAACTCTCCGGGTGGTGACGTGAGCGCGTTGCTCGCGATCTACGACACGATGCAGTACATCAAGCCGGATGTGAGCACCATCGTGATGGGTCTCGCGGCGTCCGCAGCCGCGGTGCTCGCACTCGCCGGCTCGAAGGGCAAGCGCTTCGCGTTGCCGAACGCGCGGATCCTGCTCCACCAGCCGCACGGTGGGGCGCAGGGCCAGGCGGTCGACATCGAGATCCAGGCGCGAGAGATGATCCGTCTCCGCAAGCTCCTCGACAGCCTGATCGCGAAGCACACGGGTCAGCCGCTCGAGAAGGTCGAGAAGGACACGGACCGCGACTTCATCCTCACCGCGGATGAGGCGCTCGAGTACGGCATCCTCGACGAGATCATCACGCGCCGAGGGATCACACCGGAGTTAGCAGCAACGAGCCCCAACGGGGCGTAATATCCGCGCCACGACCGGGCTGATGGCTCGGTCGTTCGTTCGGAGAGGAAGCCGATGGCGAAGTTCGGGGACTCGGACCTGCTGAAGTGCTCGTTCTGCGGGAAGAGCCAGAAGCAGGTGAAGAAGCTGATCGCGGGTCCCGGCGTGTACATCTGCGACGAGTGCATCGATCTGTGCAACGAGATCATCGAGGAAGAGCTCTCCGAGACCGCCGAGCTGAAGCTCGACGAGCTCCCGAAGCCGGCGGAGATATACTCGTTCCTCGACGAGTACGTGGTGGGACAGGAGCACGCGAAGAAGGTCCTGTCCGTCGCCGTGTACAACCACTACAAGCGGATCCAGGTCGGGGCGAAGGATCAGGACGTCGAGCTGCAGAAGTCGAACATCCTGACCCTCGGGCCCACCGGGTGCGGCAAGACGTATCTCGCGCAGACGCTGGCTCGCCTGCTCAACGTCCCGTTCGCGATCGCCGATGCCACGGCGCTCACCGAGGCCGGGTACGTCGGTGAGGACGTCGAGAACATCCTGCTGAAGTTGATCCAGGCCGCCGACTACGACGTGAAGAAGGCCGAGACCGGGATCATCTACATCGATGAGATCGACAAGATCGCCCGCAAGTCCGAGAACCCGTCCATCACGCGCGACGTGAGCGGCGAGGGGGTCCAGCAAGCGCTCCTGAAGATCCTCGAAGGAACGACGGCGAGCGTTCCGCCCCAGGGAGGCCGCAAGCATCCCCACCAGGAGTTCATCCAGATCGACACGACGAACATCCTGTTCATCTGCGGCGGCGCGTTCGCGGGGCTCGACAAGATCATCGAGAGCCGGATCGGCCGAAAGGGCGTCGGCTTCGGGGCAGAGATCGTGTCGCGTGAAGACAAGGATCTTGGTGAGCTGTTCGGTCAGGTGCTCCCCGAAGACCTGTTGAAGTACGGCTTGATCCCCGAGTTCGTCGGAAGGTTGCCGGTACTGACCCACGTCAACAACCTCGATGAGGACGCGCTCGTCGACATCTTGACCAAGCCGAAGAACGCGCTCGTGCGCCAGTACATGAAGTTCTTCGAGTTCGACGGGGTCGAGCTCGAATTCACCGACGACGCGATGAGGGCGATCGCCGAGCAAGCGATCCAGCGCGGGACGGGTGCCCGCGGACTCCGGGCGATCATGGAGGAGGTCCTGCTCAACGTGATGTACGAGCTGCCCTCCCGCGAGGACGTGACGCGGTGCCTCGTCGATCGCGACGTGGTCCTGACCGGCGTCAACCCGACGCTCATCCCGCGTGAGCAGCACGCCGCCAAGAAGCGCGGCGAGCGGCACGAGCGCACCGCGTAGCAGGCACCGACGAAGAGGGGGCTGTTGATGGAGCAGATGGAAGCGCGCAGCGGAACCGGTCCCATGGTCGATTTCCCTTGGTGGGTCTTCCTGATCACCGGTATCGCATGGATGATCATCGCGGTCATCGTCCTCCGGTTCCAAACGGACCCTCTGACCTCGGTCGCGACCGTCGGATTCCTGATCGGCGCGCTGTTCGTGTTCGCCACGATCAATGAGTTCGTCACGGCCAGTATGGTCGACGAGTGGAGGTGGCTGCACTGGCTCATGGGGCTCCTGTTCTTGCTCGGTGCGCTGTACGGCTTCGTCCGCCCGTACGACACGTTCTTCGCCCTCGCCTCGGTGCTCGGGTTCTTGCTGGTTTTCATGGGGACGCTGGAGATCATCCGGGCCACGATGTCTCGGGACGTGAACCCGCTCTGGGGACTCGGGCTCGTGACCGGGATCCTCTTGCTGTTGCTGGGCATCTGGGCGTCGCAGCGCTACTACCCGGCGCGGGCCCAGTTGATCCTCGTCTGGGTGGGGTTCATGGCGCTGTTCCGCGGGATCGGTCAGATCGTGTTGGCCTTCGGGGTCCGCCGGGAGCTTCGCGCGTAAGCGCCTCAGGTCCGGTCAAGGACCTGGCGGGCGACCGCCAGGTCCTTGGTGGCGTGGAGCCCCTCGAACGTCGCGACCGCAGGCTCGATGATCGCTCGAGCCTCGTCCCCGCGACCTTGGCGTCCCAGTGCGCCGGCGAGATCGACCTCGGTGAGGGCGCGCTCCCACGGCGTCCCGAGGCGGTCGAACCGTTCGATCGCCGCTCGGAGCGAAGCTTCGGCGCGGGCGTCGTCGCCTGCGGCGGACGCCGCCCGCCCCTCCAGACGATCGGCGAACGCGAAGACGCTCTGCGCGTCGGTCTTCTCCGCGTGCGTGCGCATGCCCTCGACGCGCGCGCCGACACCATCCCAGGCGTCGGTCGCGGCGACGAGCTCGCTCTCGGCCTCGAGCGCGTCGCCCTTGTGGACCGCCCAGTTGGTGGGTCGCTCCAACGAGCGAGCCCGCGCGAGATCCCCGGTCCGAACGATGTATCGCAGCAGGAAGGGGTAGAGCCTGCCGGACGTCGTGCGCTCGAGGGTGGAGAGAAGGCCCGACAGTCGGTCGCTCTCGACGACATCGCCTCGGGCGTCGTGGATCAGCGCCGCCGTCCCGAACGCGTGCGCCGCGAAGTACGGCGGCTCATCACGACGATCGTCCAGCAGCTCGCGGAGGAGCCGGAACTCCTCCAGCGCGGCGTCCCACGACCCGAGGCGGCAGAACGTCACGCACCGCCATGCACGGACATGGATCTCGACGTTGGGGCCCCTCCCGGCGACCGCTGCGAGGCCTTGATCGCTGACCTCCAGGGCTCGCGGGTAGCGCCCGGTCTCGTAATACCCCCACGAGCCCATGCCGTAGAAGTCACCGATCTCGACGACGTCGGTGACCCCGCCCATGATCGCCGCGCGCTCGTGCCAGAGCGAGATCGCTTCCCGGTAGTTCCCGACCGAGGACCAAGCGCCTTGCGCGTTATCGAGCGCGAACGAGGCCAGGTCAGGTCTTCCGAGCCGGATCGCGATCCCGGCGGCTTCCCTGCCCGCGTTCGCGAACGACCCGAGCTGGTCGTCCGTCAGCGTTTCATCGGGGAAGGCGAACGGCCACGAGGCGCGGAGCCCGAGCACCCGAACCCGCTCTTCGCTATCACCCTCAGGGAGGTTCGTCGCGGCAAGATCCAACATCGCGCGGACGTCCGCTTCGGGTGGGGTCCCCCCACGCATCGAGCCGGGCCAACGGACCGCGATCTCGGACGCCCGGGCGGCCAGGTAGGCAACGCGCCGAGCGTCCGGCGGCCGGGCTGCGTCACGCACGAGCGCAGCTTCGCGGAAGTACCGCCACGCGAGGTCACCGGTGAAGGCGACCAGGAACGCTTCCCCGAGTGACTCCAGCGCGTCCGTCCGCTCCAGATCGCCGGAGGCCAACACGAGCGCGTCTTCGGCCAGGCGGGCGGCCTTGCGCGGCACCAGTCGGAGACGAGCGGTCGCCGACGCGCGAAGCAACCACCGGACGGCCGCCGAGCGGAGGTCGTCGTTCGGCTCGCCGCCCGTTTCCCCGGAGAGTCCGACCGCCGTCGCGTAGTGATAGGCCAATAGCTCCGCGAACTCACCGGCGCGCTCCCCGGCCGTCCGTTCGAGCCACGCGGCCACGTTCGAATGCGCGTCGGCGCGATCTCGGCGGGGGAGCGATTCGTACGCGACGTCGCGCGTCAGCACGTGCTTGAAGATGTACTCGCGCTGGCCGGACAACGTCGAGCCCGCTCGCGACGAGACCAGCTCGCGTTCCTCCAATCGACGCAAGGCGTCGCTCGCGTCGGCCCCTGACACGTCGGTCAGTTCGGTGATCGGGCCCGTCCAGAACACGCGGCCTACCACGGAGGCCGCCTGCAGCAGTCGCTTGTCACCTGCATCCAGAAGATCGATGCGTGAGGCGAGGACCGCTTGCACCGTGTCGGGGATCTCCACGTCTTCGATCCCCGAGGTGGCTCTCCAGCGATCCGCCTCGTGCCGGAGGAGACCGCCGTCGATCAGCCGTCGGACGATCTCCTCGAGGAAGAACGGGTTCCCCTCTGCCCGTTCGAGGATCCTCCCATGGACCGACGAGGGGAGGTCGTCGACGGTCAGCAGCAGCCGCACCAGTCGCTCAGCCTCGTCGCTCGAGAGCGGGTCCAAGGCCAGGGAGGACATGTTCCTGCGTCCCCCGCCCCAGCTAGGTCGTTTCGCCGTGAGGTCCGGGCGCGACGGGCACAGGAAGAGCACCGGGCCTTCGACCTGTTCCGCCAGTTCGTCGAGCAGATCGAGCAAGACGGGGTCGGCCCAGTGGATGTCCTCGATCACCACGGTGACAGGCCCCGAGAGGGAAAGGGCCGTGAAGAACGAGCGCCACGCGGCGTGGAGCTCATCACGAACCTCGCGTGGCCCCGCGTCGGCGAAGGACACCTCGGGATCTTCGAGCCCCACCGTGTACGCGAGGGCGGCCGTCGAGCGGGTGGGGTCGGTCGCGACCTCCTGGGTCAGGAGGTCGCGACCGGTCTTCCGGACCTTCTCGACGGCGAGCTCAGGTGGATCAGAGTCGAGGATCCCCGCGTGACCCTTCAGGATCTCGGCGAGCGGCCAGTACGTGATGCCGTCGCCATAGGGCAGGCACCGGCCACGCAGGACGAGCGGGGGCGGCTCCCTCGCCTCGGCCCACGCGAGGAACTCGCCGGTGAGCCGCGACTTCCCGACGCCCGCGTCACCGTAGAGCGTTACGAGATGCGGCCGACGTTCAGCGACCACCCGCTCGTACACGCTCCGCAGCACCTCGAACTCGGTGTTGCGCCCCACCATGGGCGCGGAGAGACCGGGGACCCCCCGCGATCCGAGGCCCGTCTCCTCGACCAGTCGGAAGGCCCGTACCCGATCGCGTTTGCCCTTCAGCTCGTGGAGCCCTCGATCGTCGAACGAGAAGCCCCGGACTGCGTCGGCGGTCCGTTGTGAGACGAAGATCGTTCCCGGGTCCGCGACACCCTGCAGCCTGGCGGCCGCGTTCACCGCGTCACCGGTCACCATCGCCTCACCAGGTCCGGGGCTCGTGGCCGCCAGGACCTCGCCGGTGTTCACCCCGACACGGATCTGGAGCGTCACGTCGTGCCTTCGCTCGAGGTCACTGTTCAGTTCCTCGAGGCGACGCATCATGCGGAGGGCGGCCCGGAGCGCGCGCTCGGGATCGTCCTCGTGTGCGGCCGGCACGCCGAACGCCGCCATCACCGCGTCGCCGATGAACTTCTCGACCGTTCCGCCCTCCGCTTCGATCTCCTCGCGCATCGCGCTGCCGTACGACTGCATCACCTCCCGGAAGCGCTCAGGATCGAGCCGTTCGCCGAGCGCCGTCGATCCCGTGACATCGGCGAACAGGACCGTCACGACCTTCCGTTCTTGGCCGGCGTTCGGCAGGGTGGTCGGCGACCCGCACGAGGGACAGAAGCGGGCATCCTCGGGCAGCGGGGAGCCGCAGGTGAGGCACGCGGTCATGAGCGGACTGCCGCACGCCGCGCAGAAGCGAGCACCGGCAGCGTTCTCGGACCCGCACGCGAGGCACGCTGACACGGGCGGAGTCTATGGCGGTGGTCCCTCCGCTGCTCGCTACACCCGCCCGCATGCAGGTTCCGGAGAAGCCGTCGCTCGACGGCCTGGAAGCGAAGTGGGGGGAGTGGTGGGAGACCGCCGGCACCTACCGCTTCGACCGGTCGAGGACGCGCGACCAGATCTTCGCGATCGACACCCCACCACCGACCGTGAGCGGCAGCCTCCACGTCGGACACGTCATGTCGTACACCCATACCGACCTCGTCGCTCGGTTCCAACGGATGCGGGGCAAGGAGGTCTTCTACCCGATCGGGTGGGATGACAACGGCCTCGCGACGGAGCGGCGAGTGCAGAACTACTTCGGCGTTCGCTGCGACCCGTCGCTCCCGTACGATCCCGCTTTCGACATCGCCTCGTTGGAGCGGCCGGATGAAGACGAGCCGGTCGCCGTCAGCCGTCGCAACTTCATCGACCTATGCGACCGGCTCACCGTGGAGGATGAGAAGGCGTTCGAGGACCTGTTCCGCCGGGCGGGTTGGTCGGTCGACTGGAATCACTCCTACACGACGATCGGCGAGCGCTCCCGCCGCGTCTCCCAGCGGGCGTTCTTGCATCTCGTTGCCAAGGGCGTCGCGTACACGGCGGAAGCCCCCACGATGTGGGACGTCGACTTCAACACGGCGGTCGCGCAGGCGGAGATCGAGGATCGCGAGCAAGACGGCCTCTACCACCGCATCGCGTTCGATCGCGAGGACGGTGCGACCGTGGAGGTCGAGACCTCTCGGCCCGAGCTACTGCCGGCCTGTGTAGCGCTGGTCGCGCACCCTGGGGACGCACGCTACGCGACCCTCACGGGCACGACCGTCCTCACGCCGATGTTCCGTGTGCCGGTGCCCGTGTTCACGCACGAGCTCGCGGATCCCGAGAAGGGCACGGGGATCGCGATGGTCTGCACGTTCGGCGATCTCACCGACGTCACCTGGTGGCGCGAGCTCGACTTGCCCCTGCGCGTCGTGGTCGAGAAGGACGGCACCATCGGCGCCCGCACCTTCGGTGGACCGGGATGGGAGTCTCGCGATCCAGTTTCCGCGAACGCCGCGATGAACCGGCTCGCCGGACGCACGGTCAAACGGGCGCGTGGCGAGTCCGTCGAGATGCTTCGGGAGGCGGGCTCGCTCCTCGGTGAGCCGCAACCGATCCGACACGCCGTGAAGTTCTACGAGAAGGGGGAACGACCGCTCGAGATCATCACCAGCCGTCAGTGGTTCGTACCGATCCTCCGTTTCCAGGACCGGCTGATCGCGCGCGGCGAGGAGCTTTCGTGGCATCCCGCGCACATGGGGACCCGCTATCGCTCCTGGGTGGAGAACCTGAACCAGGACTGGTGCATCAGCCGCCAACGGTTCTTCGGGGTCCCGTTCCCCGTGTGGTTCCGGCTGGACGAACAAGGGCTCCCTCGCTACGAAGATCCGATGTACGTCGATGAAGCCGCGCTCCCGATCGACCCCCAGGAGGGCGTCCCGCCGGGGTTCACGTCGGAACAGCGCGGCATCCCGGGCGGCTTCATCGGTGACCCGGACGTGATGGACACGTGGGCGACGTCTTCGCTGACACCGCAGATCGCCACTCTGTGGGGGGAGGATCCCGACCTGTTCGGCCGGCTGTTCCCGATGGATCTTCGTCCGCAGGCCCACGACATCATCCGGACCTGGCTCTTCTACACCGTCTTCCGTTCGGAGATCGAGCACGGGTCGTTGCCGTGGACGAACGCTGCGATCAGCGGGTTCGTGCTCGATCCGGACCGCAAGAAGATGTCGAAGTCCAAAGGCAACGTGGTCGTGCCGACGGAGGTCTTCGAGCGGCACTCGGCCGACGCGGTCCGGTACTGGGCCGGCCGGGCCCGCCTGGGGATCGATGCCGCCTTCGACGAGAAGCAGATGAAGGACGGACGTCGCCTGGCGATCAAGGTGCTGAACGCGTCGAAGTTCACGCTCGGGATGGAGGCGGAGAGCACGAGCATCATCGAGCCCCTCGATCTGGCGATGCTCGCGTCGCTCCGAGCGACGGTCGATGCCGCCACCGATGCGCTCGACACGTACGAGCATGCGAAGGCGCTCGATGTCACCGAGCGGTTCTTCTGGGGGTTCACCGACGATTACCTCGAGCTCGTGAAGCAACGCGCCTACGGAGTACGCGGGGCGGAGGCCGCCGGCTCGGCGGTCGGGGCGCTCCGCGCCGCACTGGATGTCCTCCTCCGCGCGTTCGCACCCTTCCTCCCGTACGCGACCGAGGAGGTCTGGTCCTGGTGGCGCGAGGGCTCCGTGCACCGGAGCCCGTGGCCCGTGCCGGCCGACCTTCCGGACGGCGGCGATCCCGAGGTCTACGCGATCGCAGCGGAAGTCCTTACGGCGGTCCGCAGGAAGAAGGCGCTCGCCAAGCTGTCGCTCCGTGCCCCCGTGCGGCGCGTCCTCGTCCGCGACACGCGCGAACGGCTGGCGAAGCTGGTGCCGGCCGAGGCCGACCTGCATGAGGCGGGGAACATCGAGAAGATCGAGTCGATCGACTCGGACGAAGCATCGATCGAGGTCGAACTCGATACCGACGGATCGTGATGCGGTTCGCGGAGGCCCTCAGGCGACTGAACGCTCGCCAACCCGAGCACATGCCGGGCCCTTCGTTGGAGCGGATCCGGGAGATCGCCGCGCTGCTCGATCAACCGCAACTGACGTATCCCTCCATCCACGTCACGGGGACCAACGGTAAAACCACGGCGGCCCGGGTCGCGGCGTCGGTCGCGTGCGCGCACGGGATCACCGTCGGCCTGTACACGTCGCCCCACTTGCTGTCGGTCACCGAGCGCTTCTGGGTCTGCGGGCAGGACATCAGCGAAGAGGAGTTCGCCCAGGAGTGGGAGCATCTCGACCCGTTCCTCCAGCTGGTCGATGGCCGGGGGTCCGGCGAGGTCACGTACTTCGAGGCCGTCACCGCTCTCGCGTACCTCTGGTTCGCCGACAAGCCCGTCGGGCTCGGGGTGTTCGAGGTCGGGATGGGTGGGACGTGGGATGCGACCAACCTCGTGGACGGCGAGGTCGCGGTCATCACTCCGATCGGGATGGACCACGTCGCCGAGCTGGGCCCGACGCTCGAGGACATCGCGCGGGAGAAGGCGGGGATCCTCAAGCCCGGTGCGACCGCCGTGTTCCGCGAGCAGGAGCCGGAAGCCGCAGCCGTGTTGGCGGGGCGTGGTGCCGAGGTCGGCAGCACGCCCCGCTGGGGGGGCGAGGACTGGGAAGTCGAGGAACGACTGCTCGCCGTCGGCGGGCAGGCGTTCCGCCTCCGAGGGCTCCATGCGACGTACGAGGACCTCTACCTGCCGCTGTTCGGTGACTACGCCGTGCACAACACGGCGGCCGGGATCGTCGCCGTGGAGGCGTTGACCGGCCAGCCGCTGCACGAGGAGACGTTGCGCGAGGGCCTAGCCGCGGTGCAGAGCCCCGGGCGGCTCGAGATCGTGGCGCTCCAGCCCTCGGTGATCCTGGATGGTGCGCACAACCCTGCGGGTGCGGCCGCGCTCGCCAAGGCGATGCGCGAGTCCTTCCGGTGGGAGCGCCTCCACCTCGTGCTCGCCATCAGCGCGAACAAGGATCTCGCGGGCATCTGCGCCCCGCTCGCACCGCTCGCCGACGAGGCGTACGTCGCCAGGAACGAGAGCGTGCGGAGCGCCGACCCGGCCGACGTGGCCGACGCGCTGGGTCGTCCGGCCGCGTCGTTCGGCTCGGTGGCCGCGGCGCTCGCCGCCGCACGAGCCGCGGCCGACCCTCGCGACATCGTGCTCGTGACCGGGTCCCTGTTCACCGTCGCAGACGCCAAGCGAGCGCTGGCCGCGCGATGAGCGGCCGCTAGACTGACGCGACCATGGCCATCGAGTCGACCCTCCTGATCGTGAAACCGGACGGCGTTCGCCGCGGTCTGGTCGGCGAGATCCTGCGACGGGCCGAGGCGAAGGGCCTCACGATCGATGCGCTCGAGCTCCGCGTGATCGAGCGAGCGACCGCCGAAGAGCATTACGGCGAGCACCGCGACAAGCCGTTCTTCAGCGAGCTCGTCGACTTCATCATCGGCGGACCGGTCGTGGTCGGGAAGCTCTCGGGCGAGTCCGCGATCACGTGCTGGCGCACGCTGATGGGCCCGACCGATCCCGTGGACGCGCCGCCGGGCTCGATCCGCGGGGACTACGCCACCGTGATCGGCGAGAACATCGTGCATGGGTCGGACTCGCCGGAGTCCGCAGCGCGAGAGCTGAAGCTCTTCTTCGGCGGCTGAGCCGTTTGAGCGGACTCGAGGAAGCGTTCGAGCGGATCGGCCGCGCCGCGGAGCTCGATCTTCCGCTGACGCATGCGCCGGGGCTCGCGCTCGCCGTCACCGACGGCACCGACACGCTCGGCGCGGTCGTCCGGGGGTTCGCCGACGTCGCCGCCGGCCGTCCGATCAGGGTCGACACGCGCTTCCAGATCGGATCGATCTCGAAGTCGTTCGCGGCCCTTTGCCTCCTGCAGGAAGAGGCGAGGGGGACGGTCGCGTTCGACGTGTCGGTGAACGAGCTCCTCCCGTGGCTCGAGCTGCCTGAGCCGTTCGGTCCGATCACGCTCCATCACCTCCTGACCCATACCAGCGGGCTCATGACCGGGATCGAGCACGGACCGTGGGGGAAGGCCGATGCCCTGCGCGCGCGCTCGTACCCTCCGACCTTCGCGCCCGGCGACCGCTTCTCGTACTCGAACCTCGGCTACAAGTTGGTCGGACACGTGCTGGAGCGGGTCACCGGGATGCCCGTGCATGCGCTGCTCCAACAGCGCATCCTCGGCCCGCTCGGGATGACCCGGTCCGTCGGCGCGATCCTCGAGGAGGATCGCGCCGACGCTGCCATCGGGTACGAGCCGCTCCTGTCGGACCGGCCTCCCCACCTTCAGAGCCAGCTCGCACCCGCCCTCTGGCAGGTCTCGAACGTCGCCGACGGGTCGATCGTGTCGACGGTTGCGGACCTCTGCGCGTACGCCCGGGTCGTCCTCGCGGGTGGGCGCGGGCCCGCGGGAGTGCTGCTCGAGCCCGATGGGTTCGAACGGTGGATCGGGCCGCACGCGGACGCCGGGGAGCCAGGCACGCGCTATGGATACGGGTGGAACGTCGTCAACCTCGACGGCCGGAGCTCGATCCGCCATACCGGCGGCACGCTGGGGTTCGAGTCGCTGCTCGCGATCTGGCCCGACGAAGGTCTGGCGGTCGCACTGTGTCTGAACGGGTACGGGATGCGGGACGCGCTCGGCTCGTACGCGCTGAGCGCCGTTGCCGCCGCGGTGGGCGCGCGGCCGCTTCACGATCCCGTCCAGCCGGAGCCACCGGAGCGGATCGCCGACGCCGACTCCATCGCCGGACGCTTCGACGGCGGCGATCGCACGATCGAGCTGGACGCGGCCGACGGCGGGCTGGTGCTTCGATCCGGTCCGTTGGCGGTCCGACTCGAGCGATGGCCCGACGATGCCGACATCTTCGCCGTGCCCCATCCGGCCTTCGACCGGCACTTGCTCCGGGTCGTTCGTGACCAGACCGGAGCGGTGCTCGGGGTAAGCCATGGTCCCCGGTGGTACGGCCGGGAGGACGCCCTCCTCGACGAGGAGCCGCCGGTGACGCCTGGGTGGGACGCGTTCACCGGTCTCTACCGGTCGGACGCGCCGTGGGTGCGAGTGGTCACGGTCTACGAACGACGCGGATCGCTCTTCGCGGCCTGGCCCGCGAGCGGCGAGGAGTACGAGCTGTCCCCCCTCCCGCAGGGCTGGTTCGCCGTCGGGGACCCCGCGCTCCCGCGCCGAGCCCGGTTCCTCGACATGGTCGAGGGTCGCGCGCAGACATTGGACTACAACGGGGCCATCCTGACGCGCTCGTTCGAGGGCTGACCGGGCCCGGTGGGCCGATCAGCCCATCGCTCGGAACGCGACGCACGCGTTCTGGCCGCCGAACCCGAAGGAGTTCGAGAGCGCGAGTGTGACCTCCATCGTCCGCGCCTCGTTCGGGACGACGTCGAGGTCGCAGTCCGGGTCCGGGGTCGAATAGTGGATCGTGGGGGGGATCAAGCCGTCTGTGATGGCCAGCGCGCAGACCGCGCCTTCGACGGCGCCGGCAGCCCCGAGCATGTGGCCGGTCATCGACTTCGTCGATGACACGGCCACCCGGTGGGCGACGTCCTCGCCCAGAGCCGCCTTGATCGCCACCGTCTCGGCTGCGTCGTTCAGCGGGGTCGAGGTCCCGTGGGCGTTGATATAGGACACGTCCTCGGGTGCTGCGCCGGCGTCGCGGAGGGCCCAGCGCATCGCGAGCGTCGCGCCCCCTCCCTTGGGATCGGGTGCCGTGATGTGATACGCGTCGTCCGACGCCCCGTACCCCGCCACCTCGCAGTAGACGCGCGCCCCCCGAGCCGCCGCGTGCTCCTCGGACTCGAGGATCAACGTCGCCGCCCCCTCCGAGAGCACGAATCCGTTGCGTCCGGCGTCGAAGGGACGTGACGCTGTCTCCGGATCGGGGTTCTTGGTCAGCGCGGTCATCTGCGCGAACGCGGCGACCGTCAACGGAACGGTGGCCGCCTCGGAGCCGCCGACCACGCAGAGGTCGAGGTATCCATCGCGGATCAGACGCATCCCTTCACCGATCGCGTTGTTCGATGACGCGCACGCGGAGAGCGTGGCCATGTTGTGTCCGGTGAGCCCGTACCGCATCGCGATATGCCCGGCGGCGGCGTTCGCCATGAGCATCGGGACCATGAAGGGGGATACCCGCCCCGCTCCCTTCTCGAGCAGGACGGAATGCTGTGTGAGCAGGGTCTGGATCCCGCCGATCCCGGTCCCGTAGATGCAGCCGCCACGCTCGGAGACGATCTCCGGCGCGGCCGCGTCCGCCCACGCGAGCGAGGCCGATGCCAGCGCGAAGTGGACGTACCGGTCGGTGCGGCGGGCTTCCTTCGTGTCGAGGTATGCGGATGGATCGAACCCGTCCACCTCGCCCGCCACCTTGACCGACAGGTCGTCGGTCGGGAACTGCGTGATCCGGCGGACGCCGTTTCGGCCCGAGGTCATGCCCTTCCAGAAGTCGTCCACGCCGGTTCCTACCGGCGTGACGGGCCCGATCCCCGTGACGACGACTCGCGTACGTTGGCTCATGGTTCGTTCGCGCCCTCCGCGCTCAGCTGACGCCGAGCTTGGTCGCGACGAGGTCGATCGCTTGGCCGACCGTCTTCACCGATTCCATCTCTTCCTCAGGGATCTCGATGCTCCACTCTTCTTCGAGTGCGAGCACGGCCTCCACGAGGTCGAGCGAATCGGCGTTCAGGTCTTCCTGGAACCGGGCGTCGGGGACGACTTGCACCTCGTCCACCGCGAGTTGCTCGGCGAGCACCTTCTTCACCCGGGTTTCGATCTCCGCACGATCGGTCATCGGTACCGTTCCTCCTGGTTCTCGGGCTGCGTCGGTCGTGGCCGGTCAGCCTATCCGTTAGGCGGTCAACCCGCCGTCGACGGGGATTACCGTGCCGTTCACGTACGAGGCCTCCTCGGACATCAGGAACCGCACCACGGCCGCCACCTCTTCGAAACGAGCGGCGCGGTGGAGCGGTGTCTGGTCGATGTAATAGGCGCGCATCTCGTCCGTGAGGTGCGACGTCATGTCGGTGTCGAGCAACCCCGGGCACAGCGCGTTGACGGTGACGCCTTTGGACGCCATCTCGCGTGCGAGGGACTTCGTGAGTCCGACGAGGCCCGACTTGGTGGCCGCGTAGACCGTCTGGCCGGCGTTGCCGTGGATCGCGACCGCGCTCGACATGTTGACGATCCGTCCCCACTTCTCGCGCAGCATCCCGCGGAGCGCCGCCTGCGAACACAGGAACGAGCCGCGGAGGTTCGTCGCCATCGTCTGCTCGTAGACATCCAACGGGTACTTGATCAACAAGCCGTCGCGCGACATCCCGGCGTTGTTCACCAGCCCGGTCACGTTCCCGACCTCGTCGGTCACGCGGCGGAAGGCTTCGTGGACGCTGGCTCCATCGGTCACGTCGAGGGCGACCGCCAGGCCCTGCGTCCCAGCAGCCGAGAGCGCCTCCATCGTTTCCTTCGCGTCTTTCTCGCTCGATCGGTACCCGATCGCGACGGTCCAACCCGCCTCCGCGAGCGCGATCGCGCACGCGCGGCCTATCCCACGCGAACCGCCGGTGACGACCGCGATCCTCGCCGTCACGCCGCGACCCCGGGCATGGTCCAGCGCATCGCCGTCGCGCCCCAGGTTAGTCCCGCGCCGAACGAGGTGAAGAGCACGAGGTCGCCTTCCTTCATGCGACCGGCGCGGTAGGCTCGGTCGAGCGCGATCGGGATGGACGCGGCGCTCGTATTGCCGACCTCGGCAACGTCCACGACCGCGCGCTCGAGCGGGATCCCCAGTCGTTCGGCCACGGCAACCATGATGCGTGCGTTCGCCTGATGCGGGATCAGCAGGTCGACGTCCTCCGGGGTGTGTCCGTTCTTCTCGAGGACCTCCCGACATGCCGCCGCCATCTCGGTCACCGCGCGCTTGAACACCTCACGGCCGTTCGGCATCCAGATGTCGTGACGTGACGCGGCAACGGTCTGGGCGGATGCCGGTTCGCGCGAGCCTCCGGCCGGCACCAGCAGGATCTCGGCGGCGGTACCGTCCGCGCCCAGCACGGTCCCTTCGATCCCCGGCCGATCGTTCGCCTGGATCACCGTCGCGCCGGCGCCGTCGCCGAACAGCACGCACGTCTGCCGATCGGTGAAGTCGAGGATCCTGCTGAACACCTCGGCGCCGATCAGCAGGATCGTGTCGGCCATCCCGGCTTCGACGAAAGCCGTTGCGGCGGCCAGGCCGTAGGAGAAGCCCGCGCACGCGGCGTTCACGTCGAACGCCGGGCACGAGAGCTCGAGCTTCTCCTGGACCCAGACCGCGGTCGCCGGGAACGGCGTGTCCCCGGTCACGCTCGCGCACACGATCATGTCGAGCTGCTCCGCCGGGACCCCGGCCGTTCGCAGCGCGATCCGTGCTGCGTCGACGGCGAGGTCCGAGGTCACGACGCCGTCGTCGGCGAAATGGCGCGCTTCGATGCCGGTGCGGCTGCGGATCCACTCGTCGGTCGTGTCGATCTTTGCCTCGAACCACGTGTTGGGGACGAGGCGGGGAGGGAGCGACGAGCCAACGCCGGTGATGGTGGCGTGTCTGCTCACGGCCACCGAGGATATCGGAAGGCCTGCACGGTGGCTCCCGCGATCAGGTGGCCGCGATGGCCCTCCGGGCGGCTTCGGGCGAGCCGGCCGCGGCTGCTCGCACCGACCCGTCGATGCGTTTCATCAGCTTGGTGAGGACCTCGCCGGGTCCCACCTCGATGAACGTCGTCGCTCCGGCCCCCGCGAGCGAACGGATGCCGGTGTCCCATCGGACCGGCGACACCAGCTGAAGCGAGACGAGCTCTCGTAAGCGTCCAGCGTCGGTGACGAGCTCGCCGGTGACGTTCTCGGCGATCGACATCCGCGGAGCGCGGATCTCGATCGCGTCGAGCGCCTCGCTCAGGGCCGGCAGGGCCGGCCGCATCAGTTCGCTATGGAACGCTCCGGCGACCCCCAGCCGGACGGCTCGGACCTTCCGTTCGGCCGCGAGCGCCTCGAGCCGTTCGATCGCCGGGATCGAGCCGCTCGCCACGACCTGCACGGGGGAGTTCTCGTTCGCGACCACGAGGACGCCGTCCCGGCGGACCTGGTCGCAGAGCTGCTCGGCATCGGCGGAGCCGATGCCGAGCAGCGCCGTCATCCCACCGGGTTGCTCTTCGCCCGCTCGCTGCATCGCAAGGCCGCGGATAACCACGAGCTCCAGCGCGTCGCGGAGCGACATCGAGCCAGCCGCGACCAGGGCGGCGAACTCCCCGAGCGAATGTCCCGCGACCCCGTCGGGATCGTCCGCCCCTTCGCGCCGCATCACCTCGAACGCTGCGACGTCACACGCCAGCAACGCCGGCTGGAGGAACTCCGTCGTCGCGAGGGCGGCTTCGTCGTGACACCCGAGAACGACGTCCCGCCCCATCGCCTCCGATGCTTCATCGAGCACCGCCCGTCCGGCCGGGTCGGACGCCCACGGGTCAGCCATCCCGAGGAACTGCGACCCCTGCCCCGGAAACAAGACGGCGTACGACACAGCGAGCAGCGTAACGGGAGGGCCGCGGGTCGCGCGCCTTACGGTGCCGATAGGGAGGGCTGCGGGTTGCGCGCCTGACGACGCGCCGCGAGCGGGGTTGCGTCGACGCGCGAGCGGTGCCGATCGCGGCGACGGCGCCAGCGCGACCCGCAGCCCGACCTGTGGCACCCCGATGGTTTCCCCTCCCCCCGGTTGCCAGGCTCTGTCCATGTCCTGTTGAATGAGCCCCGCGCAAAAACCCATGGCCGAAAGGGTTCAGCATTCGTCTTCTCCCACGTCCCGTTCCCAGGGGACGGAGGGGGTTCTCGGGTTCCTTGGTCGCGATATGGCGGTCGACCTCGGGACCGCGAACACGCTCGTCTACGTTCGCGGTCGCGGGGTGGTTCTGAACGAGCCGTCCGTCGTGGCCATCAACACGCTCACCGGCGCCATCCTGGCCGTAGGCGCCGAAGCCAAGCGGATGATCGGGCGCACCCCGAGCCATATCCAGGCCGTCCGTCCGCTGAAGGACGGCGTGATCGCCGACTTCGACGTCACGGAGAAGATGCTGCGCTACTTCATCCAGCGCGTGCACAAGCGTCGGTTGCTGGCGAAACCGCGTGTGGTCGTCTGCGTCCCGTCGGGGATCACCGGCGTCGAGCAACGAGCGGTCGAGGAAGCGACGATCGCCGCGGGAAGCCGGCGTGCCTACATCATCGAGGAGCCGATGGCGGCGGCGATCGGCGCCGGGCTCCCGATCCACGAGCCGACCGGGAACATGGTCGTCGACATCGGCGGTGGGACGACCGAGGTCGCGGTCATCTCGCTTGGCGGCATCGTCACGTCGACGAGCATCCGGATCGGGGGAGACGAGCTGGACGAAGCGATCATCCAGCACGTCAAGAAGGAATACTCGCTCTTGCTTGGCGAACGTACGTCCGAAGCGATCAAGCTCGCGATCGCGTCGGTCTTCCCCACACCGGACGAGTTGGTCGCCGAGATCAAGGGACGCGACCTCGTGTCGGGTCTGCCGAAGACCATCACGATCAGCGCGGAGGAGGTCCGCCGAGCGATCGAGGAACCCGTGAACGCCATCATCGACGCGATCAAGACGACCCTCGACCGGACGCCACCGGAGCTCGCGGCGGACATCATGGATCGCGGGATCGTCCTCACGGGCGGTGGGGCGCTCCTCCGCGGTCTGGACAAGCGGCTCCGCCATGAGACCGGGATGCCGGTTCGGATCTCCGACACGCCGCTGCAGGCCGTGGTGCTCGGCTCGGGGAAGTGCCTCGAAGAGTTCGAGGTCCTCCAGCGCGTCCTGGTGAGCCCGAGCAGCCGGCGGTAGACCGGCGTGGTCACGCGCTCACGTCCCCGCAGCACGCGGCTGCTCGTCATCGCGCTGGTTTCTGTGTCGCTCGCGATCATCACGCTCGACTATCGGGAAGGAGACGCGGGCCCGCTGGCCGAGGCGGGTCGCTGGACCCAAACCGCGATGGCTCCTCTGCAGCAGGGTGTCTCAACGGTCACGCGCCCCGTCGGGGACTTCTTCTCCGGGCTCGCGCACCTGCCTTCGCTCGAGCGTGACAACGTCGATCTGCGTGCGAAGGTCGCGGACCTCCAGACGCAGATCGCCGGCGCAGGGGACATCCAGGACCGGCTCCGAACGCTCGAGGACCTGCTCGGGCTGAAGCGGACCCTCGACCCGGCCGGCGTCCCCGCCGTGGTGATCGGCAACGGGGTCTCGAACTTCGAGTGGATGATCACCATCAGTGCGGGATCGGACGACGGCGTGGCGGTCGGCCAACCGGTCGTCGCCGGGTCGGCGACGTCACCACGTCTGGTGGGCCGAGTCGTCTCTGTCACGCCGGTCTCCTCCGACGTGCAGCTCCTGATCGATCAGAACTTCGCGGTCGCGGGACGCCTCAGCACGACCCGGGCGACGGGACTCGTCCGGGGCCGGGGTGAGCAGGACCCCACGATGGATGGCATCCCTCAGGACACCCAGATCGCTCTCAACGGCGTTCAGCCCGTCCAGGTCTTCACCGTGAGCTACGAGATCAACGGTCAGCATGGCCGGTACCCTCCGGGCATCTTGATCGGCGAGGTCTCGAGCGTGATCCAGAGCTCCAACGCGCTCGAGACCGCCGTCACCCTTCGACCCGCGGTGGACTTCTCAGCGCTCGAGTACGTCCTCGTCTACAAGACCGATCAGGGCCAGGGAGGCTCGACGGGGTGATCCGCAGGATCCTCGCGATCGCCGCGGTCATGGTGACGGCCCTGCTCGTGCAGTCGACCGTCTTCGGACAGCTCCGCCTGCTGGGCGTTCGTCCGGAGCTGCTCTACCTCTTGACGATCGCGATCGCGTTGCTCGAAGGACCGAACGAAGGCGCGACCGTCGGGTTCGCGAGCGGCTTGGCGCAAGACTTCCTGATGAATCAACCGAAAGGGCTGACCGCGCTCACGCTCACGCTCCTCGGCTACTCGGTCGGGATGTTCCGTCAGTTCATCGTGTCGCCCTCGCCGCTGGTGCCAACGATCGTCGTGGCGGTCGGAACGGCCGCCGGCGTGGCGTTCTACGAGGTCGTATCGGTCCTGCTCGGGAACTTCCATGAGCAAGTGACCTACGGCGTCCGGGTTGCCCTGCTGACGGCGCTGTACAACGCCGTCCTCACACCCATCCTCTACCCGGTCCTGCGACGCATCACCGAGGGGTCCCGACCTCGAAGGGTGGTGCGGTTCTAGATGGACAAGATGTCGTCGAGGATCAAAGTGCTTGCCCTGCTGGTGGCTCTGATGTTCGTCGCGCTCTCCACCCGTCTCTGGTTCCTCCAGGTCCTGGCCACGACCCAGTTCCAGCGGGACGCCCGAGCCAACAGCGTCCGGTTCGTCTACACGGAACCCTTGCGTGGCCTGATGTACGACGATCGGGGACGCCCGCTGGTCGAGAACCAGGAGAGCCTCGAGGTCCGCGTGAACCGTGACGCCATGGGGGATCAGGCCGAGGCCGTCGTCTACCGGTTGGCGCGCCTCCTGAACGTCCCGGTCCGGGTACTCGTGGCTCGGCTGCACGACAAGCGGTACTACTCGTTCCAGCCGATCCCGGTCGCGGAGTTCGTGCAACCGCGCGTTCGTGACTACATCGCCGAGTACCAGGAACTGTTCCCTGGCGTCGACGTGGTCCCAACATCGGTGCGCGCGTATCCGCAAGGACGCACCGCAGCGCACATCTTGGGATACCTCGGCCCCATCTTCGCCAACGAGTACGACAAACTGAAGAACAAGGGGTACCAACAGTCCGACGTGATCGGGCGTTCGGGTCTCGAGCAGGTGTACGAGCGGTACCTCCGTGGCACCCAAGGGATCCAGAAGTTCATCGTGAACTCGAACGGAGAGACGATCCGCGCCCTCGGGGTGAAGGACCCGACTGCCGGCGACGACCTCCATCTCACGATCGATCTCCGGATCCAGCGAGCGGCCGAACGACAGCTTCGGGAGGGACTCGTCCGGGCACGGGCTGGGACGGATTCGAACCACCGGTCGCTGCAGGCGAACGCTGGGGCGGTGATCGTGATGGACGCGCAGACCGGGGCGATCAAG
>VAXZ01000079.1 GCA_005885035.1 Actinomycetota bacterium
CCAACACCAGCGACACGCCTTGCGAAGCCGACGAGGCGACAACGGCGCCCGGCACACCCCACCCTGCGGCGACCAGCCCGACGCCTAGCCCAAGCCGAACGGCCACCGCGGTGGTAACGACGGCGCCCATCGCCGCGAACCGGAGTCGCCCCTGCATCGCGCCCAGTGGCACCCCGAGGACCAGCGTGAACAGCACGTATGGCGCGAGCGAACCGACTGACCCCTCGCCGACGTGCAACGGGCCGGCGATCAGAGGCGTAACGGCCAGGAAGAGCACCGCAAGACCGGCGCCAACGATGGCCGTGCTCTTGGCAGCGCGGGCGGTGGCCTCCGGGATGTCCGACTCGCGCCCCCAGACCCGAAGCAGGGAGACCCGCTTGGCTACGACGGTCTGCACCACGCCGAATGGGACGGAAACGACCAACGCGATCGCGAGGATCGCGGCGAGCGCGCCGTAGGACGTGGGTCCGAGCAGACGGCTCAGCGCGACGTGGAACAGGAAGTTGGAGGCGTTCAGCAGACCGAGAGCGAGCAACAGTGGGAGAGCCCCCCGCAGGAGCTCGCCCACGCTCGAGGGGGGACGTTCTTTCGCGGATCTGGCCGTGAGCGCGCACCTCCCGTTCTTATGGACGGGCGGGCAAGCGGTCTTGTTCAGAATCCTGCCGCGCTTACCCCACGTTGACGAAGAGGCTCGCCGAACGGCTGGCTAGACAGCGGTGCGAGTGACCGTAGGAGGTCTGGAAGAACCCGGAGAACCTCGTGTACACGTGCTGGTCCCTCCGGGGGTGGCGGACGAAGATGTACTCGCCCTCGCTGTCCGTCCTGTCCTTGGCGAGAAGCCTGTCGGGGCCCGGCCGAACCCTCATCAGCTTCACCACCATGTCGTTCCGGCAGAGCGGGCGAGGAGATCGGAGCTTCCCGTAGACGATCACGGTCGCCCCGGGGTTCGTGATACCCACCGGCACCTTGTGGATGGTCAGGCTTGTACTCGCCACGAAGGTGTGAGCCAAGGCTGTGCCTGGCAGCACGGTGGCGAGAACGAACGCAGCGATAGCTGCTGCTGTAGCGATCCGCTTCACGGGATCACCTCCAGACCTCGTCGATTCCCCCCCTATACAACTCCCTGAAGTGCAACAGTCAAATGCGCAGGTGGGCACCTTCGGTCATGCGAAGGGGCGCCCAAACGGGCGCCCCTTCCGTTGCTGTGCCGTACGGATCGTACGGCGCCGGGACTAGTCTTCGGTGGCGACCGTCCCTCCCAGCATGCGCTCCGCTTCCTCGCGCGTGATGCCGACGAGGGCAGGCTCGCCACTCTCGGAGGCTGCGGCCTCGGCCATCTCGCGCTGACGTTGGAGCCAGTACTCGGGGATCGCCTCGGGCTTGATCCGCACCTGGATGTTGCGGTAGCGATGCATGCCCGTGCCCGCCGGGATCAGCTTCCCGATGATCACGTTCTCCTTAAGCCCGAGTAGCGGATCCGACTTACCTTGGATGGCTGCGTCCGTCAGGACCCGGGTCGTCTCCTGGAACGAGGCCGCCGACAACCACGAATCCGTGGCGAGCGAGGCCTTCGTGATGCCCAGCAACACCGGTCGAGCGGACGCGGGGATGCCGCCGCTCTCCACGACCTCCGCGTTGCGGTCCTCGAACAGCCGCCGGTTGATCAGGTCACCCGGGAGGAAGTCCGTGTCGCCGGGCTCGATGATGTGGACCTTCCTGAGCATCTGCCGCGCGATCAGCTCGATGTGCTTGTCGTGGATGGTCACGCCCTGCGAGCGGTACACCTGCTGCACCTCGTCGACGTCGCCGTCCTCGGAGGTGACCCGGATACGCCGGACGTGCTTCTCGTCGTCATCGTCGATCTGGACCTCACCGGCCAGCTCCGTGATCTGCGCCTCGCCCTTGGGCTTGCGCGCCTCGAAGAGCTCCTGCACGCGCGGCAGACCGTGGGTGATGTCCTCACCCGCGACGCCACCGGTGTGGAACGTCCGCATGGTGAGCTGGGTCCCGGGCTCGCCGATCGACTGAGCAGCGATGATGCCCACGGCTTCACCGATGTCCACCAGCCGGCCGGAGGCGAGCGAGCGCCCGTAGCATGCGGCACAGACACCGACCTCCGCCTCGCACGAGGTGACCGATCGCACGCGGACCTCGAGGACGCCGGAGTCGATCACGACCTGGGCGATCTCGTCGGTGAGCTGATCGCCCGCCTTCGCCACCTTCTTCCCGTCGACCTTGACGTCTTCGGCCAGGACGCGACCGAACAGCGAGGTGTCGACGTGGAGGTGCTTCGTGATCGTGCCGTCGGGTCGACGGACGTTCACGATCGCGGGGATCGAGCGATCGGTCCCACAATCCTCCTCGCGGACGATGACTTCCTGTGCGACGTCCACCAACCGGCGGGTCAGGTAGCCGGAGTCGGCCGTCCGCAGCGCCGTGTCCGCGAGACCCTTCCGGGCGCCGTGCGTCGAGATGAAGTACTCCAGAACGGACAGACCCTCGCGGAAGTTGGACTTGATCGGCCTGGGGATGATCTCGCCCTTCGGGTTGGCAACGAGACCACGCATCCCGGCGAGCTGCCGGATCTGCATGATGTTCCCCCGTGCACCCGAGTTCGCCATCATGTAGATGGGGTTCGTCGGGGTGAACTGGGCCTCCATGGCCTCCTTGACCTCATCCGTCGCCTGCGTCCAGATCTCGATCAGCTCCTGGCGACGCTCGTCGTCGGTGATGATGCCGCGGCGGTACTGCTGCTCCACCTTCTGGGCGCGCTTCTCGTGATCGTCAAGGATGGCGGCCTTCGCCGGCGGCGTCGTGACGTCCTCGATCCCGATCGTCACGCCGGCCCGGGTCGCGTAATGGAACCCGAGGTTCTTCAGGTCGTCGAGGACCTGCTCCACCTGCGCGCGGTCGTATCGATGGACGACCTCGTCCACCAAGCGGGCGACGTCGCCCTTCAGCACCGGCTGGTTGCGGAATTCGAAGTCATCCGGGAACGCGGCGTTGAGCATCGCGCGCCCGATCGTGGTCCGCACGACGGGTGCGCGACCCTTCCACTCCTCGGCCGCCGGGTCATAACCCTCCGGCACCATCTCGGCAGGAAGCGCCTTGCCGGGGATACGGATGCGAACCGGGTCGTGCAGGGAGTGGCCCCGGTCGAGCGCGAGGAGCGCCTCTGACACCGACCCGAACGCGGGGGTGTCTTCGTCCTTGCGATCCTCGTTCTGGGCGAGGGAGAGGTAGTAGAGCCCGAGCACCATGTCCTGGGTCGGCGTCGCGATCGGGCGACCGTGCGCCGGGGACAGGATGTTGTTGGTCGACAGCATCAAGATCCTGGCCTCGGCCTGCGCTTCGGCGGACAGCGGCACGTGCACCGCCATCTGGTCCCCATCGAAGTCGGCGTTGAACGCCGTGCACACGAGCGGGTGGATCTTGATGGCCTTGCCCTCCACGAGCACGGGCTCGAACGCCTGGATCCCGAGCCGGTGCAACGTGGGCGCCCGGTTCAGCAGGACCGGATGCTCGCGGATGACCTCTTCGAGCACGTCCCAAACCTGTGGGCGCGCGCGCTCCACCATCCGCTTGGCACTCTTGATGTTCTGAGCCAGCGCCTGATCGACCAGCCGCTTCATCACGAACGGCTTGAACAGCTCGAGCGCCATCTGCTTTGGCAGACCGCACTGGTGCAGCCGGAGCTCCGGGCCGACCACGATGACCGAACGCCCCGAGTAGTCGACACGCTTGCCGAGGAGGTTCTGGCGGAAGCGACCCTGCTTCCCCTTCAACATGTCCGACAGGGACTTCAGCGGGCGGTTCCCGGGTCCCGTGACGGGCCGGCCACGCCTGCCGTTGTCGAACAGGGCGTCGACCGCCTCCTGCAGCATCCGCTTCTCGTTGTTCACGATGATCTCGGGCGCCTGGAGGTCGAGCAGCCGCTTGAGGCGGTTGTTCCGGTTGATGACGCGCCGGTAGAGGTCGTTCAGGTCTGACGTCGCGAACCGGCCGCCATCGAGCTGGACCATGGGACGGAGGTCCGGCGGGATGACCGGGATGGCGTCGAGCACCATCCCGAGCGGGTTGGACTTGCCCTCGGCGAAGTTGGACGCGACCTTCAGACGCTTGATGGCCTTCAGGCGCCGCGTCCCCTTGCCGTTCTCGATCTGGTCCCGGAGGGTCTCGGCTTCGACCTCGGTGTCCATGTCCGCCAGCAGGCGCTTGATGGACTCGGCGCCCATGCCCCCGTCGAAGTAGTCGCTGAATCGCTCCCGGAGCGACCGGTACACGTTGTCGTCGGCCACCAGCTGCTTCACGCGGAGGCCCTTGAACGCGGTGAGGACGTCGTCGAGGTGCTGAGAGTCGCGGCCGGCGGCTTCGTGGATCCGCTCCACGTCGCGCTGGGCCTCGCGCTTCGCGGCCGACAGCTGAGCGCCCTTCGCGCCTTCGGCCTCGAGCTCCTTGAGCCGGTCCTCGAGCTCCCCGAGGCGCTTCTTGACGTCGTCGTCGCGCTCGGTCTCGATGTCTCGCTTCTCCGCCTCCATCTCGGCTTCGATCTCGGGCAACGCCTTGTGGCGGCGGTCCTCGTCAACGCGGGTGATCACGTAGGCGGCGAAGTAGATGATCCGCTCGAGGTCCTTGGGTGCCAGATCCAGGAGGTATCCCAGGCGAGACGGAACTCCCTTGAAGTACCAGATGTGCGTGACCGGCGCCGCGAGCTCGATATGGCCCATGCGGTCGCGGCGGACCTTGCTGCGTGTGATCTCTACCCCGCACCGCTCGCAGATGATCCCCTTGAAGCGCACGCGCTTGTACTTGCCGCAGTGGCACTCCCAGTCACGCGTGGGGCCGAAGATCCGCTCGCAGAACAGCCCGTCCTTCTCCGGCTTCAGGGTGCGGTAGTTGATGGTTTCGGGCTTCTTGACCTCGCCGTTGGACCACGCGCGGATCTGATCCGCAGTGGCCAGGCCGATCCGAAGCTCGTCGAAGAAGTTCACGTCCAACACTAAAAGCTCGCCTCCTCGCGTGGCTCGCTCGTCACCCGGTCTAACGCTTGGCTATTCCCGCGGGTCACTCGAAATCCGCCCCCGCCGGCTCGCGACGGCTCAGGTCGATCCCCAGCTCCTCCGCGGCGCGGAACACGTCCTCGTCCGTCTCCCGGAGCTCGATCTCCTCACCCGCCGCCGAGCGAACCTCGACGTTCAGGCAGAGGGACTGCATCTCCTTGATGAGGACCTTGAACGACTCCGGGATGCCCGGCTCGGGGATGTTCTCCCCCTTGACGATGGCCTCATAGACCTTGACGCGGCCGAGCACGTCGTCGGACTTGATCGTGAGCAGCTCCTGAAGGGCGTAGGCGGCGCCATAGGCCTCGAGCGCCCACACCTCCATCTCGCCGAACCGCTGTCCACCGAACTGCGCCTTCCCGCCCAGCGGCTGCTGGGTGATCATGGAGTACGGCCCGGTCGACCGCGCGTGGATCTTGTCGTCCACGAGGTGCAGGAGCTTCAGGATGTAGGCGACGCCGACCGTCACCGGCTCCTCGTAGGGCTCGCCGCTGCGGCCGTCGAACAGCCTCGCTTTGCCGACCTCGTCCACCTGACGGAACCCGTCCCGGTTGGGATGGGTCGAGGCCAGCGCCTCGAGGATCTCGTTCTCCCTGGCACCGTCGAACACCGGCGTCGCGACGTGGACGGGCCCCTGGAAATCCGACCCGCCCTTGCTGAACCCGTTGAGCGCCGCCCACCCGAGGTGTGCCTCGAGTACCTGGCCGAGGTTCATGCGGGACGGAACGCCGAGGGGGTTGAGGATGATGTCCACCGGCGTGCCGTCCTCGAGGAACGGCATGTCCTCCTCGGACAGGATCGTCGAGATGACGCCCTTGTTGCCATGGCGGCCGGCCAGCTTGTCCCCGTCGGAGATCTTCCGCTTCTGGGCCACGTACACGCGGACCAGCTGATTGACCCCAGGCGAAAGCTCGTCGCCGTCGTCACGACTGAAGACCCGGACGCCGATCACCTTGCCCGACTCCCCGTGCGGGACCTTGAGCGACGTGTCGCGCACCTCGCGCGCCTTCTCGCCGAAGATCGCGCGCAGCAGTCGCTCCTCGGGCGTGAGCTCGGTCTCGCCCTTCGGCGTGACCTTGCCGACGAGGTAATCGCCGGTCGTGACCTCCGCTCCGATCCGCACGATCCCGCGCTCGTCGAGGTCCTTCAGGATCTCCTCGGAGACGTTGGGGATGTCGCGGGTGATCTCCTCGGCACCGAGCTTGGTGTCTCGGGCGTCGACCTCGTGCTCCTCGATGTGGATCGAGGTCAACGTGTCGTCCTTGACGAGGCGCTCGGAGATGATGATCGCGTCCTCGTAGTTGTGGCCCTCCCACGGCATGTACGCCACGATCAGGTTCTTGCCGAGCGCGATCTCACCCGCCTCGCTGGACGGGCCGTCGGCGATCACCTGGCCCTTGGCCACGCGATCGCCGATCGTCACGACCGGCTTCTGGTTGATGTTGGTGCCCTGGTTGGAGCGTCGGAACTTGACCAGGTCGTAGGTGCGCAGGGTGCCGGAGCGCTCCTTGACCACGATCTGCTCGGCGCTCACGTCCTCGACGACGCCCGCCTCCTCCGCGAGCGAGACGTCACCGGCATCGACCGCGGCGCGGAACTCCACGCCCGTGCCCACGAGCGGCGCCTCGGCGCGCAGCAAAGGCACGGCCTGCTTCTGCATGTTGGCGCCCATCAAGGCCCGGTTGGCGTCGTCGTGCTCGAGGAACGGGATCAGGGCGGCCGGTACGGACACGAGCTGCTTGGGCGAGACGTCCATGTAGTCGACGTCCTCCGGCGAGACCGAGTCCACCTCGCCGCCCTTGCGACGCACGAGCACGGACTCGCTCAGCCGCCCCGTTGTGGTGTCGTAGGGCGAGTTGGCCTGGGCGATGACGTGCCGGTCCTCCTCGTCGGCCGACAGGTAGTCGATCTTGGTGGTGACCTTGCCGCCTTCCACGCGACGGTACGGCGTCTCGATGAATCCGAACTGGTTGATCCGCGCGAAACTCGACAGCGACCCGATCAGGCCGATGTTCGGACCCTCCGGGGTCTCGATCGGACACATCCGCCCGTAATGCGACGGGTGCACGTCACGAACCTCGAACCCCGCCCGTTCGCGAGACAGTCCGCCTGGACCAAGCGCCGAAAGGCGTCGGCGATGCGTGAGCCCTGACAGCGTGTTGGTCTGGTCCATGAACTGTGACAGCTGCGAGGTCCCGAAGAACTCCTTGATGGAGGCCACGACCGGACGGATATTGATCAACGTCTGCGGCGTGATGGCCTCGACGTCTTGGGTGGTCATGCGCTCCTTCACGACCCGCTCCATCCTCGAGAGCCCGATCCTGATCTGGTTCTGGATGAGCTCGCCGACCGAACGGAGACGGCGATTGCCGAAGTGGTCGATGTCGTCCGGGTCGAAGCCTTCCGCGCCGGCGTGCAGGTTCACGAGGTAGGCGACGGTCTTGAGCATGTCCTCGTAGGTCAGGACACCCTTGTACTTGGGTGCTCCGGGCCCGATCTCGTCCTTGGCTTGCGGCGCGAGGATGCGGTACCGGAACTGCTCCCATCCCTTCTTGTCGGGGTTGTCGAGCTCACCGGCCGCCCGGTGGTGCGCCCGCAGCTGCTTCAAGACCTCGCCCTCCGCCGGACCGAGCTTCTTGTCGACCTTGTGACGGCCGACCTTGGCCAGGTCGTACCGCTTCGGGTTGAAGAAGAGGTTCTCGAGCAGGGTCTTCGCGCTCTCGGCCGTCGGCGGCTCGCCGGGGCGGAGCTTCCGGTAGATGTCCTCGAGCGCCTCGTCCTGCGTTTGGACGTGGTCCTTCTCCAGCGTGAGCTTGACCGAGGGAGCGTTGTTGAACAGCTTGAGGATCTCGTCCTCGGACCACCCCAGCGCCTTCAGCATGACGGTCACGTTCTGGCGCCGCTTCCGGTCGATCCGGACGCCGACGGTGTCCTTCTTGTCGACGTCGAACTCGAGCCACGCACCGCGACCCGGGATGATCTTCGCGATGAAGACGTCCTTGTCCGTCGTCTTGTCCAGCTCACGGCTGAAGTAGACGCCGGGCGAGCGCACCAATTGCGAGACGACGACGCGCTCGGTCCCATTGATGATGAAGGTTCCGTGATCGGTCATCATGGGGAAGTCCCCCATGAAGACTTCCTGCTCCTTGATCTCGCCCGTCACCTTGTTGACGAAGGTTGCCTCCACGAACAGGGGCCGCGAGAAGGTGATGTCCTTGTCCCGGCACTCCTCCTCAGAGAACTTCTGCTCGCGGAATTCGTGACGACCGAAATAGAGCTGGAACTGCTCGGTGAAGTCCTCGATAGGGCTGACCTCTTCGAGGACCTCCTTGATCCCTTCACTCAGGAGCCAATCGAACGACTCCCTTTGGATAGCGACGAGATCCGGTAGCGGTAGGACCTCATCGAGCTTGGCGAAACTGACACGGTTCCGGGTCGGAACGAGCTGGTCAGGCAAATCTGGATCCCTCCCAGGAGGCTCTGGTGCGCACAGCAGTAGGGCGCGGTGGACAGCACGGCAAACGAGCAGTGTACGCATCCCTATGGCATGCGTCAACCGCCCCTGCCGGAACCCCGGCTGGACTGGCGGGCACGGTACGCCTTTCGCGGGCGGCGGTCAACCCGCCAGAGGGCCTATCACACCCCTCAGCCTGGACGGATGGCTCGCTGAGCTCAGCCGACGCGAACGACCGAGTCTTCGGTCGCCGCCTTGTCGATGCCACCCATGGAGCGCACCATCTCGGCGAACGCGACCCCGAGCCTGCGGGCCTGCTCCTTGGATCCGATCGCCACTCCGCGCTCGCCGAGGACGCTGAAGAACTCTTCCATCGCCGCTCGCTCGTCGCCGAGCAGTGAGGCTTCGGACACGTTGAGGGCGCGAGCCAACCGGTTCAGCGTCTGGATCGACGGCTCGACGTGTCCGTTCTCGTAGCGGGACAGTCGCGCCTTGGGGATCCCGGAGAGCTCTTCGAGCTCAGACTGGGAGAGCCCAGCCGAGAGACGGGCCTCGCGAAGCCGGTTGCCGAAATGACGCCCTTGGTCCATATCTGCCCCCTCGGTTCCTTGCGTGGCTGCTGCCCGGCCGGAACCTAACACAGAGGTTGCGCCCTGTCGCCCGTGTGCTGCAGCCCAGTGCGTCCGGGGGCGAGGGCCGTGCCGGGGACCGGGACCGGCCCTCGCCCTTCGTGATGAAGACGGGTCGCGGAAGGCGGACTATTTGACCTCCACGCTCGCGCCGGCTGCCTCCAGCTGCTCCCGCGCCTTGTCTGCCTGCTCCTTCGCGACCTTCTCGAGGACCGGCTTCGGCGCACCGTCGACGAGGTCCTTGGCCTCCTTCAGCCCGAGGCTCGTCAACGCCCGCACCTCCTTGATCACCTGGATCTTCTGGTCGCCGGTTCCCGTCAGGATCACGTCGAACTCCGTCTGCTCCTCCACCTCCTCGCCGCTGGTGGTGGCGCCGGGGGCGGCCATCATCATCGGGGCCGCGGCCGCCGCCTTCACATCGAAAGCCTCTTCGAACGCTTTGATGAACTCCGACAACTCGAGGAGGTTCATCTCCTTGAACTGGTCGAGGAGCTGGTCCGTGCTCAGCTTCGCCATCGTTACTCCTTCCCGTCTTCGTCGGATGGTTCCGCCGCAGGCGCTTCTGCTGCGGGCGCTTCTGCTTCGGGCGCTTCTGCTTCGGGCGCTTCTGCTTCGGGCGCTTCTGCTTCGGGCGCTTCCGCGCCCTTGAAGAGGCCTGCGATCTTGGAGAGCATCACCTCGCGGCTCTCCAGGTCGGCGAGCCGGTTCGCGTCGTCGGCCGAGAGCACCTGGCCCTCCATGAACCCGCCCTTCAGCACGAGGGTGGGGAACTGCTTGGTTGCCGCCTTGATCTTCTTCGCCGCGCTCACGGCGTCGCCGTCGACGAACGCCACCGCAGAGGGCCCGGACAGGAGCTCGGTCAGCTCCAATCCGGCCTCGGCGGCTGCGCGCTGCATCAGCGTGTTCTTGACCACGGTCAGACTGGCGTCCGCCTCGCGCAGCGTTCGCCGCAACTCGGTGATGTCGGACACGGTCAGGCCGCGGTACTCGGCGAGCAGCAAGGCCGCGGAGCCTTCGATCCGGCGTTTCAGTTCGGCCACCCGTTCGAGCTTCTCGGTTCTCGGCATCGCGCCTCCTCGGAGATGAAAGAACGCGTCTCCGCCGACAGCGGAGACGCGCACGGAGGCGGCCGTCTCGGGTTCGCTGCCTCGGCAGGTACCCGGAACGGGATTGTGCGCCCAGGGGCGCCCCTGCTGTCTGCGGCTCGCCAAGGATACGGGGGCCTTCGGCGGCCCGACAAGCCGAAGCGATCCGGTCCCATCCCGCTGGTGCGCCGGAACCCGGCGACCGTCGTTTTCCCAGGTCTCAGACCTCAAGACCCGTTCGACCTCGGTCGAAAGCCTGAGAGCAACCGTTCCACCAGCGGTTCAGGTCCGTGCGCACATCGGCGCCCGGGCCTTCGAGGCATGGAAGAGGTGAACGTACGTGCCGGGCGAGATGGACGAGATCGTTGCGGAGTTCCTCGTCGAGAGCTACGAGAGTCTCGACCGCCTGGACCGCGACCTCCTCGCGCTCGAACGCGACCCTCACTCCCGCGAGGTGCTCGCGAGCATCTTCCGAACGATGCACACGATCAAGGGAACCTGCGGGTTCCTGGGCTTCGCGAAGCTCGAAAGGATCGCCCACGCGGCGGAGAGCCTCTTGGCGGGGCTCCGCGACGGATCGTTGTCGATCACGCCGCAGACCGCGGGCGTCCTGCTGGCCACCGGGGATGTCATGCGCTTGATCCTCCGCCAGATCGAGGCGACCGGCACGGACGGCGAGGATGACCACGATGGGCTCGTCGAGGACCTCGGGAGACTGCGTGGGGCGCCGCCGGGCGTGAGCCCGGCGGTGCCTCCCGCGCCCGGGGCCCAGCCGGAACCGCAGCCCGTCCGTTCGGGGCCGGACCGAAGCGTCGGCTTGCGGAGCGCCGTCACCGAGACGACGGTCCGGGTGGACGTGAACGTGCTCGACCGACTGATGACCCTCGTCGGCGAGCTGGTGCTCGCGCGGAACCAGCTGGCGGCGTTGGCGTCCGACCGAGCGGACCCGTCACTCGCATCGGCGACCCAGAGCGTCGACCGCATCACGGCCGAGCTCCAGGAGGGCGTGACGAAGACGAGGCTCCAGCCGATCCGAACGGCATGGGCCACGCTCCCCCGCGTCGCGCGAGATCTGGCGGTCGCACTCGACAAGCGCGTGCGGATCGAGACCGATGGTGACGACACCGAGCTCGATCGCTCGATCATCGAGGCGATCAAGGACCCGTTGACGCACATCGTGCGCAACGCGGTCGACCACGGCATCGAGGGGCCCGAGGCACGGGTCGCCGCAGGGAAGGCCGAGGAGGGAGCCGTGATCGTCCGCGCGTACCACGAGGGCGGCCAGGTCACGATCGAGGTGGCCGATGACGGTGCGGGGATCGACCTGAACGCCGTCAGGACGAAGGCGGTGGAGCTGGCGTCCGTGACGCCGGAACAGGCGAAACGGATGTCCGAACGAGAGGCGCTCGACCTCCTCTTCCTCCCCGGCCTCTCGACCGCGGACGAAGTGACGACGGTGTCCGGCCGCGGCGTCGGGATGGACGTGGTTCGCACCAACATCGAGCGGATCGGCGGCAGCATCGACCTCTCCAGCCGCCGCGGAGAGGGCACCATCTTCAAGATCCGGATCCCCCTCACCCTCGCGATCATCCCGGTGCTCATCGTCACGTCGCGCGACGAGCGCTTCGCGATCCCGCAGGCCAACCTGCTCGAGCTCGTCGGCGTCGTCCCAGGGTCCATCGAGATCCTCCACGAGGTCCCCGTCTATCGCCTCCGCGATCGGTTGCTGCCGGTCGTCTCCTTGGCGCGCGAGCTCCACCTTGGCGGCGACGACGAGGAGTCGCCCGCCGGCCGCTTCCTCGTCGTGCTCCAAGCGGACGATCGTCGGTTCGGGCTGCTGGTCGACGGGCTCAGCGATCCGTCGGAGATCGTGGTGAAACCCCTCGGAGCGCAGCTGCATGGGCTCGAGGTCTTCGCCGGTGCGACGATCCTTGGGACCGGACGCGTCGGGCTCATCCTCGACGTGGTCGGGCTCGCCGCTCGGGCCGGGGTGGTCGGCGACGTCCACGAGCCGCTCGACGCGGAACGACCCGGTGAGGTGCTCGAGGACGCCCGCGCGTTGCTCGTGTTCGCTGACGCCGCGGGCGGCCGCATGGCCGTTCCCTTGGATCTCGTCGACCGCCTGGAAGAGTTCCCACGCGCGGCCATCGAACGTTCAGGCCTCCACGAGGCAGTTCCCTACGGCGATCGGATCTTGCCGCTCGTCCCGCTGCACGAGCTCATCGTCGATCGGAGGCGTGCGCCCCGCCATGCCGGCGAGGACATGCCGGCGGAGCTCCAGGTGCTGGTCCACCGCCGCGGCGAAGACCTCCTCGGGCTCGTCGTCGGGCGGATCATCGACATCGTCGAACAGCCGGCGGAGCTCCAGCCCGCTGGCCGCCCTGGGGTGACCGGCACGATGTTCGTGCAGGGCCGGATCACCGAGATCCTGGATCTCCCCGGCCTGCTGGAGATGCGTGAGGAGCGTCGCCGCCTCGACGTCTCGGCGAGCGCGGGAGCCGCATCGTGAAGCAACTGGCGACGTTCACCGTCGACGGACGCTTCCTCGGGGTCGATGTCACGAGGGTGCGGGAGGTACTGCGTCCGCAAGAGCTCACGCGGGTCCCGCTCGCGCCGCCCCAGATCGCGGGGCTCATCAACCTCCGCGGAGAGATCGTGACGGCGTTCGATCTGCGCGTGCCGCTCGGACGGCCGCAGCGCAACCCGAACGAGCGGCCGATGAACGTTGTCGTAGCCACCGAGCACGGACCCGTGAGCATGCTCGTCGATGACGTGAGCGAGGTGCTCGACCTCGACGAGGAAGCGGTCGAGCGACCGCCATCGACGCTCGGAGCGTCCGCGCGGGATCTGATCGTGGGCGCGTACAAGCTCGACGGCCGGCTCCTTCTGGAACTTGACCTGGATGCGGTGATCGCGAACACGGGCCCTTCGGGGATCGATGCGGAGGTGGACGAGCGATGAGGTTTGGGCGCAAGAAGGATCGTGACGCGAGCTTCGGGCAGCCGGCGTCACAGCACACGAAGCGGTTCCGATGGACCGTGAGCAGGAAGATCATGGCGCTCGGTCTCGCCGGCCTGTGCGCCGCGCTCGCGGTGATGCTCGTGCAGCGGGTGGCGATCCGGTCGCTCGCAGCAGCGAGCGACCGGACGGCGGCGACCGCCGCCGCGGTGCGGGCGGGCATGCAGGCCGACATGATGCAAGACGCGATCCGCGGTGACGTGTATCTCGGGATGCTCGCCGGAGGCACCGAAGAACCCAAGCTCGACTCGACGACCATCGCACGAGACGGTCAGACCTTGCTGGGCAGCCTCGCGACCGCCCAGGCACAGCTGCAGGACGACCCGGATATCGTGGCGCGGTTCCGGATCGTGGTGCCGGTCGCGAAGACGTACGTCGAGAACGCGAGGCAGCTCGCACTCCTGACCGGGAACGATCGCGCTGCGGCGCTCGCACAGCGCGGCTCGTTCGAACAGTCATCGCAGGACCTCCGGTCGATGCTGAGCGACCTCACGGACGTCGTCCAGGCTCGCGCCTCGCAAGCCTCGAGCGACGCGAACGCCGTCGCGGACCGAGTGCAAGGGATGCAGATCTGGTTCACGATCGCGGTCTTCGCGGGATTCTTCTACGCCGCGCGGCTCGTCTCGCGCGGCATCACGAAGCCGCTCGCCGACTGCGTCGTCGGGCTCGAATCGCTCGCACAGGCGGACCTGACGAGCGAGGTCCGGGTGACCGGTTCCGACGAGGTGTCCCAACTCGGGGCGTCCTTCAACAGAGCCGTGGGCGACCTCTCGACGGTCGTCCGGCGGATCCGCGAATCCGCGTGGACGCTCGCCTCCTCATCCGAGGAGCTGTCCGTCACCAGCACGCAGATGGGCGCGTCGGCGGAGGAGACGTCCGCGCAGGCGAACGCCGTGTCGGCGGCCGCCGAACAGGTTTCGGCCAACGTGAACACGGTGGCCGCCTCGGCCGAGGAGATGTCGGCGTCGATCCACGAGATCGCCTCGTCGGCGCACGAGGCCGCGGGCGTGGCCGCCGAGGCGGTGGTTGCTGCGGGATCGACCAACGCGACCGTCCGTCAGCTGGGGGATTCCTCCGCCGAGATCGGCGAGGTCATCAAGGTGATCACGTCGATCGCCGAGCAGACGAACCTGCTTGCGCTCAACGCGACGATCGAGGCCGCTCGCGCGGGGGAGGCGGGCAAGGGGTTCGCCGTCGTCGCGAACGAGGTCAAGGAACTCGCGAAGGGGACGGCTGCCGCGACGGAGGAGATCGGGCAGAAGGTCGTCGCGATCCAGGGCGACGCCCATGCGGCGATGACCGCGATCAGCCACATCTCGGAGGTCATCACCCGGATCAACGACATCCAGGGAACGATCGCGTCTGCGGTGGAGCAGCAGACCGCGACGACGAACGAGATCACCCGGCACGTGACCGAGGCGGCGACCGGCGCCGGGGAGATCGCCGCGAACGTCACCGGGGTCGCACAGGCGGCGCAGGACACGTCGTCGGGCGCGGCGTCGGCGCAGTCCGCCGCACAGGACCTCGCGCGGTTGGCTGAGGAGCTCAGCCTGACCGTCTCGCGTTTCGTCGTCGAGGGATCCGCGCGGCTCCGTCGGATGCCGCCGGCCACCCGCGGCGCGGAGGTCGACGGGAACGCTCGTCTCGCACCCAGCCTGGCCGGTGCGGGGCGGGGAGCGACGGGCGGGAACGGCACAGGGACCGCGTGAGGACGCGGATGACGGATCGACAGGAGATGGAGGACACGATGCGAGCGCTGGTGATCGACGATTCGAAAGCGATGCGGATGCTGCTGAAGCGCGAGCTCGTCGCGCTCGGCTTCGAGGTGTTCGAGGCCGGTGACGGCCAGGAGGCGATCTCACGGCTGGCCGAGCTCGGTCCGGTCGACGTCGTCCTGGTCGATTGGACGATGCCGGGCATGGACGGGATGACGTTCGTGCATCAGGTGCGCGCCGAGGCTGCTTACGAGGAGATGCGGGTGGTGATGATCACGTCCGAGAGCGATCCGGCGCAGATCTTCCACGCGTTGATGGCGGGGGTCGACGAATACGCGACCAAGCCGATCACGCGCGAAGCGCTCGCCGAGAAGCTGGGCCTGGTCGGTCTGGTCGAACAAGACTGATGGGCAAACCACGCGTGCTGGTCGTCGACGACTCGGTCGTCGCTCGCCGTCTCGTCTCCACGGCGCTCGCATCCGACGGGTCCGTCGAGGTGGTCGGCGTAGCGGCCGACGGCCGCGTGGCGCTCGCCAGCATCGATCGGTTGCGACCGGATGCCGTGACGCTGGACGTCGACATGCCTGTGATGGACGGGCTCGAGACGCTCGAGGCGATCACGGAGCGCTGGCCGCACCTCGTCGTGATCATGTTCAGCACGTATACAGCGCGCGGCGCACAGATCACGCTCGACGCGCTGACCCTTGGCGCGAACGACTACGTCGTCAAGCCCA
>VAXZ01000156.1 GCA_005885035.1 Actinomycetota bacterium
CGAAATGGACATCCGCCTCCCTCGACAACAGTTTCGATCCGTCGCCGGTCGTCAGCCATACCTGAGCGGGGGGCCCCTGTGGTGGCGGCGGGCCGGGCGAAGGCTCCCCCGGCGCCAGGCGCCCGCACGCCACGATGGCGACGAGCGCCCACGCCGGTGGCCGCATCAGTTCCAACCCGGGTTCTGGGTCAGGTTGGGGTTCCTGTTCAGCTCCGCCTGCGGGAGGGGCAGCAGATTACTCGGGACGCCGTGCGGGTTGGTCTCGTTTGGCGTAAGACTCTCTAGCTCGGCCGTCTTGGCTCGGATCGCTGCGTCGAGCGTGCCCCAGCGCGACAGGTCGAACCAGCGCTGTCCTTCGAACACAAACTCGCGGCGGCGCTCCAGCCACACCGAGTCCCGGAACGCCGCGGTCGAGAGCCCCAATACGGCGCCGATCCCGGCGCGGGTGCGTACGGCGTTGAGCGCCTGCTCCGCCGTCATGGCCGGGACAGGAGCACCACCTTCGTTCACTGCCTCGGCGTACATCAGCAGCACGTCGGCGTACCGCAGCACAATCCAGTTGTTCGATTGCCCTTGCCAGACCCGCTGGTGCATGTTCTCGAAGTCGGTCTGGTCCAAATATTTGAGGAACGCGGGGCCGAGGAAGGCCGGGGGATCAACCCACGTGACGGTGCGGCCGAGCGCGTCGACATACGGCGACGTGATGAATGTCCCGCCCAAACCGCGGGTGTCGGACGCGGCGAACAGGGTCGCGAGGGACGGCGCGACGGTCATGAGGCCATAGGCGGCCCCGCCAGGAAACCCGCCCGGCAGGCTGAAGATCGTCTGCTGGCTCCCGGCACCAGGATCGAGCAGGCCGTCGTAGTTGATCTCGAAGATGCTCTCCTTATTGACGATCTCGGTCGCGATCTTGAAGCAGTCCACCCAGTTCGCTAGTAGGGAGTAGCGGTTAGTGGCGATCAGCTGCCCGGCCGTTTGCGCCGCGTTGGCCCAGTCCTGGCGCGTCAGGTACACCTTCGCCAACATCGCCTGGGCTGCCCCGCTCGTCACGCGGCCGATGTCGCTGCCCGTATAGGACGCTGGCAGGCCGGCCGTCGCCTGCTGCAGATCACTGACGATCAGGGCGTACACATCAGCCGCCGGGGCGCGTGACACCCGGAGCCCCTCGAGCGACTTTACCTCGTGCTCGAGCAGCGGCACGTCCCCGAAGGAGCGCACCAGGTTGAAGTAGGCGTTCGCCCGCAGGAAGCGCGTCTCGTTGAGGAGCCGGTCGCGCAGCGTCGGATCCATGGTGATGCCGGGCACGCGATCGAGCACCGTGTTGGCCCGGTTGATGATCCAGTACGCGCTGCCCCACCTGTCGCCCATGGGCCAGTCGCCGGAGTTGAAGATGTAGTCGCTCATCCGGTGTGCGTCCGAGCCGAACGTGGGTCCCGCAAAGATGTCGTCCGTGGCGATGTCCGAGATATACCAGAAGCCTAGGAAGTACGACCATTTGGTCGACTCGTACACGGCATTGGTCGCCGCGACCGCGTCGGACGAGGTACGGTAAAAGTTCTCCGGCGTGAGCACGTCGGACGGGCTCGGGTCCAGGAAACTTTCGCACGAGGTCGCGAACGCGAGCGCCGCCAGCGCGCCGAGCCAAGAGAATCGTTTAGTCCGTCGCATGGGATGGCTCCGTTTCGCCTAGAAGCCGGCCGTGAAGCCGAAGGTGATCTGTCGCACCTGGGGGTAGGTCCCGAAATCGATCCCTTGCGCCAGGTTGGTCGTGGCGTACTCGCTGATTTCGGGGTCGTAGCCGGTGTAGTTCGTGACGGTGAAGAAATTCTGCGCGCTGATGTACAATTGCAGCCGCGTCATGCCCTTCAGATGTATCGCGTCCAGCCATGCGGTGGGGACGTTGTACGCGAGCCGGAGGTTCTTGCCGCGTAGGTACGAGCCGTTCTCGACGAACAGGTTCGATTCGCGACTCTCGAACGTGTTGCCGATCTTCGGGTCTGGAATGCCGGGTCCCCCGGTCATCACGTCCTCGAGCTGATTCACCGAGCCATCGGCGGCGGTGAGCAGCGATCGATTGATGTTGTAGATCTTGTTTCCCACCGACCACTGCAGGAACACCGACAGCTCGAAGTTGCGGAAGGTGAATCGATTGTTCAGTCCACCCGTGTACTTGGGCTCCGCGTTGCCGAGGATCCTCCGATCGTCCGGGCTGTCCTTCCCGTCACCGTCGAGGTCCTTGTACACCGGCCGCAAGTTTCCCACAACGAGTGTGTCCCCCCCGAGGTCGAGCACCTTGTTGCGATTGAACGCGAGATTCAGGGTCGTCTGCCAGCCGAGCGCGCCCGTGAGATTCGTGGTGCTGATGCTCAGCTCGAAGCCGCGATTCTGGAGGCTACCGATGTTCTGGAGCGACGTGCTGAACCCCGAGGTGGCCGGAACGGGGAGGTTATAGAGCAGGTCACGCGTCTTCTTGTAGTAGTAGTCGGCCGTGAGGGCGACGCGGCTCTGGAACAGTGCCGCGTCGATGCCGAAATCGATCCCGTCGGTCGTTTCCCACTTGAGGTTCGGGTTGGCGAGT
>VAXZ01000080.1 GCA_005885035.1 Actinomycetota bacterium
CTCGAGAGCTTCCGCGCGCGCACCGACGAGCGGCTCGACGCGGCCTTCCGCGACGTGGACGCGGATCCTGCGGCCTCTGTGCGGCCTTTCGCGGCCCCAAGGGCAGCTGCTACAGAGGGCGGAGGGACCGAAAAGGCGCTCTGACCTGTGGAGTCTGTCAGTGGACCCAGGGGGATTCGAACCCCCGACCTCATGGCTGCCAGCCATGCGCTCTACCAGCTGAGCTATGGGCCCGAAGCGCGGAAGTCTACCCGGCGGATGCGGCCTCGGATCCGTCCTCCCAGCTCACACGCGGAGCGTCGCGCCAGAGCCGTTCGAGGTCGTAGTACGAGCGCTCCTCGGTGCCGAACACATGCACCACGACGTCGACGTAGTCGAGGAGCCACCACCCGGCGCCAGGTTCGCCTTCGCGGCGGACCGGACGGACGCCGAGTCGGTCTCGGACCTGATCCTCGATGCTCTCGATCACCGTCTTCACCTGCCGCTGGGTACCGGCCGAGCAGATCACGAAGAAGTCCGTGATCACGATCAGCTCGTGGACATCCAGGATGACGATGTCGTCGGCCTGCTTGTCCGATGACGCCCTGGCGGCCGCGATCGCGACGTCCCTGCTCGCAGGAAGCACGTCGCTCCCCTGCCCAACCGTCGTCATCCCTTGAAGTCTCTCCCCACCACGATCGTCACGTCTGCGAGCCCCGATGGTACCTGGCTTACCCGAACGGCTCCGACCCCCAACGCGTTCTTCGCCCGGTTCGCGTCATCCAGACGGTCGGAGCCGATCGCCGTGATGAGGGTCGTGTCCTGGTTGAACGACTCGGCGTTCCCCGTCAAGACGATGCGGAATCCTTGGGGCAGCAGATCGCGCGCCACCGCCTCGCCGATACCGGGAACGCCGGACCCGTTCTGCACGAAGACTCGCACCGGGATGGGTGTCCCGAACAGCCTCCCGACGAGTTCATCGAAGTCCGGCTGCGCCGGAACGATCGCGGTGGCACCCACGACCTTGGTGGGCGCCACCTGGACCTCGGCGCCGCTGGCGGCGCCGAGGATGGCGGCGGCGCTGGCCGCGTCATCGGTCTCGGTGAGGTCGTTCTGCGGGATGGCTGGCGCCGCCTTCAGGAACGCGCCCAGGACCGACGACCACCGGAGCGCCGTGTCCTCGGCCTTCGTGTAGAGGAACGTCACGACCTGGTTGCCGGACATGTGCGTTCGCCCCGGACCGAGGACCGACCCTCCCACCGTGTAGACGTCGGGGAGGTTCACGGTGAGCCCTCCGATCCGGTCGATCGTGTCGCGGAACCCGTTGAGGTTCATCACCGCGAAGTGGGGAACCCACACTCCCACCGCGTTCGAGACGCTGATCCGCATCGAGTCGCCGGAGAGAGCCTGCACCTGCTCCGTCGGGGTCTCCCCTTGGCCCGGGACGATCACGGTCATCCCCGGAGGGAGCACGAGGCCGGCGGGAGGCTGTCCGCCACCGGTCCCAACGACCGCGAGCAGGGCGCTCGGCGCGCCGGTGACCGAGAACGCCAAGAGTTTCGACGGACCACGGCCCTGCAGACCCGTCGAGTCGCCGGCGGTCGGTGACGACCCGGCTGATGTTCCTCCATCCCGCAGACGGGTCCAGGCCACCACGATCACGAGGACCAGCAGCACGGCCACGACCGCGTACACCCGACGCCGGCGCATCGACGCGTCGGCCCTCGTGGTTCGCGACGGCCGCACGGGGCCGTCGCCGAGGCCCAGGCTCACCGGTAGAGCCCCGCCTTCCCGACGTAGCTGACGACTCCCTCGGGCACGAGGTAGCGGATCGGTTGCCCGCGCGCCACCCGCGCGCGGATGTCGGTCGAAGAGATCGCGAGCGCGGGGATGCTCATGTTGCTGATGCCGTCGTGCCCGGGCAGCTGCTTCTCGAGCACCGCGATGTCGTAGCCGGGCCGGGTTGCCGCGATGAAGTGGGCCATATCGAACAACTCGGAGGGGTCCTTCCATTGGAAGATCTCGAGCACCGCGTCGGCGCCAGTGATGAAGAACAGGTCGGCGCCGAAGAGGTCCTTCATGGCCCGCAAGGTGTCGATGGTGTAGGTCGGGCCTTCGCGATCCACCTCCACCCGTGACACCGAGAAGCGGGGATTCGAAGCCGTGGCGATCACCGTCATCAGGTAGCGGTCCTCGGGTGATGAGACGACGTCGTGCTCCTTCATCCACGGTTGGCCGGTCGGGACGAAGACGACCTCATCGAGTTCGAACTGATGTAAGGCTTCCTCCGCCGTCACGAGGTGGCCGTAGTGGATGGGATCGAACGTGCCGCCCATGACGCCGAGCCGTTTCCCCATCGAGCGGCATCCTACCGCCGGCCTCACGGCCCTTCGGTCAGGCGCCGAGCCATCGTTCGAGGTCGATGACGTGCTCGGCGTAGTGGAGCCACGCCGACTCCTCGAACCATCCGCGTGCATCGGTCGTCAGGATCGGAAGCGCGCCCAACGCGTCGCGCGCGATCACGCGGGCGGCCTCGAGCTCCGCACGAGCGGTGGGGACATCGAGCGTCCGCGACAACGCGAACCAGGCGCTGTTCAGCTCGTCGACGGTTTCCTCCTGGGGTCGGTACGTCCCCTCGCGTATCCGCTCGAGTTGACGGGCCGCCTCTGCCAGCCACGCGCCGATGTGGAACATGACGTCTTTCGGTGACCATCCATCCGTCGTCACCGTTGGTTCGTCCAACCGGTCCGTGGGGATGCTTCGCAGCAAGACATGGAGCCTGCGCCATCCCTGATCCTCTTCGAGCAGCATCGACTCGAGAAGGGGATCGCTCATCCGTCGCCGTCCGATCCACCCCCGGCGTCTGGAACGAACGCGAAGACGAGCCCGCGGATCTCGACGTCATCTCCTTCGGCGACACCCGACGCCTCGAGGACGCGGAACACCCCTTCTCGGCGGAGGTTGCGCTGAAGCTTCGCAAGTTCGTCGACGTCGTCGAGGTCGGTCTCGAGGACCCAGCGCTCGACGCTGCGACCCTCGACGTGCCACGTGCCGCGCTCGTCGCGTTTGACCGCGAACCGCGGGCGGCCGGGACGGAGCACGACGCGCGTGGTCCGCTCGGGCTCGGACGCGGCCGCCTCGCTCGCCAGGGCGTCCACGCGCTCGCGGAGCTCGTCAACTCCCGCCCCGGTGAGGGCGGAGACGGCGAGCGCGTCGGGCTGCAAAGCCGTCGCGGCCGTCGCGGGATCGTCGACCAGATCCGCCTTCGTCCCGACGACGATCGACGGCCGGGTGATGAGCGCCTGGTCGTAGCTCCCCAGCTCCGTGCGGAGGACCGCGAGGTCGGAGCTTGGGTCGGCGCTCGCGAGATCCGCGACGAGCACCAAGGCGCGACACCGGACGATGTGTCGCAGGAACCGGTGACCGAGGCCCTTGCCCTCGTGCGCGCCTTCGATCAACCCGGGGACGTCGGCGATCACCGCCCGCCCGTCGCCGGTCTCGGCGACGCCGAGGTTCGGCGTGAGGGTCGTGAACGGATAGTCGGCGATCTTCGGCGTGGCCGCGGTGAGACGAGACAGAAGGGTGGACTTGCCGGCGTTGGGAAGCCCGACGAGCCCGATGTCGGCCACGGTCCGCAGCTCGACCCGCAACCGCTTGGTCTCCCCCGCCTCGCCGGGTTCGGCGACCCGGGGCACCCGGTTCCGCGCGTTGGCCAGCTGCGCGTTCCCTCGGCCGCCCCGGCCCCCGTGCGCGACGACCGCCCGAGCACCCTCTCCCACCAGGTCGGCGACCGGCCCGTCATCGTCGAAAACGATCGTGCCGTCGGGGACCTGGATCACGAGGTCCTTCGCGGACGGGCCGTCCCGCCGGTCGGATCGGCCGGATCCGCCCGGCCGCGCCCGTTGGTGCGGATGCTCCGCCAGCCAGGAGAGGTCATGGATCCCGCGGGCGACCTCGAAGATGACGGAACCACCCCGGCCGCCGTTCCCTCCGTCCGGGCCGCCGCGCGGCTTGTACGGTTCGGAATGCAGCGACGAGGAGCCATTCCCCCCTCGGCCCCCCTCCACGGAGACCGTGCACTCGTCGGTGAACATCCCGGATAGCGTAGGTGGTCGCAGGAGACCGCCACCGCGAAGATGGAGCCGTGATCGAACCGACCGTCGCGTGGATGGTGCACCTCGACCGAGGGACTCCCGACGAGATCGAGGGCACGCTCTCAGCCAACGAGTGGGAGCTCGTCTTCACGGACGCTGCTTCCCCGGAGACGGCTCGCTTCCCGTTCGTCGACATCGTGAGCGTCAAGCGCGTGCTCGGCTCACCGGTCTTCACGGTCGGATGGCGGCGTGACGACGAGACCCGGCGGACGGCGTTCTACCTCACGCGGCCGCCACCTTTGGGAACCCTCGGCTCGCCAGGTGGACCACCGAACGCCCGCGACCTCACGGTCGCAACACCGTTCCGCCGGAGCGGACGGTGGCGCCAACGGCGGGAGAACACGCGCTACCTCGCGGCGACCTCGGTGTCGTTGAAGGACAGGCGCGATGCGTTGGTGACCCAGATCCGTGCGGCGATGAAGCAGGCGCGCGGCGAGGCGTCCTAAACCTGCGCGGCAGTGACGGTCGCGTACCGCCGACCGCGGGACTCTCGGTAATCCACCACACCCGTGCGCGTGGCGAACAACGTGTCGTCGCCGCCCTTGCCGACGCCGTTGCCCGGATGGATCTTCGTGCCACGCTGGCGCACGATGATCGAGCCCGCGGTGACCGTCTGGCCGCCGTAGACCTTGACGCCGAGCCGTTTCGACGTGGAGTCGCGGCCGTTGCGAGACGAGCCGCCGCCCTTCTTGTGTGCCATGAGGTCTCCAGGCTACCAGCCGTCCGCAGGGCGAACCTAGCCGAGCTCGACGGTCTCGATCTGCAGCAGCGTGAGCTGCTGGCGATGGCCGGTCTTCTTCGCGTAGCCGCTCTTGGGTCGGTATTTGAAGACCTTGACCTTGTCGCCCTTCTTGTCGCCGAGGGGCTTGGCGGTGACGGTGGCCTTCGAAGCGGCCGGGCCGGCGTGGGTCTTGCCATCGTCGTCCACGACGAGCAGCGGCGTGAACGTAACGGTCTCGTCCGCGCCGACCAGCTTCTCGACCTCGATCACGTCCCCGGCCTGGACCTTGTGCTGCTTCCCACCGGTCTTGATCACCGCGTACATCCTCAGACGATCCTCTCAGTCAACGTCGTAGGTGAGGATGATCCCTCGACCTTCGCACGTGGGACAGATCTGGGAGAACGATTCGACCAGGCCGGAGGATACCCGCTTGCGAGTCACCTGCATCAGGCCGAGTGGGCCGATCTCGAACACCTGCGAACGTGTCTTGTCGACCGCCAACGCCTCGCGCATCGTGTCCTCGACCTGCTTCTTGTTCTTCTCGAGGAGCATGTCGATGAAGTCGATCACGATGATGCCGCCGATGTCGCGGAGCCGGAGCTGCCGGGCGACCTCGCGGGCCGCCTCGAGGTTCGTGTTGACGACCGTGGCCTCGAGGTTCGTCTTGCCGACGCTCTTGCCGGTGTTGACGTCGACGATCGTCATGGCTTCCGTGCGCTCGATGATGAGGTAGCCGCCGGAGGGCAGCCACACCTTCCGATCCAGCGCCTTGTGGATCTGCTCGACGATCCGGTACGCCTCGAAGGCCGGGAGCGGACCCGTATGCAGCGTGACCTTGTCGGCCAGGTCGGGGGCAACCTCGCGCAGATAGTTCACGACGAGCCCGTGGACCCGCTGCGAATCGGTCACGAGCCCGCGATACTCCTCGTCGGTGAAGAGGTCGCGCACGACCCGGACCGTGAGCTCCGGCTCCTCGTAGAGCACCGTGGGTGCCTTGCCCTTCGTCGCGGTCGCTCGGATCTGATCCCAGATCGCGAGCAGCCGCCGGAGGTCCGCTTCGAGTGCCTCTTCGGTCGCGGACTCGGCCGCCGTGCGCACGATCACGCCGTGCTCCGACGGCTTCACCCGCCTGAGGAGGGTCTTGAGACGCTTGCGTGCCTCGTCCGGGAGTCGCCGGCTGATGCCCTGGAGATCCTGGTTCGGCGCAAGGACGAGGTAGCGGCCGGCGAGGCTCAGGTTGGCCGTGAGCCGGGCGCCCTTGCCGCCCATCGGATCTTTCGTCACCTGGACCATGACCGCCTGTCCCGGTTTGAGGAGCTGTTCGATCCGCGGTGCGGGCCCATCGATGTCTTCCGGTGAGTAGTTGACCTCGCCCGCATACAGGACGCCGTTCCGGCCGCGACCCACGTCGACGAACGCCGCCTCCATGCCCGGGAGCACGTTCTGCACCCGACCCAGGTAGATGTTCCCGACCATCGAGGTTGCCCCCGCGCGGGTCACGTAATGCTGGACCAGGAGGTCTTCTTCGAGCACCGCGATCTGGTCGCGGTCGCCGCGCTCGGTGATGACCATGAGCTTGTCCGTCACGCGCGGCGGCGCCGGCGTCGGCTCCCGCCTGCGCCGGCCGTCGCGGCCCGTGCGACTCCGGGTCGTGCGGATCCCGCGTGTCGGCCCACCGGCGGCCACTTGCTCCTCGACCGTCTTCGCTTTGGCGGGCCGAGAGCGGGTCGGCTTCGGTGCGGACGGCTCGCTCGGGGCGGTCGGGGCGGTCGGGGCGGTCGGAGCGGTCGTGGCACGGTGAGCCTCGTCGGCACGGGTCGACGAGGGGCGACGGCGGCGGCGGGCGGCGGGCTTCACGGCAGCGTCGGCGTCGGGTTCTGCCTCGTCCCGCTGGGCGTCGACCGGGTCGATCACCGGTGCCTCGTCGGCGTCGGCCGTGGCGGCCGTAGCCGGCCTCCGGCTTCGGCCGCGGCCGCCACGGCGCCGCCGCCTCTTCTTCGCGGGACTGGCCGCAGCGCCGTCGATAGAGGCCTCGGTCTGGGCCGGTTCCGCCTCGGCGTCGCTACCGGGCGTCTCCCGGGAGCGCGCAGTCTCCGAGGGCTCGTCGGCGGTGACCGCGGTCCCGGTCGCTCCGGCGGGCCGGTGTCTGCGCGGTTGCCCAGAGCGTTGCTGCGTCTTCGGCCTCGCGGTGTCGTCCGTCTCCGACGGCGCATCCGCGGTGTCGGGACCGTCGATCGATCCCTCGGACGGTGCGGTCGCGGCCCGTCCGGATCCATCGTTCGCGGCTGTCGCGGTGCCGGTCGCGGACCGGCCCCGGCCCCGTCCGCGGCCGCCGCGGCGGCGGCGACGCGCCGAGGAGGTTCCGCTCGGGGCCTGCTCGGCAGGCGATGTGGTGCTGCGGCCCCCCTCATCGGGGGTGGGCATCATGGACGCCGCTGGGCCCTCGACGTCGATGTCGTGGTCCATATGGTGCTCCCTTCGCTCGATGCGAGGGGGCGTGTGCTGGGGAGGTTGATATCGGAGCACAGCCGAAAGGCTGCGTCGCAAGACGTTGTCTTGGCTTCGCTCACGCTGCATCGGTCGCGCGTGCTGCGAATGACGTCGTGCACCCGGTACGTACCTTCTCCCGGCGCTGCGGCCCTACGCGGCGGCCTCGTCTGGGCCGCTCGGGCGCGGTCGCGCGCCTCCTCGACTTCCTTGGATCCCGCCCGATGACCGATCGCATCCGGTCGCGGGCGGGCACGTCTGTTGTGAGGATAGCAGTGAGTCGGTCCGCATAGCGCCAGGCCGACGGACCATCTCCGGTGGCCCATCGGGACGAGGGCCTGGGCCATCCGGCCCACACGCCTGTCCCTCGATGGAACCCTACGTCGGTCGGATACCGAGAGACCGTCGAGCGGCGCACCCTCTGCACATGCCTCAGGGCACCCTTCCCCTGTCCGGTCGCGTTCGTGTCCTCGTCGTGGACGACAACGAGGGCTTCCGGGGTTCGCTCGCCGCTCTCCTCGGCGGCGAGGATCTCGAGGTCGTCGGCGAGGCCTCGAACGGTATCGAGGCCATCCGGCTCGTCAACGAGCTGGGACCGGACGTCGTGTTGATGGACGTTCGCATGCCCCAGATGGACGGCATCGAGACCACACGGCGGCTGAAGGCGCAGCATCCGTCGCTCGAGGTCGTGGCGCTCACCGGTCTCGAAGAGGAGCGCGCCGTGCGCGAGATGTTGGTGGCCGGGGCATCGGGCTACGTCCTCAAGGATTCCGAGGGCGACGAGATCATCCACGCGGTCCGCCGTGCTGCGAGCGGCG
>VAXZ01000081.1:0-10218 GCA_005885035.1 Actinomycetota bacterium
GACCCGGGCGGGACGAGCCTCGGACGGCTCACGCCTCCCGAAGGTTGGTCGGTCTCCGGGGCGATCGCCTGGTCGGCCCAGGCTGCCTGAACGAGAGACCGGTTCGGCGTCGCGCATCTACCATAGCCCCATGGCGGGTGGGGCTCGGGTCTGGGTATGCCGCGACGAGACGTTCACGCTCGGCGGACGCACCCTCGTGATGGGCATCGTGAACGTCACGCCGGACTCGTTCAGCGACGGCGCGATGTTCGCGAACGCCGAAGAGGCGGTGGGCCACGGCGCGCGCCTGCTCGACGAAGGCGCGGACCTCGTCGACGTGGGCGGAGAGTCGACCCGCCCCGGCTCGGACCCGGTGGAGGTCGACGAGGAGCTCCGGCGCGTGGTCCCGGTGATCGAGGGGCTCGCAAAGGCTCGGCCGGGGACCCCGATCAGCGTCGATACGCGCAAGCCGGAGGTGGCGATCGCCGCGCTGGACGCCGGCGCCTGCGTCGTCAACGACATCACGGCGGGTCGCGACGCGAGGCTCCTCGAGATCGTCGCGCGCACGGGGGCCGGGATCGTGCTGTTGCACATGCTCGGTGAGCCGAAGACGATGCAGGACGACCCGCGCTACGACGATGTCGTGGCCGAGGTGAACGAGTTCCTGCGGGAACGGATCGAGGCGGCCGTGTTCGCCGGCATCCCCGAGGAGCGCGTATGCGTCGATCCGGGGATCGGGTTCGGCAAGACCGTGGAGCACAACCTCGCGCTGCTGCGCGCGGTGCCCGCGCTCCGGATGTTGGGCGCGGCGGTCATGGTCGGCGCATCCCGCAAGGGCTTCATCGGGACGCTCACCGGCGTCGAGGACCCGGCGGCTCGGCTCGAGGGCTCGCTCGCGGTTGCCGTCCTCGCGGCGGCGCACGGAGCGGACCTGGTCCGTGTGCACGACGTCGAGGCGACCGTCCGCGTGCTCAAGGTCGCGGACGCGGTCGTCCGGGAGCCGCAGCCATGAACGAGCTGTCCTTCGAGGTGAGCGGCGAAGGGGAACCCGTCGTGCTCCTGCCCGGGTTCCCGTTCGGCGAGCACACGTTCCGGCAGCTCGCGCCTTTGCTGGCGACCCGGTTCCGTGTCCTCACGGCGGACCTGTCCGGTGTCCAAGGAGATGGATCGCGAGCGCAGGCTGCCGCGATCCGCGGCCGCCTGCGCGAGCTCGGCATCGAGCGCCCCGCACTGGTCGCGCACGGGACCGGTGGGCGCGTCGCGCAGGTCCTGGCCTTCGGCGGCGGCACCGACGTGGACGCGGTCGTGCTGCTCGGATCGGTCGGCCCCACCGGAGCCCCGGCCCTCCCCGACACGGCCGACGAGGCGCTGCTCCGCTCTCACGTCGAACCACTCGCCGATGCGGAGACCGATGCCTACCTCGAGCGGTGGCGTCGCGACCCGGCCGCGTACGCGCGGGGTCGCGCCGTCCTCGAGTCCGGTGACGATGTCACCGGCCTCGAGGACGCCATGGCCGCCTGGGAGAAGCCCGTCTTCATGCTGCATGGGGACGAGGACCGGATCGTCGATCCGGGGATCGCCGAGCGCCTCAGCGCCGCGATCCCGGCCTCGACCCTCGGGTTCGTCCCCGAGTCGGGCCATCTGCTCCTCGACGACGCCTTCGACACGATCGGCGTGATGATCCTCGAGTACCTGCGCGCCCGCTACCTCCGCGCGCCGCACGACCACGGCGGGATCACGACGCTCCAGCTGGAACGCCGGCCCGGATGGGTGGACCGTCTGCCCGGAGAGGAGGACGAGCCCGAGGGGCCGAGCGCGCCCGATCCGTCCCAGCAGGAGGTGGGACCGAACGCATGAGCTCCCGGGTGTTCCTGTCCGGCATCGAGGTGGAAGGACGCCACGGGGCGCGGCCCGGGGAGAAGGACGCGGCGCAGCCGTTCGTCGTGGACCTCGACCTCGAGATCAACGTCGGCGACGATCGGATCGACGCGACGGCCGACTATCGCGCCGTCACCGAACGTGTCCGAAGCGTCGTCGCGGAGGGATCGTTCGATCTGATCGAGTCGATCGCCGATGCCATCGCGCGCGAGTGTCTGACGTTCGATCGCGTCCTCCGCGCCACGGTGGTCGTCCACAAGCCGAACGCGGCATCGCGCCTCGGGATCCAGGGCGTCGCCGCGGCGGTGACGCTCCCGGACCACTGAAACGCGATGCACGTGGCGACGCTGGGTCTGGGCGCGAACCTGGGTGACCGTCTGCGGTCGCTCCAATCGGCGGTCGACCTGCTCGCGGCCGAAGGCGTGCGTGCGGTGGCCTCGTCCCGGGTCTGGGAGACCGACCCGGCGGGCGGCCCGCCCGACCAGCCGCCCTACTTGAACGCCGTGATCCGCACGGAGACACAAGCCGCGCCGCAGGAGGTCTTAGCGGCGTGCAACCGTGTTGAGGCCGAGCTCGGTCGGACGCGCGAGGTCCGCTGGGGCCCGCGAACGATCGACATCGACGTCCTGCTGTACGACGAGCTCATCGTGAACGAGCCGCGGCTCACGATCCCGCACCCCCGGATGACCGAGCGCTCGTTCGTGGTGTTGCCTCTGTTGGAGCTCGACCCGGATCCCGTCCTCGCGGATGGGACGAGGATCCTCGACCTCGCCGTGGACGGCGAGGGAGCGCGGCCCTACGCCCCGCCGCTGGTCCTCCCATGAGCGACAAGCTCTGTCTCCGCTGCGACTGGACGGGCGCGACACGGTCGAGCAGCTGTCCGGAGTGTGGGGCCGGCCTGTTCACGTCGACGCCGCGGGAGGCGCGTCACCCTGCTCCCGGCCCGTCCCGAACCCGGGAGCTTCGGGACCCGGTCGACGTGCCTTCGGCGGATCCCTCCTCGCCGCGATCGGGCGCCGGAGGCACGCGGTCTCGATCCGGAGGATGGATAACCTCCGGTCTCCTCGCCGCCCTTGCGGCCGGCGCGTTCCTCTTCATCAGCTCGCACACACCGGCCGCCACGCCGGCGACGCCGAACGGTGCGGAGTCGGGCCTGGCCGGGACGCTCATCTACGCGGCGCAGGATCCGCGGGGGTGGGTGCTATGGACGTGGGATCTGCAGACCGGTCGGGTCGCTCCCGGGCCTCACGTCGACCAGCCGACGAACCTCGTCGATGCATCCAGCGTCAGCCCCGGCTGGGTCGGGGTGACGTCGAGCGTAGGGCGTCGGCAGGTCGCCAGCATCCTGCACTTCCTGACGCCGGAAGGCCGCCCGATCCCCGTCGCTGCGGGCGATCTGGTGACGTGGTCCTCCGGCGGCCAGGACGTGACGTCGCTGCGCTACGGGGATCGGATCCAAGGCTGTCTCCGGCACGTCGTGATCACCACCCATCTCGTGTCGTTCGGGACGTCCGACGATCGCTACGACGGGCCCATGTGCGGGCTCCCGCTGACGATCGCGCGGGACGGGACGTTCATCTACGTGGTGGCCGCGCGCGCGACGACCGCCTCGATCGTGTTCGTCGGCAGCGGTTATACCGAGCGGTTCATCGACGACCATGCGTTGGTGAGCCTGTCAACGCGCGGCGACTTCCTGATCACGCCTGTTCCACGACCGGGCGCGGGCCAGACCTATGGGTCGCCACAGGGTGGCCTGCAGCTCTACCACCGCTCCCCGTCACGGAGCGGGCCCGTCCCGTTCGGCGGGAGGCATCAGCCGCTGCTGGTCGACGAGTTCCTCACTTGGTCCGGGGACGCTGGAGATGCCTACGTGCTGGGCCTCTATCGTGGCGTTCGCGGTGTCTACCGGATCACGATGGGCCCGGGGGTCGGTCTGCGGGTGCCCGAACTCGTCGACCGGACGTACGCGGCCACGATCGAGGCGACGGTCACGGCCGCCGGCGACCTGATCCTCTCGCGGGACGGCGAGCTCTCGTTCGTCCGGGCGGTGCGGGACGGGTGGGCACGGCCGTCGCCGTCCTGCTCACGCGAGCCGGACACCAGGTGGCCGCAGTCTCCGGGCGTGGAGCGACCACCGAGCGAGCCGCGAGGTGGTTGCCGGGGGTTCCGGTCCTTCCCCTGGGGGAGACGGCCGCGCTCGGCGACCTCGTCCTGCTCGGGGTCCCCGACGACGTGTTGGGACCCGTCGTCGCCGAGCTCGCGAAGGCCGGGACGATACACGCCGGCTGCTGGGTGACGCACCTGTCGGGCGCCACCGGGCTCGGGGTGCTCCTCCCGCTCCGCGAGCTGGGGGGACGCCGACTGGCTGCCCATCCGCTGCAGACCTTCCCGGACGTCGAGGGGGCCATCCGCACCCTCCCCGGCTGTCGGATAGCGGTGACGGCCGATGACGAGGAAGGCTTCGCCCTCGGGGAGTGGCTCGCGACCGAGCTGGGCGCGACGCCGTTCCGGCTCCGCGACGATCTTCGACCGCTGTATCACGCGGCCGCGGTCTTCGCCTCGAACTACCTCGTTGCGACGACGGCTGTGGCCGAGCGGTTGTTCGCCGTGGCAGGGGTGCCCGATCCTGCGGAGGCGATGCGTCCGCTCCAGGTCGCGACGCTCGACAACGTGGAGAGGTTGGGGACCTGGGGCGCCCTCACCGGTCCGGCGGCCCGCGGCGACGTCACGACGATCGCGAGGAACCTCGAGGCGCTCGCCGAACACGCTCCCGACACGGTGTCCGCCTACATCGCGATGTGCCGGGTGGCGCTCGATCTGACCGTGACGGCCGGGCGGCTGTCCGAGGCCGACCGGGCGGCGGTCGCGACCGTCCTGGATCGCTGGGTCGGCGTTCGATGACCGCGCGATGGATCTGATCCGGACCGCCGCGGAGCTGAAAGCCGCTACCGACGACTGGCGGGCGGCCGGGGACTCGGTCGGCCTGGTGCCCACGATGGGCGCACTCCATGCCGGGCATCGCTCGCTGATCCAGCGCGCACGCTCCGAGCAGGACCGCGTGATCGTATCCATCTTCGTGAACCCGCTGCAGTTCGGTCCGGGCGAGGATCTCGACACGTACCCTCGCGACGAAGCGGCGGATCTCGCCGTCACGGAGCGCGACGGGGTCGATCTCGTCTGGGCGCCGGCGGTCGAGGAGGTCTACCCGCCGGGGGTCGATCTGCCGCTCCCGGATCCCGGCCCGGTCGGGGAGACGTTCGAGGGGGCGGCTCGGCCGGGGCACTTCGAGGGGGTGTTGAAGGTCGTGCATCGCCTGTTCGACCTGACCGGTCCCAGCGCCGCTTACTTCGGGGAGAAGGACGCCCAGCAGCTGTTCCTCGTCCGTCGCATGACGGTCGCGGAGCCGGAGATGGGAATGACGATCGTCGCGTGTCCGACCGTCCGCGAAGCCAGCGGCCTCGCGCTGTCCTCGCGGAACGCCCGTCTCGCGCCCGAGGAACGGCAGCAAGCGAGCTGCCTGTTCCTCGCGCTCACCGAGGCGGCGGAGCACGCCCGCGCGGGCGAACGCGACGCCCAGGTCCTCGTGGCGTTGATGGCCCGCGAGATCGGCGGCACGACGCTCGCGCGGCTCGACTACGCGGCGGTGGTCGATGAAGCGACGTTCACGCGGGCCGCCACGATCGACGCGCCGTCGCGCGCCATCGTGGCGGCCCGCTTCCCCGGCGCGCGACTGATCGACAACCTGCTACTTCCCATGCCCGGCAGGTGAGCCGACGGGTTGTCGGCGCCCCGGGTCTCCGCGACGATGGCGCTGCATCCGGCGGTCGGGCCGGTGAACGGGGGATCTGCCGTGCTGCTCGCAGCCGATGTCGGCAACACCGAGATCGTCCTCGGGGTCTTCGAGGGCGAGGTGCTCCGTCAGACGTGGCGCCTGTCGACCCGGGCCGAGCAGACCTCCGACGAGCTGGCGCTGCAGCTCGCGGGACTGCTGGAGCACCGTGATCTGGACCTCCGGCGGGATCTGACGGGCATGTGCGTGGCGAGCGTCGTCCCGGACCTCACGACCGCGTTCCGCGAGATGGCGGCCGCCTACCTCGCCTTCGTTCCGCTGATCGTGGGGCCGGGGATCAAAACCGGCGTCTCCGTGGCGACGGACAACCCCCGGGAGGTGGGCGCCGATCGCGTGATGAACGCGCTCGCCGCGTTCTCTCGCTACGGTGGCCCCGCCGTCGTCGTGGACTTCGGGACCAGCACGAACTTCGACGTGGTGTCCGCGGACGGGGAGTTCGTGGGCGGCGTGATCGGGCCCGGGATCCAGGTCGCCGCCGCGAGCCTCGTGTCGAGGACGGCGCGACTCCCGCGCGTCGAGCTGGTGGCGCCGCCGTCCGTGATCGGAAAGAACACGGTGGAGTGCATCCAGTCGGCGCTGATCTTCGGAACGGCCGACTTGGTGGATGGGATCGTGGCGCGCATCTCGGACGAACTGGGTGCGCGGCCGACGACCGTCGCGACCGGGGGACTGGCGCCGATCGTGATCCCACACTGTCGGTCGATCGAGCATCATGAGCCGTGGTTGACCCTCGAGGGCCTCAGGCTCGTGCACGCGAGGAACGCGGATCCGGCCGATGCCTGAGCCGACCGAGCCGCCTGGGCCCGCGGTCGAGGAACGAACGCCGACCGGGCGCGAGGCCGAGGTGCTCGCGGCCAGGCGCGCGTCGCTCGAACGCCTGGGGCGGGACCGGGCGTTCGCGATCAACCTCCGCTCGGTGCTCGACGTCGACGAGCCGACGTCGACCCGTGCGATCCGCGAGGGCAACCCCGATCTCGTGCCCGACACGACGACCGCGCAGCGGTTCGTCGTGGCCGGGCGCGTGATCCTCAAACGCGACCTGGGCAGGCTCAAGTTCGTGACGATCCGCGACCGCGACGGCGATCTCCAGCTCGTATTCGCGAAGGCGAGTCTGCCCGAGGACCGGTTCGGCCAGCTCGACGAGGTCGACCTGGGCGACATCATCGGCGCCGGCGGGTACCTCGGCACGACGAGGACGGGCGAGTTGAGCATCTTCGTGGAGCGCTGGGCGATGCTGACGAAGGCGCTCCGGCCGCTCCCCGAGAAGTGGCACGGCCTCCAGGACCCGGACCTGCAACAGCGGCGCCGGTACCTCCACCTCATCGCCGATGACGCACCCCGGCGATACGTCCTTGCCCGGGCCGCAACGCTCAGGACGATGCGCCGGGTTCTCGACGATCGAGGGTTCGTCGAGTTCGAGGGGCCGATCCTTCAAGCGATCGCCGGAGGCGCCAACGCACGCCCGTTCACGACCCATCACCGTGCCCTCGACATCGATCTGAAGCTCCGGATCTCGCTGGAGCTCTACCTGAAGCGGATGCTCGTCGGGGGGCTGGAGCGCGTCTACGAGCTGGGAAGGAACTTCCGGAACGAGGGCATCGATCGAGAGCACAACCCCGAGTTCTCGATGCTCGAGGCGTACCAGGCGTACGGCGACTACCACACGATGATGGAGCTCTCGGAGACGCTCGTGGTCGAGTGCTGCCGCGCGGTGAACGTCGTGATGGGCCGCGGCCCCGACGATCTCACGATCCCGAGCCGGGGTCGCGAGCTCGATCTCTCGCCGCCGTTCGAGCGGGTGACGATCCTCGGGTCGGTCTCTGAGGCGACGGGCGAAGAGGTGTCGCTCGATCGCCCGGATCTCCGCGCGATAGCCGAACGCCATGGCGTCGAGGCGGATGACGGCTGGGGGCCGGGCAAAGTGGTGCAGGAACTGTTCGAGCGACTGGTCGAGCCGACGATCTGGCGACCCACGTTCGTATGCGATTTCCCGCGCGAGGTTTCGCCCCTCGCGCGCCCCCACCGGGACGATCCCGCGCTCACGGAGCACTTCGACCTCGTCGCGGGCGCGGTGGAGCTCGTCACGGCGTTCTCCGAGCTGACCGATCCGATCGAGCAACGCGCCAAGTTCGAGCTGCAGCAGCAGATGAAGGAGATCTTCGGTGACGAGGTTCATCCCATGGACGAGGAGTTCCTCCGAGCTCTGGAGCACGGGATGCCCCCGGCAGGCGGGATGGGCATGGGCGTCGACCGTTTGCTGCTGGTCCTGACCGACGCCGCGAGCCTGCGCGATCTCATCATGTTCCCGCCGCAGCGCTCCGAGGGCGGGTGACTTGCCAGCGAGCCCCGTTCCGGTGCATCGTGACCGGCGACACGACGATCTCGACGCACATGGGGAGTGAACGATGGATCAGATGAAGATCGTGGAGCTCCTTCGCTCCGTCCCACTGTTCTCCGACCTTTCCGACCACGATCTGCGCACGGTCGCGGACAGGATGAAGGAGGTCCATTTCACGCAAGGGACCTCGGTCGCGACGCAGGGGCAGACCGGGGTGGGATTCCACCTGGTCGTGGACGGGACCGCCGAGGTCGTGAAGGATGGCGCGCGGGTGACGGAATTGCGTCATGGAGGCTACTTCGGTGAGATCGGCCTCATCGACGGCGGACCGCGATCGGCGACGGTGACCGCAACCTCCGACCTCACGACCGTCTCGCTCGTCGGTTGGGACTTCACTCCGCTCCTCGACAACGCGTCGTTCACGAGGGGGTTGTTGATGGGTCTCTGCAAGATCGCTCGCCAAGAGAAAGGCGGGTAGGCGCCGCCTACCGGGGATCGAGCTCGGCGGCCTCATGCAGGACGACGACGAGGTCGCGCAGGCCGGTGCCCTTGGCCACGAACCCGCTCGCTCCGGCTTCGCGCGCCTCGCGTTCCGTTCCGTCGTCCGCGTGGGCCGTGAGGATCACGACGGGCAGGTCGGGACGCCGCTCGTGGATCCGCTTCATCGCGTCGATCCCGGAGAGATCGGGCATCGATAGGTCCATGATGATCACGTCCGGGTCGAGCTGTTCGGCTTCCTGGCACGCGGCGAGCCCCCCGCCTGCTTGGCCCGCGACCTCGATGTCGTCGACCAAGCTCAAGGCGGACGTCAGGGCGTGCCGGAAGGCTTGATGGTCGTCGACGACGAGCACACGCATGCTTCCCACCTTGTCAGCGTCATCGAGGTCCACGTCCACGCGCGACCTCCTTCGGGAGGTGTTCGGCATGCAGGTCCGCGCGGTTGAAGTCTCCCGGGCGCCAACGGGCTTCGCATCACCGGACGGAGGGATTTCTCCCTGGTTCCATCGGGGCAGCCCGGGTTGGGCCGTTCGACGTGCGGTGGCACTAATCCCGACGCCGAAACGAACCGAAGGAAGGACAACGTATTAGCGACTGATGGTGGTTCCAAGGGTTCGTAGGGGCACGGGTATACTCGGTCTGTACGGGCGCTGGGGACACGACCTCGGCGCCCGATGTACCTCGGGGGGAGGACGTGGTCCCGCGATCCCCGAGCGGCGAGGAGAGGAAGCGGGCCTCGGCCCGGAGGACGGGTGAGATGTTCGAGCGATTCACGGATCGCGCCAGGCGCGTCGTGGTTCTCGCGCAAGAAGAAGCGCGGATGCTCAACCACAACTACATCGGCACCGAGCACATCCTCCTCGGCCTGATCCACGAGGGCGAGGGCGTCGCTGCGAAGGCACTCGAATCCCTGAACATCTCGCTGGAGGCCGTCCGCCAACAGGTCGAAGAGATCATCGGCCAGGGGCAGGCAGCCCCCACCGGTCACATCCCGTTCACCCCGCGTGCCAAGAAGGTCCTGGAGCTGTCGCTCCGCGAGGCACTCCAGCTCGGACACAACTACATCGGCACCGAGCACATCCTGCTCGGGTTGATCCGTGAGGGTGAAGGCGTCGCCGCTCAGGTGCTGCAGAAGCTCGGAGCGGATCTCAACCGCGTCCGTCAGACCGTGATCCAGCTCCTGTCCGGATACACCGGGGGCAAGGAGCAGGTCTCCGCCGGTGGCGGGAGCGAGAGCGCGGGGCAAGGCTCCGCGGTCCTCGATCAGTTCGGTCGCAACCTGACGCAGCTCGCCGGGGAGAACAAGCTCGATCCGGTGATCGGCCGTGAGAAGGAGATCGAGCGCGTCATGCAGGTCCTGTCACGCCGGACGAAGAACAGCCCGGTGCTGATCGGCGAGCCTGGCGTGGGCAAGACCGCAGTGGTCGAGGGGCTGTCGCAGTCCATCGTCAAGGGGGAGGTTCCCGAGACCCTCAAGGGCAAGCAGATCTACACGCTCGACCTTGGCGCGCTGGTCGCCGGTTCGCGCTACCGCGGCGACTTCGAGGAACGCTTGAAGAAGGTCCTCAAGGAGATCAAGACCCGAGGCGACATCGTCCTGTTCATCGACGAGCTCCACACGCTCGTCGGCGCGGGGGCCGCCGAGGGCGCCATCGACGCGGCCAGCATCCTCAAG
>VAXZ01000081.1:10259-20700 GCA_005885035.1 Actinomycetota bacterium
GGTCTCCGCGACCGCTACGAGGCGCACCACCGGGTCACCTACACGGATGAGGCCATCGTCGCGGCTGCCAACCTGGCCGACCGCTACATCTCCGACCGGTTCCTCCCCGACAAGGCGATCGATCTGATCGACGAGGCCGGCAGCCGGATGCGGATCCGCCGCATGACCGCGCCCCCCGACGTCCGTGAGATCGACGAGAAGATCGCCGAAGTGCGTCTCAAGAAGGAGTCGGCGATCGACGGACAGGACTTCGAGCTGGCCGCGAGGCTGCGGGACGAGGAGCGCCAGTTCCAGGAGGAGCGAGTGCGCCGCGAGCAGTCGTGGCGCTCGACCGAGATGGACATCCTTTCGGAGATCGACGAAGAGGAGATCGCGGAGGTGTTGTCCATCTGGACGGGCATCCCCGTGTTCAAGCTCACCGAGGAGGAGACGGAGAAGCTCCTTCGCATGGAGGACGAGATCCACAAGCGGATCATCAGCCAGGAGGACGCCATCTCGGCGGTGTCGCGGGCCATCCGCCGGACGCGAAGCGGTCTGAAGGACCCGAAGCGCCCCACCGGGTCGTTCATCTTCCTCGGGCCCTCGGGCGTGGGAAAGACGGAGCTCTCGAAGGCCCTCGCGGAGTTCCTGTTCGGCGACGAGGACGCGTTGATCCAGCTCGACATGTCTGAGTACATGGAGAAGCACACCGTCAGCAGGCTGATCGGCTCACCACCCGGCTACGTCGGGTACGAGGAAGGCGGCCAGCTCACCGAAGCGGTGCGGCGCAAGCCCTTCAGCGTGATCCTGTTCGATGAGATCGAGAAGGCGCACCCCGGCGTGTTCAACACGCTCCTGCAGATCCTGGAGGACGGACGCCTCACCGACTCCCAGGGTCACACGGTCGACTTCAAGAACACGATCATCATCATGACCTCCAACCTCGGCACACGGGACATCTCGAAGGGGATCGGGATCGGCTTCACCGCAGCCCGTGACGACGCCGTGACCTACGAGAAGATGAAGGAGACGGTCCAGGAGGAGCTCAAGCGGCAGTTCCGGCCCGAGTTCCTCAACCGGATCGACGAGGTCATCGTGTTCCACAAGCTCACGATCGACGACGTGAAGTTGATCGTCGATCTCCTGATGCGCAGGGTCGAAGAGCAGCTCAAGTCGAAGGACATCGACATCGACCTGACCGACGCCGCGAAGTCGCTGCTCGCGGAGCGCGGCTACGACCAGGCGCTCGGTGCGCGGCCGCTCCGTCGCACGATCCAACGACTGGTGGAGGATCCGTTGTCGGAGCAGATCCTGCACAAGGAGTTCCGTGCGGGCGAGACGGTGTTCGTGGACGCTGCCGGCGACGAGATCGTCTTCGAGCACGGGCCCACGATCGTGCCGCCGGACGTGCCGCCGGTGGAGCTCGCTAGCTCACCCGAGTAGTCACCCGAGTCTGGTTCGACGCGTCGAGGGGCGGGTGCCTCCGGCGCCCGCCCCTCTCACCTCCCTCCGCTCACGTGTAGCGGTTGATCAGGATCTCGCCGTCCGAGATCCACTGCGGCCCGTTCCAGTCCGTGACCGAGTGCACGTTGAGCTTGATGACTCTCTCGCTCTCGAGATCGATCGTGCGGAGCTGCATCAGGGGAGCCCCGCCCTCCTCGGTCGGCAGGTTCCCGACATAGGTGATGAACGCGATGTTCTTCCCGTCGGGAGACCATGTCGGCGCCCATGCGCCGCCCTCGCGGCCGTAGACCGAATGCTTGGCACTGCCGTCCGCCTGCATGACCAACAGTGCGCCGCCGTCCCAGTACGCGATCCGTCTCCCGTCGGGAGACCACGCCGGTTCGATGTTCGACACGACGTTATTCGTCAGCCGTGTGACGTCTCCGCCCTTCGCCGGCACCGTGTAGATCTCCGAATCGCTCGGCCCGCCGTCCTCGCCCATCGGGCTTCCTCCCCAGAACGCGATCGTTCCGTCGATGGACCAGGCCGGGTAGTAGTAGCCGAGCCTGCCGGGCGAATGCGTGATCGCGTGCTGATCCGAGCCATCCCCGTTCATGACGTAGATATTGCCGGTGTACGCGTACGCGAGTTGCGATCCGTCGGGCGACCAGACGACGTGGTTCTGCGCGTCGCCGTCGTTCGTGTTGCCCGCGCCGGTCAGGGTTCGGTCGTCCGAACCGTCGACGCGGACCGTGTGAACGGAGCCGTCGGGGGCCATGTACGCGATCGTGGTTCCATCGGGGGAGAGCTGGAGGCTCGAGTCGTCCGAGAACGACCCCGGGAACTGCCGGACCGGTGTCCCGTCCGGCGCCACGAGCTGCGCTCCGGTCGGAGGAGTCGTCACGAACGGCACGCTCGGCGCCGGGGGATTGGTCACGGAGGTCGTGCCGGAACCGGGGCGTGACACGAGCGCGAAGGCGCCGATCGCGATCGCCGCCGCCGCGGCGACGACGATCGCTCCGAGCCGGCGGTTCCGTGACCTGTTGCGTGGCGAGCGCGCGGACGGTCGACGGACGGATGCCCATGATCCGTGCGGCCTCTCCGGAGCCGTATCCGTACAGATCGAGCAGGACGAGGGCGGCTCGCTGCCGTGGGGCGAGGCCCCGGAGCATCCGCAGGACGTCCTCGCGGATGTCGACCTCGTCGTACGGGTCGCGAACGATGCCGAGCGGGATCGAGCGCTTCGCGGCCCGGCGTGCGGCGCGCAGCCGCATCCGGTTCCCGTTGAGCGCCACCTTGAAGAGGTATGCGGTGGGATCGTCGATCCGGTCGATCGCGTCCCAGCGTTCCCAGAGCTTCGCGAACGCCTCCTGCACCAGGTCGGCAGCGTCCGTACGGTTCCCGGTCACGAAGTAGAGCGTCTTGAATAGACGCCCGTGCTCTCCTCGAAGAACATCCGGAAGTCCTTCGGGGGCGCGACCCGCTCCGTCGGAAGCTGCACGATCTCGCCTTCTGCCTGCATCACCCTTCAAGACGCCGCGGCCGTCATCAGCGCTTAGGGAGGTCGAGCATGACGGAAGGATCGGGGTTCGGCGAGCGCGCCGAACCCCGACCCCTCAGGTCGCGAGTCCCCGCAGCTCCTCGGGCACCAGGTCCGCGAACAGCCAGGCGGTCCAGAGGTCGTTCGCGATCCGTTCCCACGGGCGGTGGAGCCCGCGGCGTTCGAAGTGCTCGCCGAGCCTGCAGACGTCGCGCTCCAAGAACGACTGCGCATGGCGGTTCTTCTTCGGGTCCACGGCCTGCGGGAAGTCGATCAGCGTGACCTCCCCGTCCCAGATCAGGACGTTGTAGCTGGAGAGGTCTCCGTGCACCACGTCGCGATACAGCATCCCTTCGACCGCTCGGTGCAGCTGCTCCCACAGGGATGCGAGCTCCTCGCGGTCGTCGTGCTGGTATTCGTGCAGCCGAGGCGCGGGAACGTCCTCATCGCCGATGTAGGACATCAAGATCGCGTCCTGCGTTCCCTCGATCGGCCGCGGGACCGCGACGCCCCCATCGAGCTTCTTGAGGGTGCCCCATTCTCGGCCCACCCAGAGCGAGCCCTGGAGCTCGCGGCCGTAGCGGGTCTTCTGTTCGAGGGCGACGCGCATCCGCCGCTCCTTGATGAACTCCCCGTCCCGGTAGAGGGTCTCATCGCGGAAGTCCCGGCGGTCCAACGGGTGGTAGAGCTTGAGCGCGACCAGCTCCTCGCCGGTCGTTCTCGGGTTGGCACGGAACAGATGAACGCTCGCTTCCTTGCCGTGCTTGAGCGGTTTGAGGTGCGATCGTACGAGTCCTTCATCGAAGAAATGTTCGAACGCTTCGTGTCGCAACGCGTGCTCCTTCTGGTCGGGATGCGGACATGCGGGAACCGCGATCCCAGGAGCGCGAGCCGGAGCTAGGCGCGACCGGAGGGACGCGGCATGGTGAGGACGGCGGCAAAGGTCACGGTCATCCGTGCATCCCTCCTTCCGGTCCGATGGCGAGCGAGGATCGCTCGCGTGTTGCCGGAGTGTACCCCACTACTCGGCCGGAGCCGGAGTCTCCTCGGGAGGTGGGTGGAGGACGACCACCCGTTCCACGACGGACGTGGGGATGTGCGTCACGGCACGGAAGCCCTCGTCGTCAGGGAGGACCTCCTGCGCGAGCGAGATGAAGGTACGTCCCTCGGCGACGAGGAACCCGACGGTGTGCACCAGGTACTCGGAGCGGAAATCGTCCGAGCTCTTCTGATCGAAATCGAAGAACGCGTCCCGCCAGATCACGAGGACGAGCGGTTGCGTGGGCGCTACGGGAGCGGGGCGCAGCGAGGTCTGGCTGGGTTGGGGAGCATCGAGATCCAGCTTGACCACTCGCACGAGGACCACCTCACGAACCCAGGTATCGGCACGTCACGCGCCCGGTCGAGCGCCGGGCGTCGCTTGCCGCCACTTGGGACTGGATGAGGACCGTTGGACCTCACCCGGGCGGTCGCCGGACCCTACCGTTCGGGTGTGACACGGCCCGTTGTCGACGGCCCATGGCGCGGTCCCATGTCGGAGTCGGGCGGTACGTTGCGCGGCGTGACGAGGGATCGGATCGCGTTCGTCTGTTCGGCGTGTGGACAACGGTTGTCCCAGTGGACGGGACGGTGCCCAGGATGTGCCGCGTGGGGGACGGTGGATGAGACCACTGGAGTCGAGGTCGGCCGTGGACGTGATCACGTCCGACCGGTGACCCTGCACGCTGGGGAGGATGAACCGAGGATCCGGACGGCCGTGCCCGGCATGGACCGCGTCCTCGGTGGCGGCCTCGTTCCCGGATCCGTGGTCATGCTGGCCGGCCCGCCCGGGATCGGGAAGTCCACCCTCGTGCTCCATCTGCTCGGTGCCCTCGCCGCCGGCGGCACGGGGTGCCTGCTGGTCTCCGGTGAGGAGTCGCGGGCCCAGGTCGCGTCCCGCGCGCGGCGGCTCCGCATCGCGGTCGACGACGTCGGGTTCGCGCCCGGGCGCGACCTCGACGTCGTGCTGAGCGCCGCGCGCGCGATGCGTCCGGCGGTGCTGGCCGTGGACTCCATCCAGACGGTGCGCGACCCAGAGGCCACGGCCATGCCTGGCGGCGTGACCCAGGTCCGCCTCTGCGCGGACGCCCTCGTCGGGCTCGCCAAGTCCGAGGGCATCACGGTGATCCTGACCGGGCACGTCACCAAGCACGGCGATCTTGCTGGGCCACGCGCGTTGGAGCACGCCGTGGACGTCGTCCTGGCGTTCGAGGGCGATGCCCGCTCCGGACTCCGGGTCCTCAGCAGCGGCAAGAACCGGTTCGGTGCGGAGGGCGAGACGGCCTGGTTCGAGATGAGGCCGCACGGCCTGGCCAGGATCGATCCGACCGCCATGCTCGTCCCCGGTGAGTCGGCGCCCGGTTCGGCCGTCGCGGTCGTCCAGGCTGGTCGCCGGGCGCTCGCCATCGAGGTGCAGGCCCTCGTCTCGGTCGAAGGCACGGGAAGGCGCCAGGCGACGGGGCTCGATCCGCGTCGATTCCAGCTGGTCGCCGCCGTGCTCGACCGGGCGGCCGCGCTGCCGCTCGGTCGAGCCGACCTCTTCGGAGCGTCCTCGGGCGGCATCAGGATCGATGATCCGGCGTCCGATCTGGCGGTCGCCGCCGCGCTCGCGTCGGCGGCGACCGGTTCGATGCCACCCTCCGGGGCGGCCTTCGTCGGTGAGATCTCACTCACCGGTTCCCTCCGGCCGGCACCGGGGATGCAGCAGCGCCTCGCCGCGGCCCGCGGCGCCGGATGTTCCGCAGTGTTTGCCCCGGGGCCCGTCGAGGCCCCTCCGGCCGGGCTGACGGTCCACACGGTTACCCACGTGACGCAGGCGCTCGGTTGGGCCATCCCAGGGGCGGCGAAGACGCGCCGGGCCCGTGCGTCGTAGAGCATCCGGACCGTCCGAACGGCCGGATGTGCACCCTGACCTGCGGTTTCGTGTTGCGGCGGAAGGGCTCCGCGTGTTACCCTGCTGACTAGTCAGCCGGGCGATTCCGCTTCCAAGGGAGGGTTCGTGACGTTCCGAAAAGGCGACACGGTGGTGCATCCTGAACACGGTGCCGCCGTTATCGAAGAAGTACGCGTCAAGGAGTTCCTCGGAGAGAAGCGGAAGTACCTGGTCCTTCGGGTGGTCTACGGCGATCTGACCGTGCTCGTGCCGATCGATTCGACCGATCAGGTCGGGTTGCGTCCGTGCGTCAGCAAGAACGAGGCCAAGAAGATCCTCAAGGTGCTCACGGAGGACGAGACCTCGGTCGCCGCCAACTGGAGCCGTCGGTTCAAGAACAACCTCGAGAAGCTCCACTCGGGCGACCCCTACGAGGTGGCCGAGGTGCTTCGGAACCTCGCCATCAGGGATCGCGAGAAGGGTTTGTCGGCCGGCGAGAAGCGGATGATCACGAAAGCCCGGCAGATCTTGATCTCGGAGCTCTCCTTCGCGACGGAGAAGTCCGAGGACGAAGCCGAGGCGCTGATCGACGGGATCCTCGACGACTCGCACGGCGCGAAGGTCTCGGCCGCCCAGGCCTGACCGCCTCCACACAGCGTTCCACCGCACCGCCTTTCCGAGCGTGTCTCAGGTCGCTCACGCTTGCGTCCGATGACTCAGGCAGCGGGGGGAACCGTCCGGACGTCCTTCCGCTGAGGACGCGTATGACGGTCGACGAGGGTCGGAAGGCGACGCTGCGCGGACGCCTGGTCGAGGCGGTCCGCTTGATCTTCGTCGCCGTCTTCGGGGCCGTCGGGTACCAGCTCGGGACCTACGCCACCGCCACGACCGGTGGCCGCGCCATCCTGTACGTCTTCCTCGGCGCTGCGTCGGGCTACGTCTGCGGCGGCGTGTTCGGCCGACTGACGCTCGAGGCCGTCCGCGGCTTGGAGGAGGAGTTCTCACGACGCCCGGCGGCAGAGGTCGCGGGCGGGGTCGTCGGCCTCGTGACAGGACTCGTGGTCGCGGCGCTGCTCTGCCTGCCGCTGCTCTTCATCCCCGTCACCCTCGCCTGGCCGGCAGCGCTGTTCGTGTTCCTCGTGTTGGGATCGCTGGGGATCAGGCTCGGTCAGGCGAAGTACGAGGACCTCTTCGGTTTGTTCGGCATGAAGCCGCGAGCGACCGCGCGCGCCGGGGGCGACGTCCACGTCGTCGACACGAGCGCGCTGATCGACGGGCGGATCGCCGACCTGGTCTCGACCGGCTTCATCTCGGGCACCGTGCTGCTGCACGAAGGGGTCCTCCGGGAGCTCCAGGCGATCTCCGACTCGTCGGACCCGCGGCGGCGGACACGCGGACGGCGCGGGCTCGACGTGCTGGTGGAGCTCCAGAAGGCTCCGACGGTGCAGTTCCAGCTGGTCGAGGAGCCGGGGGTCCAAGACGTCGACGCCGCGCTCGTGCGACTCGCCCGCGAGCGGAGCGCATCGCTGATCACCGTCGACCACAACCTGGCGAAGGTGGCCGAAGCGCTCCGGGTTCCGGTCGCGCAGATCAACGCCCTCGCCTCGAAATTCCGTCTGCCGTACGCAGCGGGCGACGAGCTCGTCGTCCGGCTCGTGAAGGACGGTCGCGAGCACGGACAGGGAGTCGGATACCTGGACGACGGCACGATGGTCGTTGTGGAGGACGCGGCCGAGCACATCGGGGGTCAGGTCGAGGTCCAGGTCCGCAACGTGCTGCAGACGACGACCGGCAGGATGATCTTCGCGAACATCGACGCGCCAGCTCACTCCGGCTGACCCGCCCGAGCGATCAGGCACGGCCCTGCGCGCACCGAGCGCTTCTGCCATGCTGCGGCGATGACCGAAGGGGGTGCGCGCGCCGCGGCCATCCTGCTCGCCGCCGGGGCTGGCAAGCGCCTCGGTGCCGAGCGCCCAAAGGCCCTCCTCCCGATCGGGGAGCGAACGATGCTCGCGGTGGCCGCCGCCGGTGCCGCTGCCTCCCCCAAGATCGGGGCGATCGTCGTTGCGGCGCCTCCCGGCTACGAGGAGGAGGCCCGCTCGTGCGTCGAGGGGCTGCCCGTCCCCACCACCATCCTGACCGGTGGTCGGACGCGGCAGGCGTCGGTACGAGCGGCGCTGACGGCTCTCGCGGCGGATGCGGAGATCGTCGCCGTCCACGACGCGGCCCGGCCATTCGCGCCCCCGGCTCTGTTCACGGAGGTGATCCGCGCAGTGGAGGCGGGCGCCGACGGCGCGGTGCCGGTGATCGCCGTCGCGGACACGGTCAAGCGGCTTGATGGGGTGCGCGTGGTCGACACCGTCGCTCGCACCGAGCTGGGTCTCGCGCAGACCCCACAGGCGTTCCGCATCCGGGTGCTCCGCGAAGCACACGAACGCGCGCTGGCTGCCGAGGAGAAGGTGACCGACGACGCGATGCTGCTCGAGCGGATCGCGACCATCGTCGCGGTCGCCGGCGACCCGAGGAACTTCAAGATCACGACGATGCTCGACCTCGCACGCGCCGAGGCGCGGATGGGCGGTGTGCGTGCCTGAGGCCCGGGTCCCACGGACCGGTCTCGGCTTCGACGTCCATCGGTTCGCGACGGGTCGTGAGCTGTGGCTCGGCGGCGTGCGGTTCGAGGGCGAGGACGGTTTGATGGGGCACTCCGACGGCGACACGATCTGTCACGCCGTCGCGGACGCACTGCTCGGCGCCTCCGCCCTCGGGGACGTCGGTGAGCACTTCCCGGAGTCCGACACCGCCACCGAGGGGATCTCGGGGTCCGCCTTGCTCGGTCGTGTGGTGGAGCTGCTCGACCGGGCTGGGTTCACGCCGTCCTCATGCGACGTCACGGTCGTCGCCGACCGACCGGCGATCGCGCCGCGTCGTCAAGAGATCCGATCGCGGCTCGCCGAGATCCTGGCGATCCCGATCGACGGGATCTCGGTGAAAGCGACCCGGCCAGAAGGACTGGGGCTCGCCGGCGACGGGATCGGGTGCCTCGCCGTCGCGGTGGTGGCGTGAGCACCCCGGGTGCGCTGATGCGATCGAGCCGCGAGCTGATCACGGGACGGCGCGCCGTCGCCGAGGCGATCGGAGCGGGAAGAGTGGTCGAGGTCCTGGTGGCACCGGGAGCACGCCGGAACCAGGGGCTCCGGGCGGTGCTCGGTGCGGCCGACCGCGCACGGGTTCCCGTGCGCGAGGTCGGCCGCACAGACTTGGATCAGCTGGCGCGCGATCACCGAGGGGTGATCGCGCGCGTCCGCCCTTCCGGCCCTCACGTAGGGCCTCTCTCGGAGCGCGATCTGGCCGAGACCGAGTGGGCGGAGGACGCGATCGCGGTCGTGCTCGACGGGATCGAGGATCCCCAGAACCTCGGCGCGGCGGCACGCTCCGCCGAAGCCGCCGGCGCATCGGTGCTCGTGAGCCGGACGCATCGCGGGGCCCCCGTGACCGATGCTGCGATCCGCGCGTCTGCCGGCGCGCTCCTGCACCTCCGGCACGCGCGCGTGGCCAACATCGCCCGCGCGATCGAGCGGCTCCAGGAGGCAGGGTTCACCGCGATCGGGCTCGACGGTGCGGCCGAGCGGACCATCTTCGACTCGCGATGCCCCGACGGGCGTGTCGCGATCGTGCTCGGGAGCGAGCGGGCTGGTCTGTCACGTTTGGTCCGCGAGCGGTGCGATCTCCTCATCGCTCTGCCGATGCATGGCCGTGTGGATTCGTTGAACGCCGCCGCCTCGCTCGCCGCCGCGCTGTACGCCTTCGTCCTCCCGCGCAGGCTCGGGGGAGACCGGTGAACGAGGGGCCGTCAGACCCGGCGAAGCTGCCAGGGCCCGAACCCTCCAGCAAGCCTCCCGGTTCGCGCTTCGAGGATCTCTCGGACTTCGAGGTTCCGGTTGATGCGGTCGCAACCGGACACCGGACCCCGATCCTGATCACCGCCGCCGTCGTCCTGTTCGCAGGAGCGTTGTTCGCGGTCCTGTACCTCGTGCTCCTGCTGCCTTTCGCGTCGTCGGATCGAGGATCGTCGGTTTCAGCCGTCGTCGTCGGCTTCCTCCTCGTGTACGGAGCCCTCCAAGCCGTTGCCGGGTTGCTCGTGCTCCTGCTCCGGCAGAGCGGACGGTGGCTGGGGATCGTGCTCGCGGTCGTTGGGATCGGGCTCGGCATCGCGCGCGCGTCCTCGACGCCGGCGAGCGGTCTCGTCACGATCCTGCTCAACGGGTTCGTGATCTACGCGCTCGCCTCAACCGGTCCGGCGTTCCGCCGAGGGTAGACTCGGCATGTCGCCGGCGTGGCGCAGCCCGGTAGCGCAACCGACTTGTAATCGGTAGGTCGTCGGTTCGAATCCGACCGCCGGCTCTGTTCTTCCTGCGGAAGGTCGAGCACGACTGGAGGCCGCGTAGACGTTCGGACGCGCGAGGCTACTGCTTGGGCGGCTGTTGCTCCTCCAGCGCCTCTCCCACGACGATCACGGGGTCCTCGTCCGATCCGGTAGGCATCACGGCGTCGAGCTCGAGCAGCGC
>VAXZ01000045.1 GCA_005885035.1 Actinomycetota bacterium
TGTAGAAGTAGTAGGGAAGGATCTTGCCGTAGTCCAAGAGCGTGAAGCAAAGCTCGAGCAACTGCGCGGGCGTGGTGTTGACCCCCCGCAGCAGGACGCCCTGGTTCCGGACATCGCGGTATCCCATGTCCAGCAGCGCTCGAACGGCCTTCCCGACGAGCGGCGTCACCTGCTGCGCGGCATTGACGTGCGTATGGAGGGCGACGTCGACGTCACGTTCCCGCGCGCGCGACGCGATCGCGTCGTAGGCTTCGAGCACGTCGTCCTGCAAGAAGTGCTGCGGGATGCCCATCAGACCCTTCGTCGCGATCCGGATGTCCCGGATGTTCTCGATATCCATCAGCTCGAACAGCCACGCCTGGAGGCGTTTGGCAGGGACGTTGGCCATGTCGCCACCGGACACCACGACGTCGCGCACCTGGGGGGTCGTTCTCAGGTAGTCGAGCATCGCGCCCCAGCGGTCGTTCTGCTTCATCTCGAACTTGTACTTCAGGACCTGCAGCGTGTCGTTGCCCACGAGGTCCATCCGGGTGCAGTGGCCGCAGTACTGCGGGCACGTCGGGATCAGCTCGGCGAGGACCTTCGTGGGATATCGATGGGTGAGCCCCTCGACGGCCCACATGTCGGCCTCGTGCAGCGAGTCGCGTGAGGCCATCGGGTGGCTCGGCCATTCCGGCTCGCGCTCGCTGTAGCTCGGGGCCATGTAGCGACGGACGGGGTCGGATCGTAGGTCGTCTTCCCGCATCGTGTTGATCATCTGCGGAGGGATCAGCATGGACATCGTCGCGCGCTCCTGCTGATCGCGCTCGATGTCGGCGAGCAACTCGTCATCGAGATGCTCGCCGAGCGCCTCCTTGAACTCCTTGAGGTTCTTGACCGAATGCGCCCGCTGCCACTGCGCCGACTCCCACTGGTCGGGGGTGACTTCGCGGTAGCCGGGGAGCCGTGTCCAGTCGGGCTCGACGAACGGACGCTCCAGCGGGTACCGGAAGGGCTGCGTCGAAGCGTGGGCGTGGGGCTCGCGATGGTCGGGTCGAACGTTGGACGGTTGCGGGTGGAACTCGACGGTCATCTCCGTCACCCCCTTGAGGTTCGCCCGTGCCACGGGCGAGCGTTCCGCCCGAGGCAGGATGGAATCAGCGGGAACACCGGCATGATACCCGGCAAACATCCGGTAAAGGCCAGGAGAAACCGAAGGATCTTCGGTGTGCGGCTGACCTGCTTAACGACGCCCGCGGCCGCCGAAGTTCTGGCCGTCGCGCCGTGGCCTGCGCTGGTCCCGGATCTCCGGACCCTTCTTCGGGAGCCGGGCCTTCATCGGCGCATGCCCCGTCCGCTCGAACCGGACCTTCAGGTAGTCGGCGGTGAGGTTCCGCTCGGTCTCGCGCCATCCGTTGGCCAAGAGGTGCTGCAGGCGTGCGGCGGCGGTCTTCCGAAGCTTGTCGGTGCCCGGGACGCGCACGAACAGGCGCTCGTGGATGACTTCCTTGTAGTCGGACATAGCCCGCAGAGGGTAGCAGGCCACCCGGAACGACCTCCCCGGGGGACGACCTTCAGCCCCCGAAAGACCCTGCCGATGGTTCATCCGTGAGCGGGGCCCAGACGAACGGGGGCGGCCCGGTCGCACCCGTCGCCGGCCTCCTCGGCCGTTTGGCCGGTGGCGATTGGCAGACCGAGCTGGATGCGGCGCTTGCGGCCGTGGGCCTCGCGCTGCGCGTCGATCGTTGCTACGTCTTCCAGAACCTGCGAGGCCCTGACGGCCGGCTCTGGATGGATCTCCGAGGCGAGTGGGACGGGCCGGACGTCCGGCCCCTCTTCGAGGACCCGAAGAACCACCTGCATCCGTACTTCCCCGATTTCCAGCGGTGGATCGACGTCATGGGCGACGCTCGGGAGATCACCGGACCCATCCGTGAGTTCGAGGATGCGGCGCGCCAGGCTCTGGAAGCCGAGGGGACCGTAGCCACGTGGCAGGTGCCCGTCCTCGTCGGGGGCGAGTGGTGGGGGTTCGTGGGCATCGATCTGTGCTCCGAGCGTCCGCTCCAGCGCTCCCACGGCGACGTGGTTCGTGCCGTCGCCGCGTCGCTGTCGGCTTCCGCGACCCGCCAACGCGCGGACGAGGATGCGCGGCTCCGTGAGGATCTCTACCGGTCGATGATCGAGCGCGGCCCCGCGATCACCTACATCGACGGGATCGAGGAGAGCGCACCCACGATCTACGTGAGTCCGCAGGTGACCGACCTCCTCGGCTACACGCCGGAGGAATGGATCGAGGATCCCGAGATGTGGCCTCGCCTGGTCCATCCGGACGATCGGGCGCGCGCCCTCGCGGAGAACGCACGGCACAACGAGACGGGTGAGCCTTTCCGCCTGGAGTACCGGTTGTTCGCCAAGGACGGCCATGTGGTGTGGGTCCACGACGAGGCGATGATGGTCCGGGACGAGCGCGGCATGCCTCGCTACTCGCACGGCGTGATCATGGATATCTCGGATCGCAAGCGGACCGAGGAGCAGGGCGCCTTCCAGGCGTATCACGACGAGCTCACCGGGTTGCCGTCGCGTGCGATGTTCGAGGAGCTGCTCGAGCTCTCGGTCGCGAGGGCCCGGCGCCACGATGGTTCGGTCGCGGTCCTGAGCGTCGATCTCAACGAGTTCCGGCTCGTGAACGATTCATTGGGGCACCAGGCCGGCGACGCGCTCCTGTCGGCGGTGGCCGACCGACTCCGCGACGCGACGCGCGAGACGGATCTGGTCGCGCGTCGCGGCGGCGACCAGTTCCTCCTGTTGCTCGCCGATCTCGACCGCGATGACGGCGCGATCGACAGCGCCGTCGTGCGGGCGCAGGGGGTCGCGCAACGGATCCAGGACTCGCTGGTCGCACCGTTCCGCGTCGGCGGCACCGAGGTCTACGTCGCCGCGAGCATCGGCATCAGCTTGTTCCCCAACGACGCCGCCGAGACCGGAACCCTCCTGCGGAACGCTGAGACGGCGATGTACGAGGCCAAGCGCAACGGCCGCTCGGGCTTCGTCCTGGCACCGCGGAGCGCGCTGGACTCGTCGGCGAAGCTGGCGTTCGTCACCCGCCTGCGTAAGGCCGTGGAGCTGCAACGGTGGGTGTTGCACTACCAGCCCGTGGTCGACCTCGACACGGGGCTGATGCTGAGCGTCGAAGCCCTGATCCGATGGGTCGAACCCAACGGGACGATGGTTCCGCCGAACGACTTCATCCCGCTCGCGGAAGAGCTCGGGTTGATCGAGCAGATCGGCGATTGGGTCGTTCGAGAGCTCACCTACCAGGTCCAGGCGTGGCGCGAGCTGGACATCGATCTGGAGGTCGGATTCAACCTGTCGCCACGCCAGTTCTGGCAGCCCGATCTGGCGAAGAGGATCCAGCGCGAGTTCCGCGCGGGCGGCGTTGATCCGTCGAAGGTGCTCGTCGAGGTGACCGAGTCCTCCGCGATGATGGACCCCGACCGTGCGCAGGCGATCCTGGGCGAGCTGCACGAGGCGGGGTTCGCGATCGCGATCGACGATTTCGGGACCGGCTACTCGTCGCTCTCGCGGCTGCGCGATATGCCCGTCAAGGTGCTGAAGATCGACCGTTCGTTCGTCAGCGGTGTCCATGACGACCGGCAGGCGCGCTCGATCGTGAGCGCGTTCCTGGAGCTCGCGAGCGGCCTCGACATCGTGACGCTCGCCGAGGGGATCGAGACGCGCGAAGAGCTCGACTTCCTGCGGGAACACGGCTGCAACCTGGGGCAAGGCTTCTACTTCTCGCGGCCCGTGCCGCCCGAGGAGATCATCGCGTTCGCCCTCGGTGGGATCCCGACCGCAGCCACCATCCGCTCCGCGTGAGACGCCCGGCTCAGCCGGACAACGCGGCACGGACCGATCGAGCGATCCCCTCTGCGTCGATCCCCGCCCAGGCGCGCAGTTCCTCGGGGGTCGCCGACCCAGGCAGGTCGGTGACGGCGAGTTTCACGACGCGTCCGCGGAGCGCACCGGTGGCGGCGATCGCATCGAGGACGGCGTCCCCTAGCCCTCCTTCGATCCGGTGGTCCTCGACGACGACGAGCAGATCCGTCGCCTCGAGCGCGGTGCGTATCGTCTCCGCGTCGATCGGCTTCACGCTGTAGCAGTCCAGCACGCGCGCGGCGATCCCCTCGGCGCCGAGGATGTCGCGCGCCGCCAGACAGGTGTGGACGGTGATCCCGGCGCCGATCAGCGTCACGCGGTCGTCGTCGGTGGCCGACAGCGTCTTCGATCCACCGATCGGGAAGTCCTCGTCGTGCGGGTAGAGGATGGGCGTGGCTTCCCGCGTCGTGCGAACGTACGAGATCCCTGGGAGGTCGCACATCGCGGTCACGAGCCGCACCGTGCTGTGGCCGTCCGCCGGGTAGAGCACCGTCGAGCCGTTGATCGCTCGGAAGGTGGCGAGATCCTCCAGCGCCATCTGGGACGGCCCGTCCTCGCCGATCGAGATCCCGGCGTGCGATCCGCAGAGTCGCAGGTCCGCCCGGCCGATCGCACCCATCCGGATGTGGTCGGCCGCGCGCGTCCAGAAGGCTCCGAACGTCGCGGCGAAAGCGGTCTTCCCGAGGGCCTGCAGGCCGGTCGCGGTGCCGAGCATGCATCCCTCGGCGATGTACAGCTCCACGAACCGCTCCGGGGCCACCGCTTGGGCCTCGTCCGTGTAGGTCGAGTTGCCGACCTCGCCGTCGAGGACGACCAGGTCCGGCCGTCCGTCGATGAGCCAGGCGAGCGTGTCGCCGAACGCCTTGCGGGTCGCGACCGGGCTGTCGTAGACGGGGGCAGCCGGCGGGGCCGCGTCACGTACCACCTGCGCCGGCCGGAACTCCGGCGGAGACGGAGGCGTGATCAGGAGGTTGCTCCGGCCGCCGAGTTGATCGATCGCGTCCTGGAGCTGATCGCTCGGCACGGCCTTGCCGTGCCAGCCCTCCTGGTTGGCGAGGAAGGAGACACCGTGCCCTTTCTCCGTCCGGGCGACGATGAAGGTCGGGTGGTCGTCGGTGATCGCGTTTCGGTAGGCGAGGTCGATCTGCCCGACGTCGTGGCCGTCGATCTCCGTGGCGCTCCAGCCGAACGCCTCGGCCCGGCGCCGGAACACATCCCCGGCCCATCCGTGCATCGTGGGACCACGCTGCCCGAGGCGGTTCAGGTCGAGGATCGCGGTGACGTTGCTCGCCCCGTGGAAGGCGACCGCCTCCATCGCCTCCCAGACCGAGCCCTCCGCCATCTCGGAGTCACCGAGCAGCACCCAGACCCGCGCGTCGCCGCCGTCGAGCCGCATCGATACGGCCATCCCGAGCCCGATCGCGAGCCCCTGGCCGAGGGACCCGGTCGCCACGTCCACCCAGGGCAACTCGGGGATCGGGGCCGGATGCCCCTGGAGCGGCGAGCCCTGCTTGCGGAGGGTCAGGAGCTCGTCGTCGCCGAAGGCGCCGATCCCTTTCAGCGTCGCGTAGAGGCCCGGCGCGGCGTGGCCCTTCGACAGGATGAACCGGTCGTTCGACGGGTACGCCGGGTCTTTGACGTCGAACCGGAGGTGGTCGGCGAACAGGACGGCCAACAGGTGCGCACACGACATCGATGAGGTCGGGTGACCGGAACCCGCCGCCGTCGTCGCGCGCAAGCTGTCGACGGCGATCTGCGCGGCGAACCCATTCCAGAGCTGAGCGCGATCTTCCACCGCTCCCTCCTCGCTGTCGTCGGACGAAGCGAGCCTACCGCCGTTGAACGTTGAGGCTCGGGTCGCGAACCCCGCGGTAGCCTCTTCGTGTGAGTAGCGAACCGGTAGGCTTCCGCGATCTCGGCGTTTCCGACGAGGTCGTGCAGGCGCTCGCCGAACGGGGGATCTTGATCCCGTTCCCGATCCAGTCGATGGTGTGGGAGGACGCGCGCGCGGGGCGCGACACCCTCGCTCGCTCCAAGACCGGTTCGGGGAAGACACTGGGGTTCGCGATCCCGATCGCCGAACGGCTCGACCCCGACGCGCAGCCCCTGCCCGCGGCGCTCGTCCTCGTTCCCACCCGCGAGCTCGCCCAACAGGTGCGGGAGGACTTCGAGGTCGTTGCCGCGGCGAAGGGTCTTCGTGTGCAGGCGGTGTACGGGGGAACGCACGTCCGCGAGCAGGCACGCGGGGTGGAGCGCTCCCACGTGCTCATCGCGACGCCCGGCCGGCTCGACGATCTGGCAACACGGGGGCTCGTCCGGCTGGACGGGATCAGCGTGCTCGTCCTGGACGAGGCCGACCGGATGCTGGACATGGGCTTCCAGCCGCAGGTCGACCGGATCGTCCGCCGTCTGCCGAAGGACCGACAGACCATGTTCTTCTCCGCGACCCTCGACGGGGCCGTCGGACGGATCGCCGAGGTGTACACGCGCGACCCGGTGCTCCACGAGGTCGGGGGCTACGACCGCGCCGTCGTCGAGGAGGCGGATCATCGCTTCATCTCCGTGCCGCCGCACGAAAAGCTCGCGAAGCTCACGGAGCTCGCGACCGCGGAGGGTGGGCTCACGCTCGTGTTCGTCAACACGAAGCGAGCGGTGGACGATCTTGCGCGACGGCTGAAGGCGGAGGGCGTGCCGGCGCTGGCGCTCCACGGCGACATGCGCCAGGAAGCGCGGGATCGCTCCTTGAAGCGGTTCGAAGACGGTCACGTCGGTGTCCTGGTGGCGACGGATGTCGCGGCGCGGGGGCTCGACCTGGACGACATCACGCTCGTCGTGAACTACGACGCGCCGCTCGACGACAAGTCCTACGTCCACCGCGTGGGGCGAACCGCGCGGGCCGGCCGGGCGGGGACCAGCGTCACGTTCGTGACGCCCCAGCAGCAAGGGGACATCTCGCGCATGGCGGCGCGGCTGGATCTCCACGCGGAGTTCGAGCTCGAGGGGATGAAGGTGGTGCCGCCGCGGACCGTGTTCAAAGGGGGGCCGAAAGGGCGGCGCAGCGCCTTCCGTCCGCCGAAGCGGACGTGAAGGCGCTGCGCCGACTCAGATCGCGAGTCCGCCCTCGATCACGTGCAGCCCGGCTCTGCGGTGCATCGCGGTGACCTGCTCGGCGGGGATGGGGCGCGAGAAGTAGAACCCCTGCCCGAACGGGCAGCCGCGGTCCGCCAGGAACCGCCACTCGTCCTCGGTCTCGATCCCCTCGGCGAGCGGCTCCATGCCGAGGTTGTTCGCGAGAGCGATGATCGCCGACACCATGCTCGCGCTCTGCGGGTCCGTGTGGACCTCCCGGACGAAGGTGCGATCGATCTTCAGCACGTCGACGGGCATGTAACGCAGTCGCGAGAGCGACGAGTAGCCCGTCCCGAAGTCGTCGATCGCGAGCCGGAGCCCTTCGTCCTTGAAGCCGTACAGGACGTCA
>VAXZ01000046.1 GCA_005885035.1 Actinomycetota bacterium
TGGAGGAACTCCGTCACCTCCCGCACCGGGAGCCCCGACCCCGGCAGGAGCTCGTCGTAGGTCACCATGTGCGCCGCGCACCCGGCGGCGTTCACGATGACGACGTCGGCATCCGCGAACACGTGACGGGCACGCTTCGCCAGCCGGCGCGCGACCGCCAGCCGGCCGTTGTGCGCGGCGAGCGCCCCGCAACACGCCTGACCCGGGGGCACCTCGACCCGCCACCCGTTGCGCGCCAAGACGCGGATCGTCGCGAGGTTCACCCGGTGGAACCACCGGTCCTGCACGCAGCCCGAGAGCAACGCGACGGTGCCACGGACCTCGACGCCCGGCCGTGGCTCGGTGACGCGAGGAAGTCGCGCGAATGGGTATCCCCGTGCCGGCACGAGCGCTCGAGCGGCTTTGGGCATGAATGGTCGCGCGATCGGTTGGAGCGCGGCGGCCGTCCGGACGAGCGACGGGTGAGGGAGCACCCAATGGAAGCCGAGCCACCGGATGAACCGTGAACGCAGGGTCCGGAGCGGCTCGACTTGCTCTCGGGCTGCCTCCATCATCCGGCCGAACGGGACGTGCGAGGGGCACACGTCCTCGCATGCTCGGCACACGAGGCAGAGATCCATGAAGGCCTCGAAGGTCTCATCCGGCACCGCGATCCCGTCCTGGACGGCGCGCATCGCCGCGATCCGTCCGCGGGGCGACGCGGATTCTTCCCCCGTCAGCCGGTAGGTAGGGCAGTGGGGCAGGCACAACCCGCAAGCGACGCAGTCGTTGAGGTCGGCGAGCGCAGGGGCGCCGCGGCCGGTGAGCCATCCCGGGGCTCCGACCGGCGAACCGATGAAGTGGGCTCCCTCGGGGAGCTCCGCTCCCAACGGTGAGGCGTGTGCAGGCTCGGCCACCAGGCGATGCTACGGCACCGATCGAGGCAGCCGTGGTAGAACGCGAGCACCGACGAGGAGTCGAACATGGACGTTGCCCCCCCCGAGCACGACGCGTCGCCAGCTCCCCCGACCAAGGGCACCCGCCCGCCCGGCGAACTCGATCATCGCGCGGTGACCATCGTCACGATCGTCGCATGCGTGGCGATCATCGCCGTGATCGGCGGCGCGATGGCCGTCGCCGGCGGCGGCGGTGACGCCGCATCGACGACCGCAGCACCGTCACCCACGGCGATCGCCGCGCCGCAGACGATGGATGCTCATCCCGCCGCGTTCGTGGTCGTGCTCACGTGGGCGCCGGGCGATGGACTGCCGGTCTCGTACTACGCCGTGACCCGCGACGGGAGGCCGATCACGACGCTGCCGCCGACGAAGACGACGTGGATCGATCGCTCGGTGACGCCCGAAACTCGATACACGTATGCGGTCGCGGCTGTGGGCGCCGACGGCACGCGAGCCCTGACGCGCGTCGTGGCCACGACCCCGGCGGCGCCGCTGTCGACCGCCCGGTTCGCGGGGACGTTCGATGTCCATCTGCACGCGACGTCCCACTTCGGGTTCTCGAGCTTCCACGGCGAGGATCAGACCGCCGGATGGCGATCCACGCCCACGTGTCGCAGGGGTCCGTGCGACACGAAGCTCAGCGACCTCCACCGGAAGGCCTTCGTGCTGACCCTGACGCGGAGCGGAGCCGCGTATCACGGGACCTTCTCGGTCAGCGGGATCGTGACCTGCGGTGGCGCCGACGTCACCTCGACCTTCACGGTCGGCGTCCATGCCACGGATGCCGGCCCCGTCCGCGACCGGTGGGTCGTGACGAAGGTGCGGGGGACGATGACCCAGAGCGAGTCGGCACAGCTCGGCTGTATCGCGTCGGGCGTGACGTACTCGGTGCACGGTTCGTTGGTCCGCTAGGACGCCGAAGACGCTCGCCGTCACCCGTCTGCACGAACGATCGTCGCCAGCCACGCCTGCGCCTGGAGCTCGGGCAGGTTCGTGACGAACGTCGTCGCGACGATCTCGCTCACGTCCCAGCCGTCGGCGAACGAGTGCTTGAGTTCCTGCTGCGTCACGCGGCGAGGACCGAAGGATCCCGGCTGACGATCGCTGAAACAGAGGAGATGCAGCACACCGCCGCGCTCGAGGGCCGACGCCAGGCTGGCGACGTAAACGGGTCGCTCGGGGTCGTCGAAGACATGGAACACGCCGCAGTCGAGTGCGGTTCGGAAGCGCCGACCCAACGATCCGAGGTCGAGCGCGTCGGCGACGAGGAACTCTGCCGGCAGCCCGCGTTCGGAGGCCTTCGCCTCGGCCGCCCCGATCGCTCGCGGCGAGGCGTCGATGCCCAGCACCTCGAGCCCGCGCGATGCCAGCTCGAGCGCGTTCTCGCCCGTGCCGCATCCGACGTCGATCACCGGCTCGGCGAACCCGCCCGCCGCGGCGATCCGAACGACCTCGGGCTGCGCCCTCCCGATGTCCCACGGCGGGACGCCTGTGTACATCTCGTCAAACCCACGATCGTCGGGCGTCCTAGACATGCCCGCATCTTGCCACGGGTCCTTCCGTCGGATCGTGGCTCACGTGTGCGGGCATGTGTTCCGACTTGACCGAGGCCGTGCTTGGGGCGTATGCCCTTACTGACCCCTTTCGGAAAGGAGACTGCATGGCGACCGATCTCACCATCAGCGTCGAGGATCGTCCGGGGGGCCTCGCCAGCATCGGCGAGGCGCTCGGCAAGGCCGGGATCAACATCGAGGGCCTGCTTGGCATCGGCTTCGAGGGACGCGGGATCATCCACGTCTGCGTCCAGGACGGGGCCGGGGCGCGCAAGGCGCTCGAGGGCGCCGGCATCAAGGTGGAAGGCGAGGCCGACGCGATCCTTGGGCCGCCCATACAGGGCGCCGAGACGCCGGGCACCATGGGTGCGATGGCGCGTCAGATCGCCGACGCGGGGATCAACGTCCGCGCGGCGTACCTGGCGACCAACTCGCGTGTCGTCATGGTGACCGACGACAACATGAAGCTCATGGATCTCATGAAGAACATGTAGCCCCGCGCGGTCCCAGGCATCGAAGTGCGGCCCCGCCGAAGGCGGGGCCGCCCTTCGCTTCTCCCGATAGTCTTGCCGCTCGTGAGTCTCCACGCGTCCTCGAAGTCGTCGTCGTTCACGGAGTCGGTGATCCGCGAGATGACGAGGCTCGCAGCCGTGCACGACGCGATCAACCTCGGACAGGGCTACCCGGACTTCCCCGCTCCCGAGGAGGTGAAGGAGGCGGCCCGCCGCGCGATCGCGGAGGATCACAACCAGTACCCGATCACGTGGGGCGACCCGACGTTCCGCCGTGCGATCGCGGCGAAGTACGAGGCCGACTACGGCATGACCGTCGATCCAGAGACGGAGATCTGCGTGACGTGCGGATCCACCGAGGCGATGGCCGCCAGCTTCCTCGGGATCCTCGATGAGGGCGACGAGGTCGTCGTCTTCGAGCCGTTCTACGAGAGCTACAACCCGGACGCGATCCTCTCACGCGCGACGGGCCGGTACGTGACGCTCTCCCCGCCGGATTGGCGGTTCGACCCGGACGAGCTGGCCGAGGCGTTCGGTCCGCGGACGCGCGCGATCGTCGTGAACTCGCCGCACAACCCCACCGGCAAGGTCTTCACCGCCGAGGAGCTGAGCATGATCGCCGGGCTCTGCCGAGAGCACGATGCGATCGCGATCACCGACGAGATCTACGAGCACATCACGTACGAGGATCGCGAGCACGTGCCCATCGCGACCCTTCCCGGGATGCGTGAGCGGACGGTGACGATCAGCGCCCTTTCGAAGACGTACTCCGTCACGGGCTGGCGAGTCGGGTGGGCGGTCGCTCCGCCGTCGTTGATGGCGGGGATCCGTTCGACGCACGACTTCCTGACGGTCGCGGCCGCTGCGCCGCTGCAGATCGCGGGGATCGCCGCCCTCGGCTTGCCCTCCGAGTACTACCAGCAGATCCGGAAGGAGTACGCCGAGCGCCGCGACCTGATGCTGGAGGTCCTTGCCGCCGCCGGCTTCACGGCGGATCCGCCCGAAGGCGCGTACTACGTGATGGCCGACGTCACGTCGCTCGGGTTCGACGACGACGTCGCGGCAGCGCGGCACCTCGTCGAAGACCGAGGGGTGGCGACGGTTCCCGGTTCCTCGTTCTTCTCCCGCCCGGAGCTGGGGCGGCACCTGCTCCGGTTCGCGTTCTGCAAGAAGCTTGAGACGCTCGAGGCGGCGGGGGAGCGGCTGCGGTTGACGCGGTAGCTTGCGGTGCGCTTGCGCTTGCGGTTCGCTTGCGGTACCCTTGAGCCATGGCGATCACGTACGTCGGGGCCGACCTCGTCCAGGAACTGCAGCAGGCGTTGCCCGCGGCGCTCGCCGGGGATGAGGATGCGGCGCGTCGCTACGCGCGCGCTTGGCACCAGCTGGTGCTGCAGCTGGTCGGATCGGCGAGCCGGGCGCCGGCCAGTGCGGTCGAGGTTCTCGACCGTCTGTCGCTGACCGCACCTTTCGATCCTCTCGGGCCGATCCATGCCCTGATGTCGGTGGCCTTGACCATCATCGGTGACATGGACCAGCGCCCCGCCGTCCGCTCGTCGCCAGTGATCCTTCCGGCCTCGATCGACTTCGACGGGTTCACGCGGGCGGTGCTCGACGAGCTGGCGGGGGCGGGTTCGGCGATCCGATCGCTGCTCTCCGCGTGGCAGTTGTCCATCGCGGAAGCCGCTCGACTCTTCGGGGTCACCCGGCAGGCGATGCAGCAGTGGCTCGCCGGCGACGTGCCTCCGGCGAGGCTGCCCAAGGTGCTCGCGGTCGTGCGGATCGCCGACCTCCTCAGCAGGAACATCCGGCCGGAGCGGATCGGGGGGATCGTGCGGTCCCCCGTCCCCGGGTACGCGGGGGCCACCATGCTCCAGCTGATCGCCCAAGATCGGCACCAGGAACTCCTCGACTCGGTCGCCCGATCGTTCGACTGGGCCGCCACGGCCTGATGCGGTTCCGGCACGTCACGCGCGGCGGCCCGTACGTGCGCGTCGCGGATCCGGCGTGGCTGCGGCCCCTCGATCCACGGTTCGCACAGGAGCACGGCGGCCGATGGAACCCGCCCCGATCGTTCCCGGTCGTCTACCTCTGCGCGACCCGGGCCGTCGCCCGGGCAGTCGTGCTCCAACGCTTCGAAGGCCTCCCGTACGGCGTGGTGGACCTGCTCCCTTCGCGGGCGCCCATGCTGATCGACACCCACGTCCACCAAGGCCGGCTCGTCGGCGTGGTCGACGACGCCGGCTGCCGCGCGGCCAGGCTCCCGGCGAGCTACCCGCTCGACGGGCGCGGCAGAACGATCGCGTGGGAACGGACCCAACCCGTAGGCGAGGCGGCGTGGGACCAGGGAGAGCGGGGCATCGCGTGCCGGAGCGCCGTGGTGGCCAGGAGGGAGCGAGGCGAGGAGCTGGCCTGGTTCGTCCGCGGATCCGCGGATCGTCTCCGCGTCGACCGGCGGCGCGCGTTCGAGGATTGGTTCTAGGCCGACCACGCGCGGCCGGGCGCGAGGATCCCCGCGGGGTCCATCGCGGCTCGGATCCGCCGCTGCACCTCGGCCGCCGGAGCCGCTGGTTCGCCGAGCCCGCCCGGGCCGCGGATCACGGGCGCGATCCCGCCGATCTCGGCGGCGCGTGCTCGGAACCCGGTCAGCGCTTCGTCGTCCTCGAGCGGCACCCACGCGATCCCGACGCCGATCATCGCTCGATAGCGCTCGACCCCCGCGAGAAGCTGCGGCAGCCGGGATGGCACGATGGCGGCCTCCGCGACGATCGCCGCCTCCTGGAAGCGGGCCTCGGGGAACGGAGCGTCGGTCTCGTCGAACGCGACGATCGATCGCGCGGCCGTGGTCTGCTCCTCGACCTCCTCCGGCCATCCTTCCAGCCGGACGACGATCCGGTCGGGCTCCGCGAGCACGGCGGCGGGCAACGGCACCGTGTCGAGCACCCGGGTGCCCAGCTCCACGCCGCCCTCGTCGCTCACCAGCGTCCGCGTCGCTTTCGGCAGGGGTCGCACCTTGAGTGCGACCTGGACGATCACGCCGAGGGTTCCGAGCGAGCCGGTGAGCAACCGGTGCACGTCGTAGCCGGTGACGTTCTTCACCGTGCGTGCCCCGCTCCTTATGAGACGCCCGTCGCCGGTCACGACCTCCATCTCGACGACCGTGTCCCGCAACGCGCCCATGCGGAGCTGGCGGGTCGTCGTGGCGCCGGACGCGATCACCCCACCGACGGTCGCGTCGCCGGGGGCGTCCACCGGCCACTCCTGGTCGCCCTCCGCGAGCATCGCGGTGAGGTCGTGGATGCGCATCCCCGCCTCGACGACGCAGAGCATCTCGGCGGGGTCGTACGCGACCCGATCGTCCAGCACGGTCGTCCACAGCTCGGCGTCGACATGGCTCGGGTTGCCCTTGTCGATGTGTCGTCGTCCTCCCACGATCAGCACGCGCGTCTCCGCGGCGCTCGCCGCTCGGAGCGCGTCGACGACGTCGCGCTTCGAGTGCGGGTGGATCAGATCCACGTGCCCTCCGGGAGCACGCCGTCGCGACCGAGGGCCGCCGCCGCGTAGTCGCCGCAGCGGGCGCCCTCGGGCAGGACCTTGCGCGGATTCATCCTCCCATCGGGGTCGAAGGCCGCTCGGAGGCATGCCTGCGCGTCCAGATCCTCGGCGGTGAACACGAGCGGCATGAAGTCGCGCTTCTCCAGACCGATCCCGTGCTCGCCCGAGAGCGAACCGCCGGCGTCGACACAGAGCCGCACGAGCTCGTCGGACGCCGCCAGCACGCGTTCGAGCGTTCCGGGTACGGAGCGATCGAACGAGAACAACGGATGGAGGTTGCCATCGCCCGCGTGGAAAACGTTCGTGACGATCAGGTCGTGCCTCTGCGCGATCGCGTAGACCCCCGAGAGCACGCCGGCCAGCGCCTTCCGCGGCACGACGCAGTCGTGCAGGTGGTAGTGGGGCGCGATCCGCGCGATCGCACCGAACGCCGACTTCCGGCCCTTCCACAGGAGCGCACGCTCGCTCTCGTCGGCGGCGATCCGGATCGTGCCGACGCCGTGTTCGCGGGCCGCGGCCTCCACCTCGCGCGTCTGCGCCTCGACCCCGGCGGGAAGGCCGTCGACCTCCACCAGCAGCACCGCCGCCGCGTCCGTCGGGTAGCCGGCGTGCACGAAAGCCTCGACGGCGCTGACGATCCCTCGATCCATCATCTCGAGTGCCGCGGGAACGACGCCGCGAGCGATGATCGCGGAGACGGCCTGGGCGCATTCCTCGACGTCGGCGAAGTCCAGGAGCATCGTGCGGACGGCGGGTGGGAGCGGGGTGAGCCGCACGCACACACCCGTCACGATGCCGAGCGTCCCCTCGGAGCCGACGACGTACCCGCGGAGGTCGTAGCCGGGAGCGGCGGGCGCTTCGGATCCGAAGCGCCCGACGCTCCCATCGGGGAGCACGACGTCGACGGCCAGGACGTGCGCGGACGTCACGCCGTAGGCGAGACAGTGGGGACCGCCGGCGTTCGTGTTCACGTTGCCCCCGATCGAGCTGACCTGCTGGGACGAGGGGTCCGGCGCGTACGTGAAGCCGGTCGGCCGGAGCGCGTTCCCGAGGTCGAGGTTGAAGACGCCGGGCTCCACCCACGCGAGCCGGTCTTCGGGGCGGACCTCGAGGATGCGGTTCATCTTGGCGGTGACGACGACGATCGCATCAGCGAGCGGCGTCGCACCGCCGGCCAGTCCGGTCCCGCTGCCGCGCGGCACGACCGGGAGGTCGTGCCGCGCGGCCACCTGCATGCACACGACGACGTCCTCGGCGGAGCGGACGAACACGACGAGACCGGCGCTCCCCTCGACCATCGACGCGTCCCTCGCGTACAGCCGCAGCGCGAGCGGGTCGTGCAGGACAGCGTCTGCGCCGAGGGCCGCGACGAGCTCATCGCGTGCGGCGTCCAGCTCGGCCATA
>VAXZ01000157.1 GCA_005885035.1 Actinomycetota bacterium
GTCTGCGCGTCGAAGGGGAAGTCCCAGACGAGCTCCTTGAGCTCGGCGCGCGTGAGGACCCGCCCTTGATGCTCGAGCAGACATGTCAACAGATCGAACTCCTTCGACGTCAGCTCGACCTCATCGCCTCGGACGTGGACCCGGCGCGCGCGGCGGTCCAGGCTCACTCCGTCGTGTCGGAGGACCGCCTCAGCCGGTGCGCCGCGCGAGCGTCGGGCGAGGGCGTCCACCCGCGCGAGCAGCTCGTCGAAGGCGAACGGCTTGATGAGGTAGTCGTCGGCTCCGCTGCGGAGCCCGTCGACCCGGTCATCGACCCCATCGCGTGCCGTCAGCATCAGGATGGGCATCGCGACGCCTCGGGTGCGGAGCATCCGGGTGAGCGAGACGCCGTCCATCTCGGGAAGCATCACGTCGACGATCGCCAGGTCGAGGTCGCCGGCCGAGGCCCGCTCGAGACCGGCGGAGCCGTCGTCGCAGGTCTCGGCGACGTGACCGGCGATCCGCAAGCGGCGCGCGATCAGGTCGGCGAGCCGGCGGTCGTCTTCGATCACCAGGATGTTCACGGACCTATCGTCGCAGGCCAGGACGCGGACGAGGCGATCCTTACCGCTCTCTTACCGTCCTCCGAACGCTGTCGAAAGATATGCGGCGAATATCCGGAACATGCGAACCGACCCTCGAAGCTCGAAGACCCCCCTCAGACCGGACGCGATCCGCCGAGGAACGTATCCGGGAAGGAGCCGGCGGAACCGGCCGCCGAGCATCGCGGAGGGCTGGGTCGAGATGCCGTGGTCGATCCGGATCCTCCGGGCGTTCCTCGGCATCACGTTCGTCTTCGCAGGTGCGCAGAAGTTCCTCGATCCCAACTTCTTCCGAGCCGGTGGCGGCGACTACATCGGGACGCAGCTCGCCGGCTTCGCGACCGGGACGCCGGCCGCTCCATTGATGCGCGTCCTCGGCCACGCGCCCGTTCTCACCGGTGTCGCGATCGCTTTGGTGGAGATCGCGGTCGGGCTCGGGACGTTGGCGGGCATCGGGATGCTCGCCACCTCCCTCGTGGGGTTCGCGGTCAACACGACGCTCTGGCTCTCCGCCACCTGGCACACGCATCCGTACTTCCTCGGCTCTGACTCGATCTATGCCCTCGCCTGGCTGGCGCTCGCGGCCGGGATCGTCGAGGTGGAACGCGCCCGCCGGGGAAGGGTCGCCGGGCCCATCGAGCGGATCGACGGGATCAGCCGGCGCGAGTTCGCGCGCGGCAGCCTCATCGCCGCCGTGGCCGTGGCGCTCGGGGTCGCGTCCAAGGCACTCGCGGCTCCTGCGTCGTCGACGGGTCTCGGCGCGCTGGCCGATCCGACGCGCCGATCGGCGGCGCGCTCCTCGGCGTCTGGCTCATCCGCCACTCCGACGACAGCTCCGAGCGTCGCCCCGGCGACACCCGGCCGCGTGCTGACGACGCTCGACGCGCTGCCCGTCGGACGTGCCGTCGGCTTCACGGATCCGCAGGTGGGACCGGCCGTCCTGCTGCGGCTGGCGAACGATCAGGTCGTCGCGTACAGCCGCGCCTGCACCCACGAAGGATGCCTGGTCGGGTACGACCAGAGTTCCCACATCCTCGTCTGCCCGTGTCATGGAGCCGAGTTCGATCCGGCGCACCAAGCGGCAGCGATCGCGGGGCCGACCCGTACCCCGCTCGAGTCGATCAAGGTGGTCGTCGATCGTCCGACGGGCGACGTGATCCTGCCCGCCTGATCGCGCCGAGCCTGGCGCAGGCCCCCGTGGTTGGGGGCAAGCTCTCACGTGTGGAGATCCGAAGGCTCGGGCCCAACGATGGGACGGCGCTCGAAGCCGCAGTGCGTGCCTTCCGCGGCTTCGAGCTCGTGCCCCTCCACGCTGGCGCCGCCTGCTGCAGCGGGACCGTCACCGTCTCGGCGGCGGAGCTCCCGAACCGGCAGCGCTTCTTCCCCGGAACCACGGCCTGGCGCTCCTCTTACGGCCGGGGCCAGGTCGTTGAAGGCGTCAACGGCATGCTGAAGGGCGGAGAAGCTGGGCGATGCGAGGAGGACGAGGAAGAAACGTCGCGAGGGGACATGGCCGCAGCTACTCGAATCCGATGCGTCGGGATCCCGTCCGTTGGAATCCGGCCGGGCCCCTCCGCCCGCCTGATCGACGCCGCCCGTACAACTCACCCCTGATCAAGGACGTCATCGGCATGCTCCGTGACGTCCTTTGCGTTCCGGAGCCGTCTGCCGGGGCTGAACGATCAACGAGGCGCCTCCAACCCCTTCGCGATTGCGCGGAACACCCCGCGGATGCCTATTCGGCGAAGTTCTGAGATGTCAGACGCCTCGCTATTGAGAACACCCCTTGGTTGGTGGGGTGTTCTCAAAACGCCCTGACCCGCACGAATGAGGGCATCGTAGCGGGAGTACCACGTGCTAAGAGATGTGGTACCCAAAGTTGCACCACAGGACTTCGAGGCAAACGGCAAGGCACTTGGCGCGACTCAAGCCCGACGCACGAACGTCACGCCTAGCCAAGATCGAGGGACGGGTCAGGGCGTCGCCAAGATGGTCGACGAGGATCGCTACTGCATCGACGTGGTGACCCAGACCAACGCCGTCAGGGCAGAATCGGGACCGTCAGGCCGGATGGTCTCTCGGTAAGGGCTGGGTCCGAGTCCCGAAGACCCTGTTCTGGGGGGTCCTTCCGCCCTTCCTCTGTTCGCGTGCCGCCTCCTAAGGTCGCCCCAAGGAGGCCACCATGGGGAGCTGGATGCAGTTCGAGAAGTGTGCCGGGTGCGGTTGGGACATCGGGACCGGCGAGGGCGAGCGGAGCTGTTCGTGGGGTGAATGCGCATACCTCCCCGCGGAGTTGGACGTGTACTGCGAGCAGTGCCGCTTCAACTACTTCAGCCTCGAGGGCAATCCCACCTGTGATGATCCGTTGACCTGCGAGCATGCCTCGGTCCCTCTCGCCCATGTGGAGAACTACCGCCTGTAGGCCACTGCGCGGGGCATCCCTGTGGGCTCCCCATAGGGGTCGCGGCGCCTGGAGGAGGGACGTGATGAGCGCGACGGCACGGGCTCCGATACTTCTCGTGGAAAAGATGAACAGCGAAGGGCCCGCTTCGGCGAGTGGCTGCAGGACGCCGGCTACGAGGTCCTCACGTGCCCGGGCCCTTCGGCTCCCGCGTATTCCTGTATCGGCACTCGTGCGGGCCGCTGCGCGCTGGTCGATCCCGCCTCGCTCCTCGTGCTCGACCTCTCGTTCTCACCCGACGCGATGGTCCGAGCACCGATCGGCGTCGATCTCCTCGGCTTCTACCTCCTCACCGGCAAACCGATCATCGCGCTGGGGCGCGGAGACGACCTCCTCGCAGATCCGCCCGAGGACCAACTCATCGCTCTCGAGCGGACGCCTGATCGTGGCGACTTCCTCGCGACGGTGCGCTCGATGATTCCCGCTTGAGCCAGCGCACGCGTGCTCCGCCAGGGGCATCAACCGCCCACTATCGCTCGGCGGACGCTCGCTTCACGTCGCCCAGCCCGACGATCACACGAGCACACGCGCGGACACTCGCCCGTACCCCTTGCTCGGAAAGGACGCCGGTTTCCAAGGTCCCCTCGAGTCGGGGACCTCCGGCCCTATCTCTACCGGCACACCCTAGAGAGGCTGGCCGGAGCCGGTGAGATGACGGACCTGTCGGGCGCCGATCACTGGCGAAGGGGGTGGACGGCATGGCGACCATCCTGGTGATCGTCGGAGTGGCTTCTTGCTGCGGTCTGTGCATATACGGGATCAATAAGGCGGTCCGTCGGGCAAAGGAACGGCGCCTCCGCGATTCGCACGCACTCACTGCGCGCTAGCCAGCACGTCTGGAGCCCCTCCGCCGTGGCCCGTTCGCCGCGGCGGCGAGGAGGCTCACGAAGGAGGAGGTGGCTGTGATGTCCCGTACACACACCGAACGCCGAGCTCCGGGAGTCGGTCTCGAGCCGGAGGAGGCGACAAGCCATCACTCGCTGATGTCCGATAGGCGTCACGGCCGTCACCTGTCGCACTTCTGGCGGCACTTCCTGGAGATGCTCGCGATCATGGTGGCAGGGATGATCGCCACCGCTGCCGTCTTCCTCTCGGTGGTAGGGCTCAAGACGTGGAACGGACGCAGGAACTCCTACGAGATGGCGTTGGCGATGGTGCTTCCCGTGATCCCGTTCCTGTGTCTCGTTTGGTTCGACGTCACCAAGAGCGCGCAATGTGGGGCGTACTGCGTGTTGACGGTCGCGGCGATGCTCGTCCTCATGCTCTACCGGCGGAGCGAGTACTCGATGCAGATGTAGGAGGCGGCCGTTTGGATGCGTTCCCTGTACGTCTACCTTATGAAGGACGCGACAGACCGAGTGCGAGACGTAGCCCTGAGGCACGCGCCGATGGGTCCAAGGCAGCAGCTTAGGCCGGCCGGTCTTCGTAAGAAGCTTCCGCGTCAGGCTGCCGCCGAAACGGTCTCAGCCGTGTTCTGAGAACACCCCTCGGTGGGTCTTCTCAGAACTCGGTGACCTGCGGGAACCGGCGATAGCGATGAGAGTACCCACAGGTTAAGGACGGTAGTACCCACACCATGTCTGAGGCCCTTTGCCTCCTTCCACCTGTGAACAGTTGAGGCTCGACGGCGCATGCGGTGCCGTTAGACAACCACCTCATGAGCGTGGGCTCAGGCTCAGACCCCGATAACCAGCTCGATCCCCCCGTGCTCTTGGTGGTGGCGGCCAGTTCGCCACTAGCCGAGGCGCGCCGCGGGGGCGCATCGCGGTCCTCGGGATGGAGCTCCCGAAGGGCCGCTCGCCGGCTCCTCGCTCTCATCGCTCGCAGAGGTAGGGCTTGGGCGCCATACTCAAGAGGCAGCTACGCGGCCGACGGGGCTCCTTCCGTCGTGAGATAGGTGGATCTCGGGTGAGGGACGGAACGACCGACAGGGCGAGAGAGCCTGGGTTCGATAAGCGGCTCGCCCTGCTGCTCGCGATGGCGATGTTCGTGCTCGTGTTCGACACGTCGCTGATGAACGTGTCGATCTCGTCGGTGGTCCACGACCTCGGTACCACCGTCAGCAGCGTCCAAGCGGCGATCGCGCTCGAGGCTCTGGTCTCGGCGGCCTTCATCCTGATCGGCAGCAAGGTCGGCGATCTGATCGGCCGGAAGCGCGCGTATGTCCTCGGTCTTCTCGGGTACGCCGCGGGCGCGCTGGCGATGACGTTCGCCCAGAGCGTGACAGCGATCGTCGTGTTCTGGGCCGTGATCGGGGGGCTCGGCGCGTCACTCCTGATGCCGGCGATGCAATCCCTGATCCACGGCAACTTCCAGGGTGCCGCGCAGAAGCGTGTCTATGCTCTGGTTGGAGCATCGGCGGCAGTCGCGGCGGCGATCGGACCACTGCTCGGCGGGTTCATCACCACCTTTCTCTCCTGGCGGGTCGG
>VAXZ01000115.1:0-38762 GCA_005885035.1 Actinomycetota bacterium
AGGCGACCGGTGTCCAAGGTGAAGACGCGGACGTCCGGGTTGATGCGCCACGCCATGTCCATCAAGGCCAAGCCGTCGATGCCGCCCGCGGCACTGATCGCGATCCGAGGGTGGAAGGTGCCCAGTGCCCAGGCGAGCAGCTCCTCGGCGCGCGCCCCTTCGAAGCGGTCGGCAGCGTCACGGACCCAGCCGGCCTCCTCGCCGAGGAAGGGAACGGCGGGCTCGTGGATAGGTTGGATCGGGTCGGTGTCTGCCATGGGTCGTCCCTCGAACGCCTGGACGTCGGAGCCGGACAAGAGAAAGGCCGCCTGCGCGGCGGCCCTTGAGGTCGATTGCGAGCGAGGAGCTACCGCACGGGGTGGCCGGCGCGCAGCGGCGCCGTCGCGGTACAACAGCACAGGCGACTGGGGATCATGGCCCCGACCTGGCCGACCGTTCGTGTGCGGATCATCGCGGAACGTGGCTCCCTCGAAGTTGCAGGTGCAACAGGCTACCGACGGCTCCCGAACCCGTCAAGGGAAGATCACACCCCGGGAGGGGCGAATGAACCCACCCAGAGGGCGCCGTCGGCGAACTCGAGGGACTGCACTGTTGACGAGATGGGGATCGTCTGGATCGCGAGGTTCGCGTTCGGGTTGACTTCGGTGACGGTTCCGTTCCCATGGTTCGCCACCCAGACGGATCCGCCTCCGATCGCGACGGCGGTAGGCTCCTGACCGACGCTGACGTCTTGGATCCCGGAGGGATGGTGAGGAGCGATCCGGAGCAGCTGGTCGTCCTGACCATCACTCACCCACACGGATCCCGCTCCCACGGCGATGCTGGTCGGATCGCCCTGCAGGGGGATCGGGGGCTCGGCGCGATCCGTGCCGGGGTCGATCGCGGTTAACGTCCCGCCGAACCGATCGACAACCCACAAGGAGCCTTCCCCGTAGGCGAGGAGATCGATGGTGACGCCTGCGCCGAGTCGGATCGTGTCGATCGGACGGCCGGTGGACGGATCGACCCGGTAGATCGTGCCGGAGGATCCGTTCGCGAGCCAAACGCTCCCCGCCCCCCACGAGACGGGAGCGTTGAACGATAGGAACTCGCCTCCTGGCCGCGTGACACTAGGGTCCACGATCGTCGCCTTTGCCGACAGGCCTGTCGTAGCGTCGATGCGCTCGAGGCCGAGTCCCTCGGGCACGAGGACCGAGACCCACACCGCGTGGGCGGAAGCAGCCATGCACGTCGCGGGAGAAAGGCACGCCCCGGGGGCGGGAATCTCTTTCGCGACCTGGGGCTCGGCGTATCCAGGATTGATCTGGAACACGCCGCCGCTTTCGAACGCGGTCGTCTCGGTCAAGGCCCAGATGGAACCTCCCGCAGACACGATCGGCCCGGCGCTGATCCGTTGGAGATACACGGGCTGCACCTGGTCGACGGTTGTCGTTGGGTTGACCTTGAACAGTGTCGCGTAGCCGTTCGCTTGGGACGTTTGGGGCGACGGTGGACCGTTCGTTCGGCCCGACGAAGCCTCGCGCGCGATCGCGACCACCGCGACGGTGATCGCGATGACGCCAGCGATGAGGCCGACGAGGAGCGTCCGAGCTCGTGTTCTTCCGGTGGGCCGATCCGAGCTCGAACGCGTCCGGCGTTCGACGGCCTCAACCCGGTCAAGCGGCGGTCCGAGAGCCACCCCTTCCACCGCGTCGAGCGCGAAGAGACGCCACGAGCCCGGGATGCCTTTGAGCTCGTAGGTTCCCCGTTCATGGAAGTCGAGGCCGGAGCCGGAGACAAGGTCGACGATCGTCTGGGTCACCAGCACCTCTCCCGGTGCAGCCAGGCTCGAGACGCGGGCCGCGGTGTGCACGGCGATCCCGCCCGCTCCGCCGGCAGACAGCTCCGTCTCCCCGAAGTGGAGTCCCGCCCGCACCTCGAGGCCGATCGACCGCGTCGCAGGCAAGATCGCTGCCGCGCATCGGACTGCGTCCTGGGGGATGCGGAACCGCGCGAAGAACGAATCGCCGGCCGTGTCTATCTCGTGGCCACCGAAACGGCGGAGCTCTCGGCGGATCAGGTCGTGGTGGGCGGCTTGGAGCTCGCGCCATCGACGGTCACCGACCTCCACGGCGATCTCCGTGGAGCCCACGATGTCGGTGAAGAGCAACGCTGCGAGGTTCCGGCCCGCAGCACGCCGCGACATAGCCAGATTGTCCGCGGTCTCGCTCGAGCGAACAAGGCGCCCCGCCGCCAGTGGGGACGGGCTGTCACAAGGAGGCGACGCGGCCACGCTCTTCGGGAGTCAACCCGCGGAGCGGCAACCGGACGTCGGCGTGAGCCAGCACACCTTCGTTCAGGAGCACCTGTTTCGCGACCGCGGGCAACGACAGGTCGCGGAGGGCTTCGCGAAGGGCTTTGACGCGAGCATCGGCGGCGTCGGTCTTCCGGTGCACCAGCTCGGCGGTGACCTCGGGCCACGCCGACGCCAGACCGGACACCGCCCCGACCGCTCCCGCGGCGAGCCCTTCCAACACGAGCGGCTCGAAGCCGATGAAGACGTCCAGACCGTCCAACAGGTAAGGCTTCACCGCTTCGAACGGCGTGTCCGACACCTTCAGCCCCGCCAGGTTCGGCACCTCGTCGCGCAGCCGTTCGATCACGGGGATCGGGACCGGGTAGCCGCTCCGCCCGACGAACTCGTAGATGTAGAACGGCAGCGGGTCACACGCGACGGCGGCGTTCCGGAAGTGATCGAACAGCTCCCTTTCGTCCAGCGGGAAGTACGGGGGAGCGATCACGGCGACGGCGTCGGCTCCGGCCTCCCGCGCGTGCGACGCGAGCGCGACCGTATCCGCGGTCGTCTGCGCGCCGGCGTGGACCGCGACCGCGAAACCGGACGGGCGCGACTCCAGACAGAGCTCCGTCATCCGGCGCCGCTCCGGCACCGAGAGCAGCACGCCCTCGCCCGTGGTGCCGCACGTGAGGACCCCGTCCATGCCGCCCTCGGCGAGGAAGCGGACCAACGGAGCCACGCTGGCCTCATCCAGGGAGCGGCCGCCGTCACGCAGCGGCGTGACGGTGGCCGCGATCGCACCGTGGAGCTTCCCGAGCATCCGCTCAGGGTACGTGGTCAGAACTGGCCGGTTTCGGTCGAGCCGTCGAGCGCGAGGGTCGAGGACTGCCCCTGGCTGATCGTCTTCGACACGAGATCGAACCAGCCCGTGCCGACCTCCCGTTGATGCTTGACCGCCGTGTAGCCGGCTGATTCGAGTGCGAACTCACGCTCCTGAAGACGCACGTAAGCCGTCATGCCCTCGTCGGCGAACCCCTTCGCCAGTTCGAACATGCTCGCGTTGAGGGCGTGGAAGCCCGCGAGCGTGATGAACTGGAACCGGTAGCCCAGGGCGCCGAGCTCCTTCTGGAAGGCGGCGACCTGCTGGTCATCCAGCCGCCGCTTCCAGTTGAACGACGGGGAGCAGTTGTACGCGAGGAGCTTCCCGGGGAACTCTGCGTGGACGCCCTCGGCGAACGCCCGTGCATCGTCGAGGTCCGGTGTGGCGGTCTCGCACCAGAGCATGTCCGCGTAGGGCGCGTACGCCCGCGCGCGGGCGATCGCGGCGTCCAGCCCGCCGTGAACGCGGAAGAACCCCTCCTCGGTCCGCTGTCCGTCGAGGAACGTCCGGTCCCGCTCGTCGATGTCGGACGTGAGCAGGCTCGCGCTGAGCGCGTCGGTCCGCGCCATCAGCACGGTCGGAGCGTCCAGGACGTCCGCGGCCAGGCGAGCCGCGACGAGCGTCCGGATGAACTGGCCGGTGGGGACGAGCACCTTTCCCCCCAGGTGTCCGCACTTCTTCTCGGACGAGAGCTGATCCTCGAAGTGCACCCCCGCCGCGCCGGCTTCGATCATCGCGGTCATCAGCTCGAACGCGTTGAGGGGGCCGCCGAAGCCGGCCTCGGCATCCGCCACGATCGGGAGGCAGAACTCTGCCTCATCCCCTTCGGCCCAGGCGACCTGGTCGGCGCGACGAAGGGCGTTGTTCAGACGACGGACGACCGTGGGGACCGAGCTCACGGGGTAGAGCGACTGGTCGGGATAGGTGTGCTGCGCCGTGTTCGCGTCGGCGGCTACCTGCCAGCCGGACAGGTAGATCGCGCGGAGACCCGCCCGCGCGCACTCCACCGCCTGGCCACCCGTGAGGCAACCGAGCGCTGGCACGTAGTCGTCGGCGTTCACGAGCCGCCACAGCGCGGCGGCCGAGGTCTCCGCGATGACGTGACGCTCCCGGATCCTTCCCCGGAGCCGGACCACGTCCTCGGCGGTGTAGGGGCGGGTGATCCCGCGCCAGCGCTCCTCGTTCCGCCACCGGGCTCGCAGCTCGTCGGCTTCGCCGCGGATCCGCTCGGTGATCGTCATCGGTCTCCAGCCTTCCCTTGGGCGCCGGTCGCTTCCGGCGCATCCCTGCGGGATAACGAAACCTCCCGGGGTGGCCGGGAGGTCGGGTGCGCACGACGGCCCCGTGGGCCGCGGCGCGGGTCAGCTGGCTACGTTCTTGAACGGTCGTTCAATCATCGACCTCATCCTGCCAGACGCCGATGGTTCGGGTCAACCGGTGTGGCGCAGCTGGGGGATCAGGCGATGATCTTCGAGATCGAAAGCTCCAGGATGTCGGTGGCGCCGGCGGTCTTCAGCTCCGGGAGCAGCGGTTGACGCCTCGCTTGTCGACCACCGTCTCGAGTCCATCGCCGCTCGCTTCGCCGGATCCGTTCCGCGAGCCGGCGTCTATCCCCGGATGACCTGCGACAGCTTGAGGGTCTTCTCGTAGAGCGCCTTGCCGGTGACCGCCGCCTCGCAGCCGGCATCGCGCAAGGCCCAGATGTCGTCGGCGGATCGCACGCCGCCGCTCGCGATGATGGGTCGGTCGGTCAGACCGAGCACCTGTCGGTACAGACGCAGGTCGGGACCGTCGAGCGTCCCGTCCCGCGCGATCGCCGTGACGAGGTAACGGGGCGTGCCCGCGTCGTTGAGCGCCGGGATCACCTCTTCGACGGGGGGACCTTCCTCACGCCAGCCCTTCACCATGGCGTGACCGCCGCGCACGTCCACGGCCACCAGGATCCGCTCGGCGAACTCCTCGACGGCCCGGGCGACGAAGCCGGGGTCGAGCGCCGCGGAGGTGCCGAGGATGGCCCGGCCGGCCCCGATCTCGAGCACCGCGGCGACGTCCTCGAGGGTGCGGACGCCCCCGCCGACCTGGACGGGGAGCACCACCGAACGGCAGATGTCGCGGATCGTGTCGCGGTTGGCGCCCTCGTCGAGCGCGGCGTCCAGGTCGACCACGTGGAGTCGACGTGCACCTTCCTCTTGGAAGCGCACCGCCACCTCCACGGGATCGTCGTCGTACGCGGTCTCCTCGTTGGGGTCGCCGCGCAGCAGCCGCACCGCCCTCCCGGCTCGGACGTCGATCGCGGGGATCACGATCATGCTGCCCGGACCCCCTCGAGGAAGCGCTCGGACCGCTCGAGCTGCGGTGACACGTACGGCGTCGTGTCGCGGAGCCCCTCGCGAGGCTCGGCGGTCATCGGTCGCCGGCCTCGTCCGCGCGGGCCTCCATCGCCTTCGCGTGTCCGACCAATCCCTCGGCCCGGGCGAGCGTCGAGGTGCCGGGACTGAAATGCGCGGTCGCGGCCGGCGACATCCGCATCACCGAGGTGATGGTCACGTAATCCGCGGCGCGTAGCCCGCTCGAGAACCGGGCGGTTCCCGCGGTGGGGAGCACGTGGTTGGACGCGAGTCCGTAATCTCCGAAGGGCACGGCCGACCACGACCCGAGGAAGATGGCTCCGGCGTTGCGGACGCTCGGGAGGAAGTCCTCGGGCTCACCCAGCAGGAGCAGCAGGTGCTCGGCCGCCACGTCGTTCACCGCCGCCGCCGCGTGCACCAGGTCGCGCACCAGCACCAGCTTCGTGTGGCGGATCGCGAGGTCGATGATCTCCCGACGACCGACGAGCGCCAGCTCCTGCTCGAGGGCGGCGTCGACCTTCTCGGCGAGCGCGGCATCCGGCGTGACGAAGAACGTGCGGGCCTCGGGATCGTGCTCCGCCTGCGCGATCAGATCGAGCGCCGCCATCCGCGGATCGACGTCGCCGTCGGCGACGATCGCGAGCTCCGACGGGCCCGCCAGGCCGTCGATCCCGACGAACCCGGCCACCTGTCGCTTGGCCTCGGTGACGTAGACGTTGCCCGGACCCACGATGCGGTCGACCGACGGGATCGACTCCGTCCCGTAGGCCATCGCTGCCACGGCCTGCGCGCCGCCGGTCCTGGCGACGTCGGTCGCTCCGGCTCGCTTCGCCGCGTACAGCACGGCGGCGTGGATCGACCCGTCGCGTTGCGGCGGCGTGCACACGACGATCTCCTCGACGCCGGCGACGGTCGCCGGGACCACGGTCATCGCGACGGTCGACGGGTACTTCGCCCGGCCGCCCGGCACGTAGCACCCGACCGATGCGAGCGGACGCACGATCTCACCGAAGCGGATCCCATCGTGTTCGTCCCACCACTCGCGAGGGATCTGCCGGTCGCAGAAACCGCGGAGCCGGTCGATCAACGCGTCGATCTCGGCGCGCAGCTCGCGCGGTGTCTCTCGTTCGGCGTGCGCGAACTCGCGCTCGGTCACCAGGATCCCGGAACGGGAGAGGTCGGCTCCGTCGAACTGCTTCGACAGCTCGATCAGCACGTCGTCGCCCTCGACGAAGACGCGTTGGAGGATCTGCCGGACCGTTTCCGTGGTGGCGGGATCGATCTCGAGCTTCGAGGGCTCGAGCCGCCCGCCCCGCTCACGCAGGTCGAGGAGCTCGAGCATCAGCGCTCCTCGACGACCTCGGGCTGAGCTGCGGCGCTCGCCGCCTTCGCGAGCCGGTGATCGCGGGCCCACAAGACCCATCCGCTCGCGCCCACGGCGAGCGCCGCCGCGGCGAACAGGATGAGCGCGAGCAGGAACGTGGCGTCGCGGTCCATGAAGGCGCCAGGGTACCGAACGAACGCAACCCCCGACCCGGTCAGACGCCGTGGAGCGTCTGGTCGGCGTGGGGCGCGTTCGGATCCAGCGAATCGGCGAGGATGTGGTCCGCCACCTCGAAGGTGAGCGAGGACACGTCCAGCTCCTGGCTGTTCGCCAGACAGATGAACGTGGCTCGCTGCTCGGGGAAGACCACGAGCTTCGACTCCCACCCCGGGAAGCTCCCTCCGTGGCTCACGATCGGCTGGCCGCGATGCGTCCGCACGGAGACACCCCACGCGTAGTGGATCGGTCTGCCGTCAGCCAGTCGGCCCGGCGTGGTCAGGGTCTCCGCGAGCCATCCACCGGTCAGCCGGTCGTCCAGGAGGTTCGCGCTCCATCGGGCGAGGTCGTCGGCCGTCGTCCAGAGCCCACCCGACCCGACAGCGTGGAACCGAGCCGGCTCGACGTGCAGGCGGCCGTCGGTGGCGCGGAAGTGCCCGCGCGCTGCGCGCGCGGGCAGTTCCGTTTCCGCATCGCGGAAGAAGGTGTCGTACATCGCGAGCGGCTCGAAGAGCCGCTCGCGTGCGACGTCGGCCAACGGCGCGCCGGAGGCCCGGGCGATCGCCTCCGCCAGCAGGAGATACCCGTCGCCCGTGTACAGATGGCGCGTTCCCGCCTCCTCGCCCGAGTCGGGGATCGTCCGGATCTCCTCCATGAGCTCCTCGTTCCCCCACCCCGGGACGCCCGAGGGGTCGATCCCGCCGCTCGGCCGGTAGACGTGTGGCAAGCCCGCGGTGTGGTGGACCAGATGCTGCAGGTGCACGCGCTCTCCCCACGACGGGAGCCCAGGGACGTACGTGGCGATCGGTCCATGGAGATCGAGCACGCCATCGCGCCACAGAAGTGCGACGCACGCGGCCACGAACTGCTTCGCGAGCGACCCCACGTAGAAGATCGAGTCACCGCGGAGCGGCCGTCCGGTCGTGATGTTCGCGGTGCCCATCCCGTGGCCGAGCCAGTCGTGTGGTCCCGGCCCGCGAACCTGGATCATGACTCCGGGTTGCCGTTGGGGAAGCTCGGGAAGGATCCCTGTCTCCTCGATGCCGTCGAAGCGCATCGCTAGCCGGGCTCGACGGACCCGCGTCTCCGTTCGGTTCGCCGTTCCGCCTCCAGGCGCTCCAGGTCCACGTCGTCGTGGCTCATGAACGTGAACGCTTCGCCGATCGCCGGGTGCACCGCGGCGATCTCCCGGTGGATCGCCTGCGCGACGCGGCGATACGTCGGATGGCCTTGCGGTTGCGAGCGGAGCTCCGCCAGGTGCATCGCCTCGCGAGCCGTCATCTGCAGCACGAACCGGATCCGGTACCCCATCGCGACCGCGTACTGGGCGGCGTCCAGCAACCCTCCGGCCGCGATCTGGTCGTGCGTCTCCTTCGAGCGCTCCATCAGGCGCTCCCATCCGTCGCGGAGGCCGGCAGCGTCGACGTCGACCGGAACCTCGTAGCCGAACGATGGCGAGAGTCGTTGCCATTCGATCGTGAGGGGGCGGTGGCGCTGCAGATCGCGGAAGGCGCCGTAGTCGCACAGGATGTCGAAGCGATACTGCGTCCGTTCCCATGCACGGCCGGGCTTGTGCCGCCGGTTCGTCCGCATGCCGATGCTCGCGGCCAGCACGGCGTCCCGGTCGCCGGGCTGCATGCCACGGACGAACTGGAGGAGCTGGTCGTCGGGCAGATCGCTCGCGGCGTAGAGCGCCGCGGCGGTTACCTTTAGCTCGCCCTCGGGATCATAGTCAACCAGGTTGACTTCTTCGCGCAGCTCGGGCTCGACGTCACCGGTGAGCTTCGCCGCAAGCTCCTGCGTGCGCTCGCGGACGTCGCGCCAGTAGCTCGACCAGGCCACGCCCCGATCGTCCACATCGACACGCTTGAGGAACTCGGGGATGACCTTCCGCAGCTCGACCTTCATCAGGTCGCCGTACTCGCGCGCCTCGACGAGCGGGTGCTGCGCCAGACGCATCAGCAGTTGCTCGTACGACTGCCCGGTCGCGTAGATCCCGAGGTTCGAGCGCGTCCCGGCCGGGAGGATCAAGCGGAGCGTGTCGCAGGTCTTCGCCAGGATCGTTTGTCGATAGACGAAGTCAGAGTCACCGGGTTCCTGCGGGAACCGCTCGCGGTACCAGGCATCCAGGGTCTCGTACATCCTCCCGTACGTCGTGAAGACATCGTCCAGGAGTCCGACGTAGCGCTGCTCGAGTTGGGTGTCGACGATCTCGGGCGGAACCGTCGCGCGCCAGCGTCCATCGGGACGGCTGTCGTAGCGCATGTACCGCGTCGATTGTTCGAGGTACGCCGCGAGCCTGCCCCACTCCAACGCCTTCGCCAGGAGCTGCGACGACTGCTCGCACGCCAGGTGGACGCCCCCGAGCTGCGCCACCGAATCGTCGCCGTACTCCACGAAGACACGGTCGTACAGCTTCTCGGCCCGCGCCGATCCCATCGACGATCCGACGCTCGCTCCCGCGACGTCCTCGGCGAACTCGTCGAGGAACAGGCGGCGGAGCGACTTCGTGCTTCGTGAGTAGCGAGCGGTCGCGTACCAGGTGCTCACGGGACGAGACTCGCGCTCGGCGATGGGGATGGGGACGGCGACGACGGTTCTCCGGTGGAGAGCCTCACGGTGTCGCCCGGCTTCACTTGCGCCCCCGGCTGCGGGTCCTGCGCTGCGACCCGATTCAGGTTCGGGCATTGCGGGAGCGGGGGCACCAACGGTCCCGGTTGCACTTTCAACCCGAGGTGGTTCAGCTGGTTCTTCGCCTGGCTGTACGTCTCGCACGTGTAATCCCCGAGCGTGATGGACGACGGCCCCGACACCAGCGTGACGCCCACCAGCGAGCCGCGATCGACCTTGGTTCCAGCCGGAGGCGATTGGTCGATCACGGTGTCGACCGGGCACGTATCGCTCGGTGCTCGCTTCTGGGTGCCGAGCGTCAGGTGCATGGCCTCCAAGGTCGCCGTCGCGGCGTCGAGCGGCAGGCACGACGACGAGATGTCGGGGACCGTGACCTTGGGGAAGGGGGAGGCGACCGTCAGCGTGATCGTGTCTCCGGCGGCGACCGGCGTCCTCGGGTCCGGGCTCTGGAGCAGAACGGTGCCTTGGGGCTTCGCGCTGTGTCTCGTCGGCGGCGGGTCGACGACCACGAGACCGAGACCCTCCAGCTGGGACTTCGCCGCCTCGAACGTCTTGCCCGTGACGTCGGGCAGCTGGAACGCCTGCGCGGCGTTCTTGTTGCTGAGGACCTGGGCGAGGAGGTACCCGCCGGCCGCCAGCAGGGCGAAGACCAACAGACCGATCAGTACCCCCAGCCAGACCTTGCGCGATGAGCCCTCGGGCTCTGGCGGCGGCAGCACCTGGGTCGGCGCCGGCCGAGCGATCACCTGCGTCGCGTCCACGGCCCCGGCGCCGACGAGGATCGGCGTCGCCTCGACGTCCTGACCCTGCTTGACCCGTTCCAGATCCGCCGCCAGCTCCTCCGCGCTCTGGTAGCGGTTGGCAGGGTTCTTCGCCAGGCATTTCATGACCACGGCATCCAGCTTCGGCGGCACGTCGGGGTTGTGCGCGGACGGGGGGACCGGCGCCTCGTTCACCTGCTTGTACGCGATCGCCACCGGCGTGTCGCCGGTGAACGGGGGCCGCCCCGCGAGCAGCTCGTACAAGACGCACCCCAACGAGTAGATGTCCGATCGCGCGTCCACCGCCTGCCCCTGGGCCTGCTCGGGCGAGAGGTAGGTCGGGGTCCCGATCACCGACGAGGTCTGCGGTGCGGTGACGTCGGTCTGCATCCGCGCGATACCGAAATCCATCACCTTCACGAACCCGTCCCGGGTGACCATCACGTTCCCGGGCTTGATGTCCCGATGGACGATCCCCTGCGCGTGCGCCGAGGCGAGTGCCTCGGCGATCTTCCGCGTCAGCTCGACCGCCTGCACCAACGTGGGGCGTCGGCCGCTCGCCAAGAAATCGGCGAGCGTCCGACCCTCCACGAACTCCATCACGATGTACTGCCGGTCGCCGTCGGATCCGGTGTCGTAGACGCCGACGATCGTGGGTTGGTTCAGCCGAGCCGCCGCCTGAGCCTCACGCCGGAACCGGGCGACGAACCCCGCGTCACGCGCGAACTGGGGGAGGAGGACCTTGATCGCGACCGTTCGATGGAGCACCGGGTCGAAGCCGCGGTAGACCTCGGCCATCCCGCCCGCACCGATCCGCGCTTCAACCCGGTAGCGCTCACCCAGCACGGAATCGCTCACGCTCGTTCGTTCACCCCTTGAGGTATGCCTGCAGGACCTGTTTGGCGATCGGCGCGGCCACGCGACCGCCGGTCGCCTCGCTCCCGAGGTCCCCGCCGTCCAGCACGATAACCGCAACCGCGATGGTCGGCGTCTGGCCCGAGCCGGCCGGTGCGAACGCCGTGAACCAGGCGTTCGGCGGAACGTTGCAGTTGGGGACCGGGCCGCAGTTCGTCGCCGTCCCGGTCTTGCCGGCCACGATCGTCCCCGGGATCTGCGCCGCAGTTCCGGTCCCGCTCGTGACGACGTTGATCATCATCTGACGCATCTGGTCGGCCGTATGGGGAGTGATCGGACGTCCGTACTCCTGTTTGTCGAACAGCTTGATGGTCCGGCCGGCGCTGTCGCGCACCTCCGTCACCAACCTCGGCGCGTACAGCAGTCCTCCGTTGGCGATCGCGGCTGATTCGAGCGCGAGCTGCAGAGGGTTCTGCTTGTCGTTGTCGAGCCCGACCGCGGACAGGGCCACCTTCGGCAGGTTCTCGTTGAAGTACGAGGACTCCGGGAACCGCCCGCTGTTCCACGGAAGGATGAACGGGATCGTCGGCTCCGCGCACGTGACCTGGTTCGGCGGCAGGATCGGGCAGAACCCGTAGCGATGCGCCTGTGCCGAGAGCCGCTCCGCGCCGAGGTGAAGACCGATCAGCCCGAACGTGACGTTGCACGATTGCTCGAACGCTTGCGCCATCGTGACCGTCGTGGTGCCGACGTGGCAGATCTCGTTGCCGAAGTTCTGCAACGTGCTGGATGACTGCGGCAGGTCGAGGACGTGGGGGTTCGGCCACGCCTTGTCCGGTCCCCAGCCGTTCTCCAGGGCCGCGGATGCCGTCACCAGCTTGAAGGTCGATCCGGGCAGGTAGAGCTCCTGGAACGCCTTGGAGACGAGCGGGCGCTGGGGGTCCGAGATCAACGCGTTCCACGCCGAGTTGATCTGCTGGTCGGTCCCCGTCGACAATGGGTTCGGGTCGTAGCCCGGGTTCGAATACATCGCAAGGACGTCGCCCGACCCTGGGTCGAGCGCGACGACCGCGCCCTGATGGCTCCCGAGCGCGGCGCGGGCGACCCGCTGCAGGGACGGGACGATCGTCGTGAGGACGGTTCCCCCGACCTTTGGCCGGCCGAGCAGGATGTCGGTGAGGTTCTGCGCCGTGAACTCGGGAGCCGTCCCGGACAGGTAGGGGTTCATCGCGTCCTCCAGGCCGCTGAGCCCGTAGATCCGCGAGTAGTACCCGGTGAGCTGCCCGTAGAGCTCCCGTCCCGGATACTTCCGGAGGAACCGATAGACGGAGTTCGGATCGGGGTTCTTGATGCTCTCGGCCAGCACGGTCCGTTCGTCGGCCGCGAGGATCTGGCCGCGCTCCACCGAGTACTCCGCGCGTATCTGCCGAGCCGCGTTCGCCGGCTCGTCCGCGATCCGGTTCGCCGCGAAGACCTGGATGTAGGCGACCTGGGCGAACAACAGCGCGAACAGCGCGACGAACGCGAACCCAAGCCGCCGGATCTGGCGATCCATCGTTACGGCCCCTTCCGTTCCCGGTACCACGCACCAGCGGACGCTCGGATCAGCAGTGCCAGGATCACGAAGGTCGCCACCCGGCTGGTGCCGCCGTAGGACACGAGCGGAAGGGGCACGCCCGTGAGTGGGATCAGCCGCAGCACGCCGGCCGCGATCGTGAAGACCTGCAAGCCGATCACCGTCGTGAGGCCGACGGCAAGGAGCTTGCCGAACGAGTCCTGGCGTTCCACCCCGATCCGCAGCCCTCGTCCGATCAACACGAGATACAGGAGCAGGATGCCGGCAACCCCGAGCATCCCCAGCTCCTCACCGAACGCCGCGAGGATGAAGTCGCTCCCGACGTAGGGGATGAACGTCGGCGAACCCAGGCCGAGACCCGTCCCGACCGTGCCGCCCGACGCGAACGCGAACCATCCCTGCGCCAACTGATAGCCGATCCCGTTCACGTTCTTCGGGTCGAGCGCGTGGAACCAGATCACGACCCGCTCCTGGATGTGCGGGAGCGCCAGCCACCCGATGTAGGCGCCGATCGCGAACAGGACGATCCCCAGCAGCAGGTACGACGATCGCCCGGTCGCGATCCATACCATCACGACGAACACGCCGAAGAGGAGCAGCGACGCGCCCACGTCGCGTTCGAGCAGCAACACCGCGAGCGAGGTTCCCCATGCGAGGAGCAGGGGCCCGAGATCTTTCACGCGGGGGAGCCCGAACCGCCCGACGCCGGCCGCCAGCAGCTCGCGGCGTTGCGAGAGGTAGGACGCGAGGAAGATCACGATCAGGACCCGGCCGAACTCAGCGGGTTGGAACTGCAGGAACCCGAAGTTCACCCACAGACGTGCTCCGTTGATCTCGTAACCGAGGCCGGGGACGATCGGCAGCAGGAGCAGCACGATGCCGGCCAGCCCGATCGTGTAGGTGAAGGCGTCGAGCTGCCGGATGTCCCGCACGACCAGAAGCGTCAGCGCGAAGCAGGCGAGCCCGATCAGCAGCCAGATCGCCTGGTTCTGGGCGATGTCGACGCGGCCACGCTCGTCCATCAAGCGGTAGAGCATGGCCAGGCCCAAGCCACCGAGGAGCACGGCGACCGGGTAGAGGGCGGGATCGGCGGACCGCGCCGCGTACCGGATCACGAGCCACCCGCCGAGCGAGGCGCCCGTGAAGACCACGCCGTAGACGGCGAGGTTCCGAGGAACCTCGCCGTGCAGCCCGAGTCCCTGCAGGACGTAGGCCAGGAGCGAGCCCGCAACGGCGAGGATCAGCAGACCGAAGCCGGTGCGGGCTCGCCGTGTCTGCGCGGCGCCGGCCGGAACCGCGACGGCGCTCACGCGTGCCCTCCGGTTCCCCCGCGCGCAGCCTTGCGGACGTCCCGGCGGATCTGCTCAACGCGGGCATCGGCGTCCGCACGGCTGTCGACGTTGATGCCGCTGGCGAGCGACGAATACAGGGGGAGTGCCTCCGCCGCTGCCGCCGGGATGTCCGTCTCCTCCTCCACGACGTGCGAAAGGTGATAGCCGAACACGTCCGCAGGGATCCCCTGGTAGATCGCCACGTGACCGTTGGCGACCCCGACGTACCAGCGCGTGTCGATCAGCACACGGGCCCCGGTGAACGCCGCCCCGAGCGCGACCACCACGATGCCGAGGATGATCGCGACGCGCCACCAGCGCCGGCGTGCTTCGCGTGTGCGCGCCGGTCCGTCGGCCTCCTGCTCCGCGTGGGTCGTGGCCGCCCTGGGGGGCGCCACGACGGCCGCACCCTCGTCCGCTCCATCATCCGGCAGGACGTCGAGCACGACCACGGTGATGTTGTCGACGCCGCCGGCATGGTTCGCTGCGGTCACCAGCCGGTCGGCGGCCTCCTGCGGGGCGCCTTCCGTGGCTCCGAGGATCGCCTGGATCTGTTCCTCGGTGATCATCCCGGTGAGCCCGTCGGAGCACAGGAGGAGTCGGTCACCGTCGAGGAGCCCGACGTCCTGCTCGTCGAGCGGGACGTCGGGCTCCGTCCCGAGCGCCCGGACCAGCACGTTGCGGTGCGGGTGGACCTCGGCTTCCGCCGCGGTGATCTCTCCAGCCTTCACCATCCGGTTCACCAACGTGTGATCGTCCGTGAGCTGCCGGAGGGACCCCGCCCGCAACAGGTAGGCGCGGGAGTCGCCCACGTGCACCAGGTGCGCCAGGTCGCCCCGGATCACCGCGGCCGTGAGCGTGGTTCCCATACCGGCGACGGCCCGGTCGGCTCCCGAGCGTTCGAAGACCGCTCGGTTCGCCGCCTGGACCTGCTCTGCGAACGGCTCTGCTCCCTTGCGGAACGACTCGGCGATCGTCGTGAGCGCCAGCTGCGAGGCGACCTCTCCACCGCGATGCCCGCCCATCCCGTCCGCGACGGCGTACAAGGGCGGCTCGATCAGGTAGGCGTCCTCGTTCCCCGAGCGCACCTGCCCGACGTGCGTCGCGACGCCGGCCTCGATCTTCACCGTGCGAGCTCCAGGATCGTCGTCCCTACACGGATCCGGTCGCCGGCCGTGAGCATCGCGGGGGCTGCCAATCGCTGTTCGTTCACGAAGGTTCCGTTCGTCGAGCCGAGATCCTCCACGTACCACGAGCTGTTCTTCGCGAATATCCTCGCGTGCTCCTGCGACACGTACGTGTCCTCCAGCCGCAGGTCGCACCCCATCGCTCGGCCGATCACCGTGTTGGCGGCGAGGCGGAGCGTTCGCGGCTTCTCCTTGCCTTCGACGTGCACCAGGACGTTCGCGGGCACGGGCTGACTCGGCGATCGATCCGAACCCGCGCGCGCGCCGGGACCGGGCATCGGTGCGGCCGGGCTGCGATCCACGTTCAACCCGCGGACCACCCACCGCATCGAGCGCCACAGGAACAGGAAGAGCAACGCGAACAGCCCGTACTTGAGGGCCGAGAGCGCGAACGGCTCGACGGCGTCCGCGAGCACTACACCCTCCGGTACTCGATCACCGTGGTGCCGACCGTGATCCGATCGCCGTCGGACAGCGGCCGCGACTGGACCTGCTGTCCGTTCAGCTTGGTCCCGTTCGTCGATCCGAGATCCGTCAGCGTGGAGCGGCCGTCTTTCGTCCGGATCTGCGCGTGTCGCCGGGACACGCCTTTGTCCTCGATCGTCACGTCGCTCTCGGGGAGGCGTCCGATCGTCACGATCTCCTTATCCAGCCGGACTCGGTGGACCGAGTCGGCCTCGTGCACCAGCAGCTCGCCGTGGTGCCCGGCTTCGGCGGCCTCGGCCACGGCCGCGGGAGGGACCTTCTCCTCCCCCTGGACGAGCGACGGCTCGACCTCCAGGTCGCCCTTCCGGAGGTCGTGACCGATGAACAGCTCGACCTCGGGCGCCCCGACGAGCCCCCATCCGCGCTCCGCGGCGGTCTCCAATACGACCTGCTTCAGCTCGGTGACGAGCGCCGACTCCATCTGTTGGAAGCGGGGCGCATCATCCTCCGAGAGCGAGATCTCGAAGCGGTTCGGCGCCCACACTTCGTTGATCGCGACCTGCTTGGCATCGTCCATCTCGCGGACCACGCGCTTGGCGATCTCGACCGGCTGAAGGCCGCTTCGGAACGTCTTGGAGAAGAGGCCTTCGACGAGGCCCCCGAGTCGCCGTTCGAAGTCGCGGAGGTTGGGCACGATAGGCGGCGTATGCGCGGCGGCCGTTCCGCCGCAACGCCCCCAATCCTACCCTTGGGCTCGTGGCGCCTCGTGACGCCGCGGCGATCCGTCAGTTGTAGACGACGATCGTGCCGGCGACCTTGTCGTGCAGGGTCTGTCGCTGCCGGTCCCAGAGCATCCAGAGGTCGTCCAGCAACGTGATCAGCCCTGCGCCGGGGACGAACGATCCGAAGCTGACGATCAGCTGCAGGATCGGCCGGAGGAGCGCCTCGCGCCAACCGACGGCATTCCGTTCGGTCGTCCGGACCCTGATCCCGACCGCCAGCTTCCCGAGCGTCCCTCCGAAGAAGCGCACCAGCAGGGCCTGGTACGCGTACGTCGCGACGGCGACCCCGAGCGCCCAGCCTGCGTACCGCCCCATGTAGCGGGTCACGTCGACCCGCTGACCCGTGGCGATGGATCGGTCGATCTCGGTCGACATCCTGTTCCACACGGCGGCCAGGAACGGGATCCAGATCGGGATGAACACGAGCCCATCGATCAAGGTTGCGCCGACCCGTATCCAGAAGCTCGCGTACCGCGGCGCGGGCTGCGGAGGCGGCGGGGTCCAGGTCGCTTGGGGCGAGGCCGGTAACGGTGCGTCCGGCCGAGGCGGGAGGGGATGCTGATCCATGGTTGCGCACAGGCTACGGCCGCTCGGTGGCCACTGCTACGATTCCCTTTTCCCCACGGGCGAGTGGCGGAATTGGCAGACGCGCAGGATTCAGGTTCCTGTGTCCTTGACGGGACGTGGGGGTTCAACTCCCCCCTCGCCCACCACGCTTCCGTGGCGAGACGGTAGCCACGCGCAGCGACTCGACCTAGCTCTTCGCGAACTTCTCCGCGGTCTCGCTGTGGAACTCGAGGGCCGAGTAGGTGGCTTCCCCCGACCCATGCGTCGTGGCCGGGAAGGATCTCGTAGACGTCGCCGGCACCGATGTCGAACTCGTGGCCTTCGTCCGTGACGACGTGCAAGCTGCCCGAGACGCAGTAGCCGACGTGGTGGCCTTGACAGGAGTCGGTACCGACGATCGGCTTGAGGTCGGTGGACCAACGCCAGCCTGGTTCGAACGTCGCCTGAGCGGCGGTTGAGCCGGCCAAACGGACAACATCGACCCTTCCATGTTCGAAGTCTCGGGTCTCGTCGGGTGCCTCGAAACGCTTCGTCGTCGCATCGCCCATCTGCGGATCCCTTTCCTCTGGTGGTCGGTCAGTCAACAACCTCTCGGGGCTGAAGGTCAATGCGGCCGATCCATATGTGGGGTCTGACGGGCCGCCGTCCCCTGATCCACCCATCCGCCGGCGACCCGCAGCCGGGGTAAGGTTCGCGTCACATGGGGGTGATCGAGCTCCACGGTCTCCGCAAGGAGTACCGGAGGATCCGCGGCGGGCGGACGGTTGCCGTCGATGGGCTCGACCTGGAGGTCCCCGATGGCGGTGTCTTCGGATTCCTCGGTCCGAACGGTGCCGGCAAGACCACCACGATCCGATGCGTGCTGGGGCTGGTTCGGCCGAACGCCGGCAGCCTCATGTTGCTGGGGGCCGACGTGTCGGGCGGCCTCGCCAGCGTGATCGGCAAGGTTGGCTCGATCGTGGAGCAACCCGCGCTCTTCCCTCGATTCACCGGCCGCCGCAACCTGGAGATCCTGGGACGGATCCACCGCGTCGCGCGAAGCACCATCGACGACGTGCTCGAACGCGTGCGCCTGTCAGAGCGCGCCGACGACCCCGTGCGCACCTATTCCCTGGGGATGAAGCAGAGACTGGGGATCGCCGCCGCGTTGTTGAAGGATCCGTCGGTGCTGCTCCTGGATGAACCGGCGAACGGGCTGGACCCGGCGGGGATCGTCGAGGTGCGCGAGCTGATCCGCTCGCTCGGCGCCGAAGGGCGAACCGTCTTCGTGTCGAGCCACATCCTGTCCGAGGTGCAGCAGACGGCCGATCAGGTCGCGATCATCGCGCGCGGGCGGCTCGTGAAGGCTGGGCCCGTGAACGAGGTGCTTGCCGCCGGGCGCGCGCGAGGGCTCGTCGTCAGGCTCGCGGATCTTCCGGCCGGTGCGCGTGTCCTGGCGGACGCGCAGATCCCCGCCGTCGTCGCGGGAGACACGCTCAGCGTGGAGCTCCCGCCCGACCAGGCGGAGCGGGTGACGCGCGTGCTCGCGGCCAAGGACCTGTACGTGTCGGAGCTCCGGCCCCAGGAGGTCGATCTGGAGACCGTCTTCCTGGAGCTGACGAAGGACGAAGGGCTCGGGCCGTGATCCACCTGTTCCGGTCGGAATTCCTACGAGCGCGATCGCGCCGGATCCTCCCCATGATGCTCGTCGGCGGCGTCTTGCTGATCGTCGTGGCGATGGTGATCGCGGGGGCTCACTCGCACAAGCCGACCCAGGCGGACATCGATACCGCACAGGCCCGCTTCCAGAAGCAGTTCGCGAGTTGCATGCAGGGTCGGGTCCTCGGACCCGGGGCGCAGCTTCCTCCCGGTTACACCTCGCTCGACCAGTTCTGCGCCGACGAGGCTGCGCCGAACGTCGACACGGCCCTACAGTTCCGCGATGTCGCGCTCGTGATCGAGCACACCTCGACGTTCGTCGTCCTGCTCGGCGTCGCCCTCGCGGCTTCGCTCGGAGGCGCCGACTGGTCGGCCGGCACGATGACCACGCTGCTCACGTGGGAACCACGGCGGATCCGCGTGCTGCTGATCCGCGCGATCGTCGTCGCGCTCGTGGTTGCGCTCGTCACGCTCTTCCTGCAAGGGGTACTGCTGGGAGCGTTCAGCCTCGCGGTCGCGCTCCGGGGGACCAGTCTCGGGGCTCCACCGGGACTGGTGGGCACCGCCGTGCGGACCGCCCTTCGGGTCTCGACCGTGGCCGCTGGATTCGGCTTGGTCGCGCTCTCGGTGGCGACGATCGGTCGTTCGACGGTCGCGGCACTCGGCGTCCTCTTCGGCTATCTCGTGCTCTTCGAGGGCGTGATCGCTGGGTTCCGTCCGAGCATCCAGGACCGGCTCCTCGTTCGGGCCGGCGGGGTGATCGTGTCCCAACAGCCCATCTACGACCAGAGCCATGAGTCCTTCTCGTCGCTCGGTCCTCTCAGCTCGCCCCCGGTGTTGCTCGGGCTCACCGAAGCGTGGGTCGTCGCGGCCGCCTACGTGGCGGTGCTGATGGTCGTGGCGCTCCTCGTGTTCCGTGCGCGCGACGTGAACTGACCGCCGTATACTTCGGTCCCTCACGAAACCGCCTCTGACGTGCGGTTCCGCCCCGTCGAGAACATCCGGAGGCCGATGCGGATGACGCTTTCCGCCCATACGCTGACGCTGGTCGCCCTGATCGCGATCGGGTTGTCGCTGCTGGCGATCGGCTTCGTGGTGTTCGCCGGCGGGTCGGGAGACCGGGAGCCGGCCAGCGTGTTGACGGGCGACGATGCCGTGGGCGCGCTCCTCGGGAAGATCGAGCGGCTCGAGCAAGCGGTCCGAGCGCTGAACGGCACCGACCGGCGCCAGCAGTTCCAGATCGAGGGCAGCGTGCGGCGGGTGGCGCTGCTGCGCTACGACGCGTTCGAAGATGTCGGCGGCCGGCTCTCCTTCTCGTGTGCGATGCTCGACGAGCACGGGACCGGTGTGGTCCTCACGTCCATCAACGGACGACAAGAGACGCGCGTCTATGCCAAACCCGTCACCGCAGGGACCAGCACGTACAACCTGTCGGCCGAAGAGGAAGAGGCGATCAGGCTGGCGATGACGGAGGATCACGAGGCGGCCGAGGCTCGATGATCTGGCGGCGCGACGATGCGGAGCCCGAACAAGCGGAACCACCGCGCGTGCCGGCTCCCCCGGAACGAAAGGACAGGGACATGGCCGAGAACGGCGAGGTCACGATCGTCGGAACGGGTGCGCGTCTGGAAGGCAACGTGGTGTCAGCGGGCAACCTGCGGATAGACGGCCAGGTGAAGGGGCAGATCAACGCGGACGGCGACGTCGTGCTGTCGCCGCAGTCACAGGTCGAGGCCGACATCCGCTCGCAGAACGTCAGCGTGGCCGGCCGGTTCAAAGGCAACATCCTCGTCAAGGGCAAGGCGCACCTCGCGCGCGGCGGGCGGATCGACGGGAACATCACGTCGAAGACCCTCGTCGTCGAGGAGGGCGGCATCTTCCACGGGCAGAGCAACATGGACGCCGGAGCCGGATCGGGCTCGCCGTCGACGCAGGCCTCGCAGCAGTCCGCTGGCGCGGCCGCGAAGGAGGGAGAGGAGAAGAAGCCCGACCAAGTGAAGGTGTGACCGCATGCTCGACATCAAGCTGATCCGGGAAGACCCGGAGCCGTTCCGCGAGGCGCTCGCCCGCCGGGGCTTGGCGGAGCGCGTCGATGAGCTGTTGAAGGCGGACGAGCGGCGGCGGGAGCTGACCCGGCGCGTCGAAGACCTGAGAGCGGAGCAGAACCGTTCGTCGAAGGCGATCGGTGGCGCGCAGGGCGACGAGAAGCAGCGGTTGATCGCGGAGGTCGCGAAGGTGAGCGCCGAGCTGAAGGAGCTCGATCCGCAGCTCGCCGAAGCGGAGACGGTTCTCACCCTGCTCCTTGCGGCCACCCCGAACCTCCCACACCCAAGCTCTCCCGACGGCTTCACCGACGAGGATGCCGTCGAGGTCCGGCGCAATCACGACGAGCTCCCCGCATTCGACTTCGAGCCGAAGGATCATGCCGAGCTCGGCGCGGCCCTCGGCGTGCTGGACGTGGAGCGCGGCGCGCGCACGAGCGGCTCGCGGTTCGTCTACCTGATGAGGGACATCGTCTTCGTCCAGTTCGCGCTGATGCGGAGCGCCATGGACGTCCTCACCGACAAGGGCTTCATCCCGGTGATCCCGCCGGTCCTGGTCCGCGAGGAGGCGATGTACGGGACGGGGTTCCTCCCGACGGACGCCGTGAACATCTACCGAACGGCCGAGGACGATCTGTATCTGATCGGTACCGCCGAGGTGTCGCTGGCGGCGCTCCACCTGGGCGAGATCCTGGAGGAGGCGGATCTGCCGGCTCGCTACGCGGGGTACTCGACGTGCTTCCGGCGCGAGGCCGGCACCTACGGTAAGGACACCGGCGGGATGTTCCGGGTCCACCAGTTCGACAAGGTGGAGATGTTCTCGTTCACCACACCGGAGTCCAGCTGGGACGAGCACGAGTACCTCGTGAGCGTCGAGGAGGAGGTTCTCGGCAAGCTCGAGCTCCCGTACCGGGTCGTCAACATCGCCGCGGGCGATCTCGGCGGCGCGGCCGCGAAGAAGTACGACATCGAGGTGTGGCTCCCCGGTCAGCAGCGCTACCGGGAGCTGACGAGCTGCTCGAACACGACGGACTACCAGGCGCGCCGGATGCAGACCCGATTACGCAGGAGCGACGGCACCGTCGAAACGCTGCATACGCTGAACGGAACCGCCACGGCGATCGGACGGACCCTGATCGCGATCATGGAGAACCATCAGCAGGCCGACGGCTCCGTCGTCATCCCCGAGCATCTGTGGCAGTACCTGCCGGAGCGGGCAAGGCTGCTGACGCCTCGCACGTAGCGCGGACTGCGTAGGTTGGTCTCAGCCCTGCTGTTCCGCCTGGTCCTCGACCGGAGCACGGACCGGCTCCTCCGGAGCGTGCCGCGACGTCACGTCGATCGTGACCCCGTGCCAGGTCTCCGGCTCCCATCCTTGCGGCGTCACCCGGCGGCCAACGCTGTGGATCCACCGGACCGAACCATCACGATGGATCACTCGGTACTCGTCGTCCCATACGCCCGTGCGATCGGATGCCTCGTTCGCTCGTGTTACGCGCTCGCGGTCGTCCGGATGGACGAGCCGAGGGAAGTGGTAGGGCTCCGCAACCAGCTCCTCGGACGTGTACCCCACGAGCTCGTACGCCTGCGCACCCATGAAGACGTACCGGGTCCATCCGGAGTCCGGGTCCTGGGTATGGGTCCACGGGATGGCGGGCATCCCGTCGATCAGATCGCGCAGGATCGCATGCTCGGCGGCGAGCGCGTCCTCGGTCGCCCGGCGGGTCGTCACGTCGAGCATCACGCCCTGGAATCGGATCGGCCGCCCGATCTGGTCGCGCTCGACGCAGCGGCCTCGATCGTTCAGCCAGACGATCCGGCCGTCCGCGGCGATCATCCGGTAGTCGACGTCCCACGGTTCCCCACCTTCGGCGTTGGCCCGCGTCTGCGCCACGACCTGGTCGCGATCATCCGGATGCATCAGCTCGAACCATCGTGCGGGCTCGTTCCACGCTTCGCGTGGCAGCTCGAGGATCTCGGACATCAGCGGTCCCATGTATCGGTGTTCGATCCGCAGCTGCTCTCCGTGGTCGACCTCGAAGGTGTACGGGACCACGGGGCCGAGCTCGGCGAGCTCGCGGAACCGCTGCTCCGCCTCCGCCGCCTTGCGCTCGGCGTCCAGGCGCGCCGTCAGGTCGATCAGGACCCCTTGGAACAGGAACGGCGCGCCCGCCGCGTTGCGAGCGAGCATCGTGGCGCGGTCGAGCACCTGCACGATCCCGCCGTTCTTGTCGAAGTAGCGGTATCGCATCTCGAACGGTTCACCGGTTCTGCAGCTGTGTTCCCAGCCGTCCTCGACCCGGTCGCGGTCGTGCGGATGCAGTCGGCTCATCCGGATCCGGTCGTCCTGCCATTCGGTCGTCGTGAAGCCGAGGAGCTCCTCGATCTGCGGGCTCGAGTACGAGTGGTCGCGGCCGTCGTCCGACGCGGCGACCTGTCGCCGATACACGACGGCGGGCAGGTCCTCGACGAGGTGCCGGAATCGCTCCTCGGCGGACCGCAGCTCCCTTTCGACCCGGCGTCGCTCGTCGATCTCGAGCGTCATGACCTCGTTCGCGTCTTCCAGCTGCGCGGTCCGGGCCAGCACGCGGAACTCGAGGTCGTCGTTCGAGGTTCGCAGTCCCTCCTCCGCTTCCTTCTGTGCCGTGATGTCCACCATCACGCCCTGCCAGTTGAGCGGGCGGCCGTCTTGATCGCGCAGCAGGACTGCCTGGTCACGGACCCAAACCACGCGTCCGTCTGCGGCGATCACCCGGTACTCCCGCGACCAAGGACCACCCGTGGCGCTGTGCAGATCATGGGCGGCGAGCTCGATCTCGCGGTCGTCTGGGTGTAGCAGCTCCACCCAGATGTCCTGCTGGTCGAGCCACTCCTCCCGGGTGTAGCCGAACAGGGCCTCGATGTGTGGACTCGCGTAGAGCGTGCGCCGCTGGTCGTCGAGGCCCATCTCGTAGACGACCGCGGGGATGCCCTCCACGAGTGCCCGGTACCGGGCTTCGCTGGTGGCAAGTTCGCGCTCCGCATGGACACGGTCCGTGATGTCGATGAGCACACCGCGCCAATGGAGTCGGTTGCCGTCCGCGTCGCTGATCAGGACGGAATGATCGTGCACCCACACCTCGGTCCCGTCGGGGCGGAGGTGACGGAACTCTCGGTCGAAGGGGCCTCCCTGTTCCAAGGCCACCTTCCACGCCTCGAGCACGCCGGCCAGGTCGTCGGGATGAACCAGCCGAACCCAGTCCCGGCCGGCCTCGAGGAAGAACGCCGGCGGGTATCCGAGGATCGCTTCAACGTTCGGGCTGATGTACAGGGTGTGCGGGAGCCTCTCGTCGGAGTCGATGTAGATCACGGCCGGGAGGTGGTCCACGATCGACCGCAGGTCCGCTTCAGGGTCGGACCCGTGAGGGATCCAAGAGACGTCGCTGGTCACCGCTGCAGCGTAGCGGACTTCCTCCGCCTTTCGCTCGTTCGCGGGCGACTACGCCTTCGTGTACTTCTGAACGAACGCGAGCGCGATGTCGGCGACCTCTTGCCAGCCGTGGTCGATCGTGAGTGCGTGGCCACGGCCCGGGACCTTCATGATCTCGGTCACGCCTTCGTTGCGTCTCTGGCGCCTGTAGGACGCGTTCGCGATGGCCCACGGAACCACGTGGTCCTTCTCGCCGTCCAGGATCAGCATCGGGCCGCGCTTCGGGTTCCTCGTGTTGACCTTCGCCTCGGTCCACGGGTTGAGGTTCGCGGAAGCGGCCTGGAAGAGTGGTTCACCTGACGTCGGGACCGAGAAGGTCTCGTACAGCTCCTTGGCTTCCTCCTCGCTCACGGCGTTGGCGAACGAGTAGCGGAACTGCTCGTAGGTGAGCGGCACCGCGCGGTGGTAGTTCGCGGGGTTCTTGAGGACCGGCGAAGCGGACCGCAGCGACGAGATCGGCAACGGGAGCACGCCCCGGAACGGCGCTGGATCGATCGCCACGGACGCCTTGGCCAAACCGCGACCTGCGAGGATCTGGGCGAGCAACCCGCCGAAGGAGTGGCCGATGATGGCCGGCTTCTTCTTCAGTCCACGGATGACGTCTTCGAAGTGATCCGCGACATCACCGACGGACTTGTTTGCGAACACCTCGGGATGTGCCTTGGCCTGGGCGACCGTGTCGGGGTCATCCGGCCAGCCGGGCGTCAGCGCGGTGTATCCGTTCTTCTCGAAGAGCTCCGCCCACCGATCCCAGCTGCTGGGGAGCAACCACAGTCCGTGAACGAACACGACTGGCGTGCTCCCGACCGTGTTCGCACGATCCACCTGCTTCGCCTCGTGCTCGGTGATCGGCGCGTGCTCCTTGTCCTTCATGCTGCACCCCCCGCTGTCGTCGCGTCGGACCCGCTTCCGGGCGCCACCCTAGGCGGCACCTCGAGATCGGACAAACGCGGCGGTACGCTCCTCGCGGGAGGATGGCCGAGCGGACGAAGGCGACGGTCTTGAAAACCGTTAGCGGGGCAACTCGCTCCAGGGTTCGAATCCCTGTCCTCCCGCAAAAGATCTCCGCGTTCGCCCGTCATTCATCGGTGAAGTCCCCGGCAAGCATCTCCATCAGCAAGCCGTCGTGCCATATCCCGTCCGTGCCGCGCTCGTATTCACGCATGACGCCCACTTCGCGGAAGCCCACGCGTCGATACGCTCGGATCGCTCGTTCGTTATCGACGGCGGGATCGATGGTAAGCCGATGGTGCCCACGTTCCTCGATCAGAAAGCGAGCGAGCGTTCGGACAGCGTCCGATCCCAGCCCCTGACCGTGACGAGCAGCCGTGATGAATACGTCGATGCCAGCGTGTCTGTACATCGGGTCGTTTTCCTCGTCGAACTGGATAGCCCCGATGACTTCGTCATCGACGACGATCACCGATGCGTTGTCTGCTTCCACGAACTCTTTGACGACATCATCCTCTGACCAGTGTGACCCCCAGCGTGCGGCGACCTCCGCCTCCCTGAGGATCGCGAGAAGACTCGGTACGTCTCCGGCTGCACCAGGCCGCAATACAACCTGCTTCCCCTGAAGGACCACAGCGGGAACATAGCCGACACGTCATCCCTGCAGAGGTGACCAAAACTGCTTAGGAGCGGGCGGACTTCCCGAGCATGTCGTCGAGCAGTGGCGGCCCACCGGCTTCGATCAGCTCGAGCAGATGAGGGTTCTCCACGCCGACCGAGAGTACCCGGGCGGCTTCGGTCGCCGACTCGTCTCCCAAGTCTCGGCGGTAGAGGTATGCGCGCACGGATAGCTCCCGCATCCCCGACCTCCCTGAGATCGACGCGAGGTCGGTGACCCAACGAGCAGCCGTCGGGTGCTCGGCCGTGACGGCGACCGCACAAAGCGCGTCCATCACGTACGCGCGGAGCCACAGATGGGTGTCGCGTTGGCGGGCGCATCGCGTCAGTGCGTCGCCGATCGTCTTGACCGCGCCGGCGAGATCACCTGAGGCGGCCTCGAGCAGCCCGAGCCCGCGGACGCCGTAGGCCTCCCAACAGGCGTCGTCCACCTGACAGCCGAGCGCGAAGGCGTGCTCGAACGCTTCCGTCGCGCGGCCGAGGTCACCGCCTCGGACCCAGACCTCGGCGAGGAGCGCCTCGGGGAATGCGGCGAACGTCGTCCACCGCTCTGCCGCGGTCAACGCGATCGCGCGCTCCAGCGCCGCCTCGGCAGGCTCGAGCTCGTCCCGCAGGAGGTGCGTACGGCCGAGCATCGCCGTCGACCACGCCTCTTGCTTGGTCTGGTCAGTCTCGGCGGCGAGCTCGATCGATCGCCGCAACGCCTCCACCGCGAGGTCGTGCGCACCTGCGTCCGCGTATCGGGCTCCGCGCACGGCGTGGATCTTGGACAGCTCGACCGGGTCGTCATCCGCAAGGTCCTCCGCCGTGCGGAACCAGGTTCCCGCGCGGACGTAGTCGCCGCGGAGGAGCTCGACGTAGCCGAGCTCTCGGTTCGCGGATGCGGCGACCGCGCGTTCGCCGCTCGCTTCTGCGGCCGTGATGCTCCGGTGGAGCGCGGCGGCTCCCTCCTCGTCCTTGCCCTTGGTCGCGTGGACCAGGGCGGCGCCGAGCGAGAGCAGGGCGGCGGCCTCGAGCGCTCGATCGCCGGACGCTCGGCTGCCGGCGACCGCGCTCCGGAGGCTGTCGACGCCCGCCTGGACCGCGCCGGCGCTCACGGCGGCCTCGCCGGACTCGAGGAGTGCCCGTAACGCCGCTAGCCTTCCGCCCGCGTCCGTGCGCGCGGCCGGGGCATCCATCCGCGCGGCCTCCGCGAGCTCGGGTCCGGGCTCGACCCCAAGCTCCCGCCGGAAGAGATCGATGGAGGCCGCGAGCTGGCGCTCCACCGCGATCGTGTCGCCGCTGCCGGCGAAGGCGCGGATCAGAAGAGCGTGCGCGTCCTCGTCGAGGGGAGCCGCGGCCACCAGACGGGTGGCCAGGTCGACCGCCGTCCGAGCGTTCCCCGACGCGAGCGCCCGCAACGCGCCTTCTCTGAGCACGGCCTCACCGAGCCCCGCGAGCCGGCGACGCTCGCCGAGGAGCCATGCAGCGAACCCGGGGCTGGCCTCGATCTCGACGCCCTCGAGCAGCTCCCTGCCGAGACCGGGAAGTTCGACGGCCTCGAACGACGTCCCCGCCATCAGCACCTGGACGTCAAGAAACGACCCCTCCGGGAGTCGAAGCCGCACGACGCTCCCGCTCCCGACCGTGTCCGGGCCGCCCAAGAGCCTTCGGAGTTCGGAGAGGTTCCAGCGCAGAGCGCCCGCGGGGTCCTCGGCGTCCGGGAACAGGAAGTCGATCAGCTGCTGCCTGGTCGGCGCCCGGTCGGAGAGCGCCAGATACGCGAGCAGCGCCCACGCCTTCCTGCCCTTGGGCGCCGCGTAGACCGTTCCGTCACGGACCACCACGGGTGCGCCGAGCAGGTAGGCGGCGACCGACATGCGGAAACCTTCTCACTCCCGCTCACACGGTGCGGGGCTAGCGTCCGCCCAGCCGACCGAGGAGGACCGCCAACATGCCGACCACAACGCTCGACGAGCTCCGCACGCAGGTGCGCGGCGATGTGATCGCAACCGACGACGAGGCGTACGAGGAGGCGCGGCACGTCTACAACGCGATGATCGACCGGAGGCCGGCGATGATCGTCCGGGCCGCGAACGTCGGCGACGTCATCGCTGCCGTGAACCTTGCACGCGAGAGCGGGCTCGACCTCGCCGTCCGCGGGGGAGGGCACAGCGTTCCGGGCTTCGGCACGTGTGACGGCGGCGTCGTGATCGACCTGTCCCGGATGCGCGGCATCCGGGTGGATCCCGCATCCGCGACGGCTCGCGCCGAGGGCGGGGCGACGTGGGGGGACTTCAACGCCGCGACGTATCCGTTCGGATTGGCGACGACCGGAGGGATCATCTCGACGACGGGCGTCGCGGGCCTGACGCTCGGGGGAGGCATCGGCTACCTGGCACGTGGGTTCGGCCTCTCGTGCGACAACCTCATCTCGGCCGACGTCGTGACGGCCGACGGGCGGTTCCTGGTCGCCAGCGAGCGCGAGAACGACGATCTCTTCTGGGCGTTGCGAGGCGGGGGTGGGAACTTCGGCGTGGTGACCTCGCTCGAGTTCCAGTTGCATCCGGTGAAGGACATCTACGGAGGGCCGATGTTCTTCGAGCTGAGCGAGGTGGAGAACGTCCTGCGCTTCTTCCGCGAGCACATCGCCGACGCGCCCGAGCAGCTCGGCGCGTTCCCCGCCTTCCAGATCGCGCCGCCGCTCCCCTTCATCCCGGAGGACCGCCACGGCGACACCTTCATCGCGATGGTCGCGTGTTGGGCGGGTCCGCTCGAGGAGGGCGAAAGGGCGCTGAAGCCCTTCCACGACGTGGCTCCCGTCGTCGCGGAGTTCGTCGGGCCCATGCCGTACCCGGCCCTGAACAGCGCGTTCGATGGTCTGGTGCCTCCTGGTCTCCAGCACTACTGGAAGGCGAACTTCGTCGAGCAGCTGACGGACGAGGCGATCGCCGCGCACGCGGTGCACGGACCGGAGGTGCCGGCAGTGAACTCGACCGTGCACATCTATCCGATCAACGGAGCCGCGCACCGCGTGGCGCCCGACGCGACGGCGTTCGCCTACCGGAACGCGAACTTCGCCACCGTCATCGCTGGCATGTGGCCCGACGCGAGCCAGAACGAGGCCAACATCGCCTGGGTCCGCAACTACTACGAGGCCACGGCGCCCCACTCGGAGGCGGGCGGCTACATCAACTTCATGAGCGGCGACGACCAGGACCGGATCAAGGCCAACTACAGGGGGAACTACGACCGGTTGGTGGACGTCAAGCGCCGCTACGACCCGGGCAACCTGTTCCACCTGAACCAGAACATCAAGCCCTGAACCGGCATCCGCCCGAACGCCCCGAGCGCCCGACGCGATCCCTCCCGCCCGCGGGGGTCCCCCGTTCGCCCTGTTGAGGGGGCACCGACCGCCACCGATACGCACCACAGGAAGCGAGAGGAGCCCCCCGAAGTGCGGTTCGATCGCGACAAGGTTCCGGACGGCGACCGGCTGCGCCGAGAAGCGCGCGTGGCCGGGCTCCGCGAGTTCCGCACGCCGTCGCTCGAGGCGGTCGAACGTCGCCGCAAGCAGCTCTGGCTCGTGACGACGATCGTGATCGCTTCGGTCGCGGCCGGCGTCATGGTCGTGACGCGGCCGGCCGGTTCGTCGCCCCAGATGCTCTCGGAGCCCCTGCTCCGTCTGTCGGTGATCGTGCTCGCCGCCGCGTGTTGCGCGTACGCGATCGAGAAGGAGGTCCATCTCGGGCGCGCCACTCGGATGCTGACGGATGAGCGCGTCCTGACCGCGGCGCTCACGAACCGGCTGCATGAGGTCTCCCTGCTGCTCGATGCCGGGCGCGCCATGAACCAGCTCCTCGAGCTGCCCGAGCTGTTGGAGACCGTCCTTCGCAGCGCGTGCGAGCTGCTCGATGCGAACGGCGGCTCGATGATGCTGGTGGAGGCCGACGAGCTCGTGACGCTCTGCGTGCGGGGCCGCGAAGAGGCGGTCGGCGCTCGGCTGCGGCTCGGCGAAGGTGTGGCCGGCCATGTGGCGCTCCGTCGCGAGCCAGTGCTGATCGAAGGCCACGTCGATCCGAAGGAGTTCCCCGGGCTCGCCGACCGGGAGCCGTACGTCGAGAGCGCGATGTCGCTGCCGCTCGTGCACCGCGACGAGGTGGTCGGCGTCCTCAACGTCAACGCGGCCGCGGACTACGCCTTCACCGAATACGACCTGCGCGCGGTCGCCGTGTTCGCCGAACAGGCGGCCGCCGCGATCGCCAACGCCCGCCTCTACGAAGCGGAGCGTGCCCACGTCGCGGAGCTGATCGAGCTGCGCCACCGGCAGCTGGGAGAGGCCGGATGATGGCGCCGACGCTGAAGCCGCGCGTGCTGATCGTGGAAGACGACCCGGATCTCCTGGTCGTCCTTCGTGTGAACCTGACGGCGATGGGCGTCGAGCCGATCCTGGCGGGCGACGGGCGGACCGCGATCTCACGGATCCAGTCCGAGCGCCCCGACGCCGTGATCCTCGACGTGATGCTTCCGGGGATCGACGGCTGGTCGGTGCTCGAAGACCTCCACGCGATGGGAGATCCGGTGCCGATCGTAGTGTGCTCCGCGAAGAAGGACGCCCAGGACATGGAGCGTGCGCGACAGCTGGGCGCGACGGGCTACATCGTGAAACCGTTCGACATCGACCGGTTGATCGACGCGGTGCTGGAGGCGACCGGACGGAGCCGCACGGTGGAACCCGGACGCGCGACCGAGCTCGGCATCGAACGGCCCGAGCTCGCCTGACCGGCGTGCCGCGGCTCCCCCGTATCCTGGGGAGCCCGTGGCCCTTTCCGCCGAACGATTGCTCTGCGCACTGCGTCGAGAACCTGTCGACCGCACGCCGATCTGGTTCATGCGCCAGGCCGGCCGCTACCTCCCCGAGTACCGCGACCTCCGGGGTGATCGCGACATCCTCGAGACGATCCGGATCCCAGACGAGGCCGTCGAGATCACGCTGCAGCCCCTCCGGCGGATGCCGCTCGACGCTGCGATCCTGTTCAGCGACATCGTGGTGCCGCTCGTCGCGATCGGGATCGCCTTTCGGATCGAGGCCGGTCTCGGACCGGTGTTGGACGAGCCGTTCCGATCCCGGGCCGACATCGCGAGGCTCCGTGCGCTGGAGCCCGAGGCCGACGAGCCGTACACGCTCGAGGCCGTCCGCGCCCTCGCGGGGGAGCTCCACGTGCCGTTGGTCGGCTTCGCGGGGGCGCCCTTCACCCTCGCGAGCTATCTGGTCGAAGGGGGCCCGAGCCGGGATCACGCCCGGACGAAGGCGCTGATGTTCGCCGATCCGCCCACGTGGGACGCCCTGATGGGGGCGCTCGTCGACGTGATCGTGCCCCATCTCCGGGCGCAGGTGGGGGCGGGCGCGAGCGCCCTGCAGGTCTTCGATCCGTGGGTCGGGGCGCTCGCGCCCGCTCCCTACCGCTCCGGCGTCCTGCCGTACATGCGCCGATTGTTCGACGAGATCGCCGATCTTCCGGTCCAGGTGATCCATTTCGGTGTGGGAACGTCCGAGCTGCTCGAGCTGATGCGCGATGCCGGCGGCGACGCGATCGGGATCGATCACCGGATACCGCTGGACCGCGCCTGGGAGCGGCTCGGGCCCTCGATCGCGATCCAAGGCAACCTCGATCCCGCGGTGCTGTTGGCGCCGTGGGACGTGGTGGAACGCGAGGCGATCGACGTCCTCGAACGCGCCGGTGGTCGCCCGGGCCACGTCTTCAACCTCGGACACGGGGTCCTGCCGGACACGCCGGTCGAGTCGCTGCAGCGGCTGGTCGACCTCGTGCACGCGCGGACCGAACACGATGGGTGACGCGCCGACCCGCGTCGCCGTCGTCGGCGCCGGCGTCACCGGTCTGACGGTCGTCTTCCGGCTGCAGGTGGCGGACCCGTCGATCGATGTCGTCGTGCTGGAGGCGTCGCAGCGTCCCGGCGGGACGCTGCGAACGGTGGAGGTGGCCGGCATCCCGTTGGATGCCGGCCCCGATTCGTTCCTCGGGCGGAAGCCCTGGGCGACGGAGCTCTGCCACGAGCTCGGGCTCGAGACGACGAGACCGGCCGCGACCGGCACGTGGCTGTGGACGCATACCGGGCTCGTTCCCTATCCGGTGGGCACGGCGTTCGGGATCCCGGGCGACCTCGGCGACCTCTTCCACTGGAGTGGCCTCTCCGGTCGCGGCCGTCGTCGCGCGCTCCGCGACCTGGTGATCCGGAAGCGACGCGAGGACGGGGACGAGACGCTCGGCGGGCTCCTTCGCCGACGGCTCGGGGATGAGGCCACCGACAGGGCGCTGGCTCCGATCCTCTCGGGGTTGTTCGGCGGCGACGTCGACACGCTGTCGGCCGACGCGACGTTCCCAGAGCTCCACCGGTGGGAACGGGCGCAGGGCTCGCTGATCCGGGGGGCGCAGGCCGCCCTTCGCGACGCGAAGGGCGGCGGGCCTCGGCCTCCCATGTTCGTGCGGCCCCGGGACGGGGCCGCACGACTCACCGACGAGCTCGCCGGACGAGCGGATGATCGCCTGCGCCTCGGCTCGCGCGTGGAAGCGATCGCGCGCGAGGACGACCGCTGGGTCCTCCGCACCGCATCCGGTTCCGTCCATGCGGATGCGGTCGTGTTGGCGGTCGGTCCCGCAACGACGCGGCGGTTGCTCGAGCCGGTCGCTCGCGACGTGTCCGCCGATCTGGCCGAGATCCCCGTCGTGTCCGTCGGCGTCGTGCTGCTCGTCTACCGGGAGGGGAGCGCCGAGCAGCTCCCCGGCGGCACCGGCTTCGTCGTCCCGCGTGGCGAAGCCCCGATGGCCGCGTGCGGGCTCGTCTCGGAGACGTGGCCGGAACCGGCGTTCGGATCGCGTGCCGTCGTTCGATGCACGGTCGGCGGTGCCGGTGAGGAGGACATGCTCGATGCGGACGATGCTGACATCGTCCGCGCGTGCACCAGCCACCTCGCCGCCCTCCTCCCGTTACCGCAGGAGGCCGACGCCGCCGTCGTGGTCCGCTGGCCCGGCGCGGTGCCGCGCTACCTCCTCGGACACCTCGAGCGGGTCGCTCGCATCCGCGAACATCTGCCGCCGGGTATCTTCGTGACCGGACAGGCCTACGACGGGATCGACGTCGCCGGATGCGTCCGCGGCGCCACCGAGGCCGCCGAGGCCGCCCGGCACTTCGTCGATGCGACGCGCAAGGAGCGGACGGCATGACCGAGACGATCTACACGCTCTATCCGGTCTTCGCTGCGACACGGGAGCTGCGGGATCGGTTCGCCGACGAGAAGGACCGCGCCCGCGCGGTGAGCGAGCTCGAGGAGCTCTTCAAGCGTTGGGGGGACGACGTCCGGGTGCGTGGCACCTATTCGACCGTGGGGTTCCGATCCGACGCCAACCTGATGCTCTGGCTGTCGGCCGGCTCCGCCGAGGAGCTTCAGCGTGCCGTCGTCGAGTTCCGCCGGACCGAGCTGGGTGACGGGTTGACGCTCGCGTGGACGTTCATGGGGGTCGTCAAGCCTGCCGAGTTCGCCCCCGATCACCGACCCGCGTTCGTCAAGGGGGATCCTCCGCAGACGTACCTGTGCGTGTACCCCTTCGTACGCACGCCTGAGTGGTACCTCCTTCCGAAGGAGGAGCGGGCCGCCCTGCTCCGGGACCACGGGGCGGCGGGCCGCGAGTTCCCCGAGGTGCTCGGGAACACGACGAACGCCTTCGGGCTGGGCGACTGGGAGTGGATCTTGGCCTTCGAGTCCCCCACGCTCGACTCGATCGTGGAGGTGATCCGCCGGCTGCGGGAGACGGAAGCTCGGCGTTACGTGAAGGTGGAGGTCCCCTTCATCACCGGGATCCGCAAGTCCGTCGCGGACGTCATCGACGACCTGGTCTGAGCGCTTAGCGCAGCAGCGAGGCGGTGTGATCGGGCACGTACCTGTACAGGTCCTTCGGAGGGCGGAGGTAGCCGTCGTCGGACTGCCGCGGCGGCAGCTCGATCTTGGGTTCCGGTTTCGGCTCCCACGGGATCCGTGAGAGGAGATGCGCGATGCAGTTGAGTCGCGCGCGCTTCTTGTCGTCGGCTTCCACGACGAACCATGGCGCCTCGGGGATGTCGGTGTGGACGAACATCTCGTCCTTCGCGCGTGAGTAGTCGACCCACCGCGAGCGCGCGTAGAGATCGGTGTCGGAGAGCTTCCACCTCCGCACCGGATCGTCCACGCGCTTGCGGAACCGGCGCTCCTGCTCTTCGTCCGACACGGAGAACCAGTACTTGATCAGGACGATGCCGTCCTCCACGAGGAGCCGCTCGAAGATCGGGCATTGCCGGAGGAACCGCTGGTACTGCTGCGGGGTGCAGAACCCGAGCACGTGCTCGATGCCGGCGCGGTTGTACCAGGACCGGTCGAAGAGGACGGTCTCGCCGCCGGTGGGCAGGTTGGCGATGTAGCGCTGGAAGTACCACTCGCCCTGCTCGCGTTCGGTCGGCTTCGGTAGCGCAACGTGCTTCGTGATCCGGGGGTTCAGGTGCTCCGTGATCCTCTTGATCACGCCTCCCTTGCCGGCGGCGTCCCTTCCCTCGAACACGACGGCGACCCGCGCCTTCGTGTCGTAGATCCACTCCTCCATCTTCACGAGCTCTTCTTGGAGTCGTGCCAGCTCGCGTTCGTAGATCTTGTTCGGGATCTTCTCGACCATGGCAAGCGAGTCTACGCGTGAGAAGGGGGACGCTCTTCTCGGCCTTCGCTAGCCGATCCGAGCAGTGCCGCGAGATCCGTGATCACACGGTGACCGTTCGTCGATGGGGCGAACCCCTCCGGCGGATGCGCGTCGGGTCGGATGATCAAGCGCGTGTCGATCCCCAGCGCACGGGCGCCGTCGCAGTAGTCGGCCTGGTCGTCGACGAAGATCGCGTCCGCGGCCTGGCTCCCGACCGCATCGAGCGCGGCCCGATAGATCGCGGGCTGCGGCTTGCGGGCCCCCACCTCGAACGACAGGATCAGCGCGTCGAACTCCCGCTCCAGGTCGAGCCGGGCGACGACCGGTCGCGTGTTGTTCGAGCAGTTGCTCACGAGCACCGTTCGCACCCCCTCCGCTCGGAGCGCCCGAACGGTCGGGATCGAGTCCTCGAACAGACGGATACCGGTCGTCATGAACTCGCGCTCGATCCGGACCAGCTCCCGGATCTGTTCCGCATCGTGGGTGAGGCCGGCGGCCTCCAGCACGGCTCGCGTGTCCTCCTCTTCCGTCGCGAACGCCCCGACGCTCCGGTCCGGCCGCGTCTGGTCGAACGCGCGCCCGAGCGTCGTCGGATCCATGTCCACGTGGCTGGCCAGCAGATCCCGCCACAGGTGCCAATCGCTCGCGACGAGCGTGTCGTAGAGATCGATCAGGACGGCGCGGGGCATGCAGCAAGGATAGGGGCGTCCGCGGGGCCCCCGTTCCGCCCTTCGTAGACTCGGCCCGATGGCCCGCGCGGCGACCCTCACCGACGAACAGGTGCGCCGAGCGAGGACCGCTGCACAGCTCCTGCACCGGCCCGGTAGACGCTCCGTGGCCGACCTCGTGTCCCATCTGACCGGTGTGCAGGCGCAGGTCCTCTCGGCCGCGAGCCTGGCGCTCCGAGCGCGCCGGGCGGGGCTCGCCGCGGCGGCCGTCGACCGCGCACGGGTCCGCGACCGCTCGATCGTGCTGTGCTGGGCGATGCGTGGCACGCTCCATCTGATCACTGCCGACGATCACGCGTGGCTGGTGCCGCTCGTGATCGAGCGACGGATCGCCAACGCCCACCGGCGTCTCCGCCAGGAGGGCGTCGGCGGGGACCAACCGAAGAAGGCGCTCCGAGCGATCGAGCGGATGCTCGATCGCGAGGGCCCGCTCCGGCGAGCGGAGATCGAGGAGCGGCTCCGGCGCCAGGGGATCCGCACCGAGGGCCAAGCGATCGCCCACCTCGTCTGGCTCGCTGCCGCAGAGGGCACGATCTGCTATGGGCCCGACCGTGATGGAGAGCGGTGCTTCGTGCTCGTCCGCGACTGGCTCGGGGGAGCGGCGACGGCGATGGAACCGGGGTCCGCGCTCCACGAGCTCGTCGTGCGCTACCTGGGCGCGCACGCCCCCGCGGAGCCGGCGGACCTCACGACGTGGTCGGGGATCGCCCTCGCCGATGCGCGCCGCGGTTGGCGGGACGTCGAGGACCGCCTGGTCGAGGTTCCGACGGAGCGCGGGCCGCGGTGGGCGCTCCGGAGCGCGATCCCGCCGACCCCGGAGGAGGTGGTCAGGCTGCTACCCGCCTTCGACGAGTACCTGCTCGGGTGGAAGGACCGGAAGCTGATCGCGCCCGCCTCAGGCTGGAAGATGATCCAGCGCGGCGGAGGCTGGTTGCACCCGGTGGTCCTTCTCGACGGAAGGGCCGTGGGGACATGGACATCGGAGCGCACGGCCGACGGGCTCCGTGTGGACGTGAGCCCCTTCGGACCGTTGGCTCCTGCGCTCCGTCGCCGCATCGAGGAGGAGGCGCGAGACATCGGCAGGTTCCTGAAGGCCGAGATCAGGACGTCCTACCCGAAGAGGTCGGCGAGGTAAGCGTCGACCCCGGCAGACCCGGTGACGGGGGCGAGGAGGTCGTCGCGGACGTCGACGACCGGCCCACTCGCATCCAGGTGGGCGCGTACCTCCTCGGGATCGAGGAACCGCGACACCAGGCCGTACATATGGACGTCGTCGCGGGGCTTCTGCCGACGGTAGTAGCGCTGGGGGTACGAGATCGTCAGGGCGTTGCGCGCACGGGTGAGGGCGACGTACAGGAGCCGACGCTCCTCCTCGAGCTCCTCGTCGTCACCGGCCGCCATGTCGCTCGGGATGTTGCCGTCGGACGCGTGGATCACGTGGACGACGTCCCACTCCAGGCCCTTCGCGGAGTGGATCGTGGACAGGATCAGGTAGTCCTCGTCCAACAGCGGCGCCCCGGCGAGGTCCGCCGTGGAGGCGGGCGGATCCAGGGTGAGCTCGGCGAGGAACCGGCCCCGTGACTCGTATCCGCGGGCGAGGTGCGTGAGCTGTTCGAGGTCGGCGGATCGGGAACCCGGCGAGTCGTACTTCCGGGCGATCACGGGCTCGAGGTACGCCCGGAGCCGTTCCAGCTGCGCGGCGGGGGCCATCGAGGCTTCGTCCCGGCAGCCGTCGAGTGCCGATCGGAGCTCGCGGATCCCATCGCCGGCGCCCTTCGGGACCGCGACCGGCTCCTCGAGGAAGTGGCGCAACGGCATGGACGGGTCGTCGGATCCGAGGAGACCCAGATCGTTCATCACGTTCCGCGCCGCCGTCGGTCCGATCCCCTCGGGGAGCTGGAGCACGCGGAACCACTCCAGGCGATCGGAATGGTGCGCTGCGCGGAAGAGGACGGCCTGTTCCTTCAGCGGCACCCCGCGTTCGCGGTGCTCCAGGACCGATCGGCAGACGGCCTCGGCCTCGTCGGCATCGTCCACGCATGCGCACAGCGCGGGACGCTCGCCGTCGGTGCGCTCGGTCCAGAGGGACTTGTCGTGACGTTCCGCGGCGAGCGAGATCACCGCGTTCGACAACCGGAGGATCGCCGTGGTCGAGCGGTAGTTCCGTTCGAGCTTCACGACGGTGGCGCCGGGGAACCGGTCCGGGAAGTCCAGGATGTTCCGGACGGTCGCGGCGCGGAACCCGTAGATCGCCTGGGCGTCGTCGCCCACCACCGTTAGGTTGCGGTCCGTCCCGCCGTGTCGCATGGCCGCGAGGATGTCTGCCTGGATCGCGTTCGTGTCCTGGTACTCATCCACGAGGACGTGGTCGAACAGCTGCGCGAGCTGCGATCCGGCGACCGGTGACGCCGCGAGCGCCTTCCAGAACAGGAGCAGGTCGTCGTAGTCGAGCGTCTGTTGGGCGCGCTTGCGCTCGACGTACGCGCGGAAGATCAGGCGGATCCCGTCCACGTCGTCGACGCACCACGGGTACCACCGTTGGACGACGTCGTCGAGCTTGACCCCCGCGTTGACGACGCGCGAATGGATCGCGGCGAGCGTGTCCTTCCGCGGGAAGCGCCGGCCGCGCGCCGCGAACCCGAGCTCTTCCCGCAGGAGGTTCATCACGTCTGCACCGTCGGCCTGATCGAGGACGGTGAACGCGGGGGACAGGCCGAGCGCGCGGCCGTTGATCCGCAGGAGCCGGTTCGCGACCGCGTGGAAGGTCCCGCCCCAGACGCGACCCGCGTCGGCGCGCCCGGTCATGCGCTGCGCCCGGTCGACGAGGTCCTTCGCCGCGCGCCGGCTGTAGGTGAGCAAGAGGATCCGTTCCGGCGGGACCGCGCGCTCGGTGACGAGCCAGGCCACCCGAGCGGCGAGCGTCGTCGTCTTCCCGGTGCCGGCGCCCGCCACGATCAGCAGTGGCCCGTCGCCGTGCGTCGCTGCCGCCCGCTGTTCCGGGTTCAGCTCACCCGTGTCGAACATGTGTTCGAGGAGTATAGGACCCACGGGGGCGCTGAGGAAGGACCGGTCGGTCAGGCGGTGCGGAGGGCGCGGGCGGCCGCCGCCCGGTCGAACCCGAGCTGTTCGGCACGCCGAAGGTAGGCGGCGGCCGCCCGCGCCAACGCCTCGTCGGGCGCGGCCGGGCGCTCGGGAAGTACGTCGCCGACGAACGTCCCCGCCCGGCCGCGCCCGACGATCCAACCTTCGTCCTCGAGCGCGCGGTAGGCACGGGCAACGGTGTTCGGCGACAATCCGAGCTGATCGGCGCAGACCCGGACCGGGGGGATCCGGTCGCCCGGAAGCAGCGAGCCGCGCCGGATCAGCGACGCGACTTG
>VAXZ01000115.1:38793-46075 GCA_005885035.1 Actinomycetota bacterium
GCGTAGGTTCGGATCACGTCCGCCGCCTCCGCGTAAGCGGTCGCCGCCCCGTCGTCGTCGCCGGTCGCGTACCGGGCCCGTCCGAGCGCGACCCGATGCTGCCAACGGAGGGAGGGCGTCCCGAGCGCGTCCGCGCCCGCGACGGCCGCCTGGAGTTCGGCGATGCCTTCGTCCACCCGCCCGAGCGTGACGAGCGCCTCGCCCAGGATCGTTCGAGACATCTCGGCATACTTCCGCCGGTGGATCCACCGCGCGCGCTCGATCGCGTCCGTGGCCGCATCCACGGCCGCCTCCGGTCCCTCGGCTTGTCGCGCGAGCTCGGCGCGGACGAAGGCGAGCCGGCATCCTCCGAGCCACGGTCTCCACGCGGAGCCGTTGATCGCCTCGTCCCAGAGCTTCGGCCACTCCCGTTCGACGCGGCCGACCTCGCCCTGCATCAGATCGGTGACGAGCAGGTCGATCCGTCCCTGCATCCCGGGCATCCCGTACTCGCCCTCGCGACCGACGACCTCGAGGGCACGTTCGTTCCGGCTGCGCGCCTCGTCGAGCAGGTAGAGGTCTCGGAAGTTCTGCGTCGAATAGTTCAAGGACGGGGCCGCGAACCTTGGGCGCCCGATACGTTCGGCCGTCTCGATCATCAGATCGAGGAGGGTCATCGAGTCCTCGGTGCGCCCGAGGCCGGCGAGGGCGACGCCCCGCCAGCCACCGCCGCGCATCAGCGCGTTCACGTTGTGCGTGTTCCCGCCGATCTCATGCGCGGCGCGCGCCAGCTCCTCGGACCTGGCGTAGTCGCCCGCCCAGTAATAGGAGTCGGAGAGGAACTCGTTCACCGCGGCGAAGTCGCTCCCCCGCGTCCCGGGGACCCACCGACGGAGGGCCTCCTCGCCGTGCGCGATCGAGTCCTCGACCTTGCCCGTCATCGTCTGGACGCCGCAGAGGAACCCGATCGCCGGAGCGGTCCGTTCGTCGTCACCCGTCTGCTCGGCCAACTCGCGCGCGCCTTCGGCCATGGTGAGCGCGACGTCGAACTCCTCCGTCCAGATGCCCGCCCGCGCCCGGCCGATCAGCGCGTCGATCTTCGCCTCGCCGTCGAGGTGCGGGAGCAGGTCGTCGAGCTCGTGCGCGGCCGCTTCGAAGTCGGCGAGATCGAGCAGCGAGAACGCTCGGGTCAGCCGCACGCGGTCGCGATCCGCCGGCTCCGCGGACAGCTCGATCGCCTCGTCGAACAGCGCGATCGCCTCGTCCTTCGCGAAAGCCTGCTGCGCCCGCTCGGCCGCCGCCACGAGGTACTCGACGGCCTTGGCGTGCTCACCGGCCTCCCTCCAATGGTGCGCGAGGAACCACGCGAGGTCCGGTGCGTCGCCGACCTGTTGCTCGAGGTACTTCGCAACCGCTGCGTGCCGCTCCCGTCGGGCGGCCCTCGGCAGCGTCGCGTAGGCGACCTCACGGATCAGGATGTGCTTGAACGCGAACTCACGGTCGCCCTCCACCCGGCTCATCGGCTCACGGCGGATCAGGTCGCGGGCCTCGAGCGCGTCCAGCATCGCGTCGGGCTGCTGCTCGTCACCGATCGCCGCGAGCGCCCCCCGCCAGAACGACTTGCCGATCACCGACGCGTCGAGCAGGACCATGCGTTGCTCGCCGGGAAGGATGTCGATGCGCGAGGCGATCGCCTCACGCACCGTGCTCGGGAGCTCTGTGACGCCGTGCGCTCCCTCGGCCACCGATGCCGCCAGCTCCTCGATGAACAGCGGGTTCCCTTCTGCCACCTCGATCAACTGGCGGACGGTCGCGTCGGACGAGTCGCCGAGCGTCGCCGTCGCGACCGCCGCGGCGTCCTCAGCGGACAACGGCTCCAGCGGGATCGTCGTATGCGAGAGCAAGCCGGCGCCCCAGGTCGGCCGTGTGTCGAGGAGCTCGGGGCGTGCGAGCGCGAGGAACGCGACGGGCACCTCACGCACATGGGTCGTGAGGTACTCCATGAGCTCGAGCTGGCTCGTGTCGGCCCAGTGGACGTCCTCGAACACGAGCACGGTCGGCCGATCCGTCGCGAGCCCTTCGACCAGCCGTCGCACGGCGAAGAACATCGGGGTCTTGTCCTCGGACTGGTCGCCCTTGCCGAGGCCGAGCAGGAGCGACAGGTACCGCCCGATCTCGTCGACCTCGCCCTCCGCCACCAGCGTCGGCAGCGTCTCCATCAACTTCGTCCGGGCGGCCGCGGGCGCGTCGCTCTCGAGGATCCCGGCGACGCGCTTCACGTGTTCGGCGCTGGTCCGGTAGCCCGTCTGCTCCTCGTAGGGCAAGGAACGGCCGCGGACGGTCCGGGCCCCGTCGGCCTCGACCGCCTGGAGGAACTCCTTGCTCAGCCGGGACTTCCCGATGCCGGGTGGGCCGAGGATCGTGACCAGGTGGGGACGGCGCTCCGCGAGCACGCGCTTCCAGGTGCCGGAAAGAACCTCGAGCTCGCGGTCACGGCCGACGAAGCCGGACCCGGGGCGGGTGGCGGTCTCCTCCCCGACGACGAGCCACGCCGCGACCGGCTCGCGCTTCCCTTTCGCGTCGATGGCAGGGAGGTCCTCGTAGCGGATCGACCGCCGCGTGGCGCGGTAGGTCTCCTCGCCGACGACGAGCCCTCCCGGCGGGGCAGCGCTCTGCATCCTCGCGGCGGTGTTGACCACGTCGCCGGTGGCGAGCGCCTCGCCGCGTTCGTGTTCGGATCCGAGGGAGACGATCGCCTCGCCGGTGCTGACCGCGCCGCGGACGCGCATGCCCGCGGCCGGCCCGACGGGGTCGAGGGAGGCGATGTTCTCGAGCACGGTGATCCCGCACCGGACTGCGCGCTCGGCGTCGTCGCCGTGCGCGAGCGGCGCCCCGAAGACGGCGACGGCGGCGTCGCCGATGAACTTCTCGACGACACCGCCGAACCGCTCGACCTGGGTGCGGAAGGTCTCGAAGAACAGCTGCAAGCGTTCGCGGACGTCCTCGGGATCGCTCTGCTCGGCGTGCGCCGTCGAATCCACGATGTCGACGAAGAGCACCGAGACGAGTTTGCGTTCCTCCGCCATCGGCTGAGCCTACGCCACCGGCGCTTCGGGCTCTACCGGACGTTCACCGCGTCGCTGCTAGCGTCCCGCGGATGGAACGCCCGGCGATCCGGATCGTGCCCGGCGGCCCGATGCTCGTCGACGGTCTCCCGCTCGGCCGCCTCGAGCATGACGGGGACGACTGGCGGCTCGATCCGGTGACCGAGGCCGGCTCCAGCTATGCGATCTGCCGGTGCGGCACCTCTTCGGCGATGCCGCTGTGCGACCGCCCGGCACCGTACCGGTGCTTCGACGAAGAGCCGCCCACCGGCGCGATCCCGGCTCCCTACCGCTGGGATGTGCCCGACCCGGCCGGTCCGCCGGCCCTCGGGCTGAAGCCGAACGGGCCGGTCCGGGTGGTGGGCGACGTCGCGATCACGTACGCCGGCGAGCCGGTCGAGACCCGCGACCGGATCTCGCTCTGCCGCTGCGGCGAGTCGCGATGCCAACCCCTGTGCGACAGCTCGCACAAGGTCGTCGGTTATCGCGGCTGACCGACCAACCCGAGCTGCTCGAGGAGCCCGGCCGGCAGGACGTGGCAGTAAGGCTCGTGCCCGGTCCGCTCGTAGTAATGCTGGTGGTAGTCCTCGGCCGGATAGAAGGCGACGAAGTCCGTGATCTCGGTCGCGATCGGGCGATCGAACCGCATCTGCGCCTCGGCCTTGGATCGCTGCGCCGCCGCTCGCTGCTCGGGTGAGTGCGCGAAGATCACGCTCCGGTACTGGGTCCCGACGTCGGGGCCCTGTCGGTCCATCTGCGTCGGGTCGTGCATCGCCCAGAAGACCTCGAGGAGCTGGTCGTAGGTGACCACCTCGGGATCGAAGACGAGCTGGATCACCTCGGCGTGCCCGGTTCGGCCGGTGCACACCTGGCGGTAGGACGGGTCCTCCACGGTGCCTCCGCTGTAGCCGGAGACCACCTGCAGGACGCCCGGGACTCGGTTGTAGACCCACTCGACGCCCCAGAAACAGCCGGCGCCGAAGGTCGCGGTTTCGGTAGACACGGGAACCTCCGTTCGATCTTCCATCTCCATCGCTCCTACAGTGTGGCGCACCGGGCGGCGTGTTACCGCGGCGCCGGCGGGACCGAGCTCAGACCTCGAGCGTCCGGATCATCCGCGCCACCTCCGCGACGGTGGCGCCGAGCGCTTGATCGCCCTGCTCGCAGCACCACACCGCGTGATCGATCGAGGTCGCGAAGGCCCAGCCTCGCAACCGACCCGGGTCGCATCCCAGGTGCTCGGTCAGCACCTCGAACCGCAGGCGGACCCGCTCGCGGCCGCCGTCGACGTCGACGATCAGCTCCTCGGGGGCGTCCCGCAGTAGCGACGCGGCGTCGAACGCCGGCTCTCCCACCAGTGGCTGCGGGTCGAGCGCGACGCGTCGTCCGTTCGCGAGCACCATCGAGCGGAGGCGGAGGTCCCCGTGCAACAGGAGCCGCTCACCTTGGGTCGGTCCCAGGGTTGCGAGGAGATCCACCGCTCCACGCACGAGCTCACGGTCGAACGGCCGACCGACCCGGATGTGTCGTGACTCCAAGGTGGATGCCCAGTCCCTGACCTCGGTGGCCACCGGCGTGATCCCGCCCGGATCCGGGATCCACAGCCGTTCGCATACCTCCGCCGCCTCCACGAGGGACGCGCGCTCGTCGGGCTCGCCGCGGAGCGAGGTCCCGGGCTCGGCCCGCTCGAGCAGGCGCACGCCTCGAGCGTCGTGCTCGAGCAGCCGGGGGGTGGCCTCGCCCTTCCAGGTCTCGAACGCACGGGTGGTCTCCGGCCACCAGCCGTCGGGATAGGTGGCCTCGAGGGTGACGCGTTCGCCGGCTCGCGCCGCGTCGATCAGGTAGCGCGTTCCGTCCGAGGTGCCTGGCTCCACCAGCTCGAGGGCCCACCGGGCGCCGACGTCCCGCAGGAGGTCGGGGAGCGCGTCCAGCCACCGACCGGCTTCGTCCCCGAACCTTGCGCGAGAGCCGGCGGCGAACGTCTGGAACGACGCCGAACGCTCGAGATCCCCGTCCGAGAGGTCGTCCTGCGGGGTCGTCGGCATCGGTCCGCGAGCCTACCCCGTTCGGCTGCACCGTTCGGCAGGAGAAACGGACCGGAGGTCCGATACGCAGCGAACGCGTGGGATGCCGATATCTCCTCCGTTCCATGGTGCGAGGAGGCCGTACTTCATGCGTCAGTGGGAGCTGTTCGGCATCACCGATCTCGTCCCCACCTGGACCCCGCCGAAGGTCGATACAGAGCCCGACAACGTCGTGACGGTGCTCGACATCGGTACCGACGACGAGGACCTTCTTCCCGAGCCGGCCGCCTGAGGCGGCCGGCTCGGCACCACCCTCGCGGCATCTACCCTTCGAAGGATCCGGCGGCTTCGAGCACGGCCCCGACCTCGTCGGGGCCGTGCTCGGTCCCGAGCGTCCACAGCTCGTAGCCCGAGGGCGGCAGGGCGACACCGTGGTCAAGCATGTGGTGGAAGAACCGGGCGTACCGTTCGTGATCCGCGGCCTTGGCATCGGCGAAGTTCCGCACCGGACCCTCGGCGAAGAACTGGCTGAGGAGCGACCCCGCCCTGCCGATGCTGACCGGGAACGGCCGGGACGCGAACGCCGCTCCGAGTCCCGACGCCAGCGTCTCGGCCGTGCGTTCGAGCCCGGGATACGGGTCGAAGCGACGAGCGAGGTCGAGGGTCGCGATCCCGGCCGCGATCGCGACCGGGTTCCCGCTGAGCGTCCCGGCCTGGTACACGGGCCCGGTGGGCGCGAGTCGCTCCATCAGGTCGCGCCGGCCCCCGAAGGCGGCGCACGGGAAACCGCCCCCCATCACCTTGCCGAGCGTCGTCAGATCCGGCGTCACGTTCCAGCGGGTCTGCGCCCCGCCGTACCCGATCCGGAACCCCGTGATCACCTCATCGAAGATCAGGACGCTCCCGCTCGCGGTGCATCGCGCTCGGAGGCCCCCCAGGAAGCCGTCGTCGGGTGGGATCACCCCCATGTTCGCCGCGACCGGCTCGACGATCACCGCGGCGACCTCGCCGCCGCGATCGTCGAACACGCGGTCCACAGCGTCCAGGTCGTTGTACGGCGCGGTGAGGGTATCCTTCGCCGCGCCCTCGGTGACCCCGGGGGAGCGGGGGATCCCGAACGTCGCGAGCCCGCTCCCGCCGCCCTCGGCGAGGAAGGCGTCGGCGTGTCCGTGGTAGCAACCGTCGAACTTCAGGATCCGGTCGCGTCCGGTCGCGGCCCGCGCCAGGCGCACCGCGGACATCGTGGCCTCCGTCCCGCTCGAGACCAGCCGGACCAGCTCGATCCCCGGGACCGCGTCGACGATGCGCTCCGCGAGCTCGACCTCCCCTTCGGTCGGTGCGCCGAACGTCGTGCCCTTGGCCGCCGCCGCGCACGCCGCGCCGACGATCTCGGGGTGGGCATGGCCGAAGAGCAGAGCCCCCCACGAGCCGACGAGGTCGACGTACCGGTTCCCGTCGACGTCGATGACGTGCGCACCCTCACCGCGGGCGACGAATCGCGGGGTGCCGCCGACGGAGCCGAACGCCCGGACGGGAGAGTTGACGCCGCCGGGGATCACCGCTCCGGCGCGAACGAAGAGCTCCTCCGACCTGGTCACGGCCCGATGCTACGGAAGCGATGGCGTTGACGCCGGAGCGTCCGGGAAGGGACGCTGGCCGCGTGACGGACCCGGCCGAGACCCGGAGCGTGCCGGCCAGGCCCCGTGTGGTCTCGCCCGGCCGCCTCGCTGCGCTGTTCGTCGCCCTGATCGGCTTCTACGTCGTGTGGCCTTCGTTGGTCGCGGTCTTCGGTTCGTTCGAGGAGCTGCGCCACGTGAACCCGGCGTGGTTCCTCGTGATGGTTGCCCTGGAGGCCGCGAGCTTCCTCTGCATCTGGGCGCTGATCGGTCTTTGCCTCCGGTCGCGTCGGTACTTCCTGATCGGCACGTCGCAGCTCGCCGGGAACTCGGTCAGCCGGCTCCTCCCGGGTGGGAACGCGGTCGGCGCGGCGCTGCAGTATCGGTTACTGGTGGCCGGGGGGATGGAGCCGACCCGCATCGCGACGGGGCTCACGGCCGTTTCGTTGATCAACGTCGCCACGGTCTTCGCGTTGCCGCTGCTCTCGGTGCCGGCGATCCTCGGCGGCGTCGCGATTAACCGAGGGCTCGCCCGAGCCGCGTGGCTCGGCGTCGGCGC